>NZ_JBEXNN010000001.1:0-426484 GCF_040611115.1 Streptomyces sp. NPDC003038
GAGCACGTGCGCGATGATCATCCCGGCGCCGCCGTGCCCGGCCATGCCGGCCAGGTCGTCGTATACGAAAAGCGGGTCAGCGCATCTTTCCGCCGCGCGGCATCTTCATGCCCTTGGGCATCGGGCCCTTCGGCAGCGGCATGTTGCTCATGAGGTCGCCCATGGCACGCAGCTTGTCGTTGACCTGGGTGATCTGGGGGCCGGCCAGCACGCGCGGCAGCTTGAGCAGCGTGGTGCGCACCTTCTGGAGCGGCACCTCGCCCTCGCCCGTACCCACGATGAAGTCGTGGACCGGCACGTCCGGCATGATCCGGGCCAGCTTCTTCTTCTCGTTCGCGAGCAGGGGCTTCACGCGGTTCGGGTTGCCCTCGGCGATCAGCACGACGCCGGCCTTGCCCACGGCCCGGTGGACGATGTCCTGGTTCCGGGTCATCGCGACGGCCGGGGTGGTCGTCCAGCCCCGTCCCACGTTGTCGAGTACGGCCGCGGCCGCGCCCGGCTGTCCCTCCATCTGCCCGAAGGCAGCCCGCTCGGCCCGTCGTCCGAAGACGATCGCCATCGCGAGGAACGCCACCAGGAAGCCCAGGATGCCCAGGTAGACCGGGTGGCCGATCAGGAAGCCGATCGCGAGAAACACACCGAAGGTGACGATTCCCACGCCCGCGACGATCAGACCGACCTTCGGGTCTGCCTTGCGCGTCATCTTGTACGTCAGGGCGATCTGCTTCAGTCGCCCGGGGTTCGCAGCAGTCTCTGCGTTTGACTTCCTCGCCATACGGCGAAGTTTACGTGGCCTGCGGGGTCCGGGTCGCCGCGGCCTCAAGTACGTGTTCGGTTTCGACCCGGTCCTTGGCCCTGCGGCGGTCTTCGAGTACCGCCGTCCAGGCGTTGCGGCGGGCCCCGCTCATGAGCAGGGACTCGATGCCCCGGAAGGCGTCGGTGAAGGACGGAAGGGCGGTGGCGCGTACGGGCGCGGCCTGCATGATGTCGGTCCCTTTCACGGTGTTCACGTCGGCAGGGTGTGCGGTGCGTGCGGTGCATGCGGTGCATGCGGTGCGTGTGTGCGAAGCGTGGACCCATCGTCACTGATTGGTGTTACCAGCGCATGACCGGTCGGTCAAACGTGGCAAAACATTGACGCGGCCCGCCGGACTCTTCCAAGAAAGAGCCTAGGGGCCGCGTCGCTGCGTGTTACTGCCTAGTATGACTTTGTGCGGGACTTCACACGGTGGCGCGCTTCTCCATCGCCTGCTGGTAGAGACGGCCCGCGCGGTACGAGGACCGGACCAGCGGACCGGACATCACACCGGAGAAGCCGATGTCCTCGGCCTCCTTCGCCAGCTCCACGAACTCGGCCGGTTTCACCCAGCGCTCGACGGGGTGGTGCCGCGGCGAGGGCCGCAGGTACTGGGTGATGGTGATGAGCTCGCAGCCGGCCTCGTGCAGGTCCTTCAGGGCCTGCGTGACCTCTTCGCGCTCCTCGCCCATGCCGAGGATCAGGTTCGACTTGGTGACCAGGCCGTACGCGCGGGCGCGGGTGATCACGTCCAGCGAGCGCTCGTAGCGGAAGCCGGGGCGGATCCGCTTGAAGATCCGCGGCACGGTCTCGACATTGTGCGCGAAGACCTCGGGGCGGGAGGCGAAGACCTCCTCCAGCAGCTCCGGGACGGCGTTGAAGTCGGGGGCCAGCAGCTCGACCTTGGTGTGTCCGCTCTCGCGGGCCGCCGTCTGCTGGTGGATCTGGCGCACGGTCTCGGCGTAAAGCCAGGCTCCGCCGTCGGGCAGGTCGTCGCGGGCCACGCCCGTGATGGTGGCGTAGTTCAGGTCCATGGTGACCACGGACTCGCCGACACGGCGGGGCTCGTCCCGGTCCAGCGCCTCGGGCTTGCCCGTGTCGATCTGGCAGAAGTCACAGCGCCGGGTGCACTGGTCGCCACCGATGAGGAAGGTGGCCTCGCGGTCCTCCCAGCATTCGTAGATGTTCGGACAGCCGGCTTCCTGGCACACCGTGTGCAGTCCTTCGCCCTTCACCAGGGCCTGCATCTTGGTGTACTCGGGACCCATCTTCGCCCGGGTCTTGATCCACTCGGGCTTGCGCTCGATGGGGGTCTGGCTGTTCCGGACCTCCAGGCGCAGCATCTTGCGTCCGTCGGGTGCGACTGCGGACACGACCGGCTCCCTGTGACTTCGATTCTTCGGCGCCCACCAGGGTACGCCCGTAATTTCATACGCTCTTACGTCGGCCAACCTGCGCAGGCTCGGCCCCATTCCCCGGTCGTCAGGAGCCCACGGCCGGTTCCACTTCACGGGGCCGCAGCTCCGCGTGCTCCAGCACGTCCTTCAGGTGCCGCTCGATGACCGGCAGCACCTCCGCGATGGTGATCTCGCGTCCGAGCTCGTAGGAGAGCGAGGTCACACCGGCGTCCCGGATGCCGCAGGGCACGATCCGGTCGAACCAGGTGTTGTCGGGGTTCACGTTGATGGCGAAGCCGTGCATCGTGACGCCCTTGGCGACCCGGATGCCGATGGCGGCGAGCTTGCGGTCCTCGCGGCGCTGGCCGGCATTGGACGGGGCGTACTCGGGGCCGGCCAGGCGGGGGTCGAACTCGTCGTCGTCCGGGCGCCCCCCGTGCGGGGACGCGGTGAAGTCGAGGGACAGGCCACCGGTCTGCGGGCGCTCGTGGACGGGGTCGCCGAGCACCCAGACGCCCGAGCGGCCCTCGACGCGGGTGGTCTCCAGGCCGAAGTCGGCGGCGGTGCGGATCAGCGCCTCCTCCAGCCTGCGAACGTGTGCGACCACGTCCACCGGGCGGGGCAGTTTCATGATCGGGTAGCCGACGAGCTGCCCGGGGCCGTGCCAGGTGATCTTGCCGCCGCGGTCCACGTCGACGACCGGCGTGCCGTCGAGCGGCCGCTCACTGTCGTCGGTGCGCCGGCCCGCTGTGTAGACCGGCAGGTGCTCCAGCAGGAGGCAGGTGTCCTCGATCTCGTCGGCGAAGCGGGCGGCGTGCACCCGGCGCTGCTCTTCCCAGGCCCGGGTGTACTCGACGGATTCCGGTCCGAAGCCCAGACGCACAAACCCAAGCTCAGCCACCGCAGCGCCTCCTCGTTGAACCTGCCGTGTGCACGTATCGCACTCAGCCAAGGGTACGGCTGCCCGCGCGGGCGTCTTCAGTGCCCCGTCCCGGCTCCGCCGCAGCCTCCGGCGCGGCCTGCGGCACGGGCCCGGGAAGCTGCTTCGGCCTGCGCCTTTTCTTGGCCGGGCGGTCCGGGTCCTCGTCCGCCCGGGGCAGCCGCCGGTGCCCCTCCGAGTGGTCGTTGACCCAGCCGCAGACCCCGCACGCGTACCGCCCGTCCAGCCCCGCGATGTAGGTGCCGCAGCGCCTGCACTCCGCCTCGGTCAGTTCGGGCGCCGGCAACGGAGCTGTGGATTCTGTGTACGCGTGGGGGAGGTGTGTCGCGGGTGGCCGGCGGGTCATGGGCCGCAGCGTACGCGGGCGGAGGGGGGCGATCCGTAAAGGGCCCTACCCGTTCTGCACACGATCGGATGAATGTGGGACAGAGCGGGCGGTCCGGGCGAAGTTCGCCGCTACATTCACGCCGTTCACAGGGCCGGGACTCCGGTCCGTCACGTCAGGAGACCGTGGAGCCGATGACGGAACGACCTGCCCAGCGCGTCCCCAACCGGCAGCTCGCGGCACTGATCGCGGAAGCCGGGTTCTCCAACGCCGGGCTCGCCCGCCGCGTCGACCAGCTCGGCCTGGAGCACGGTCTCGATCTGCGGTACGACAAGACCTCGGTGACCCGGTGGCTGCGCGGGCAGCAGCCCCGCGGGACCACGCCGGCGCTGATCGCGGAGGTCTTCACCAGACGGCTCGGGCGGCGGTTGTCGGCGCAGGATCTGGGTCTGGACGCGTGCGCGCCCGTGTACGCCGGGCTGGAGTTCGCGGCCACCCCGGAGGAGGCCGTGGACATCGCGAGCGGGCTGTGGCGCAAGGACTCCGGGTCGCACGCCGAGCTGCGGAAGATCGCCTTCACCCCGGCCGGTCTGGTCGTGCCCAGCCGGGACTGGCTGATCGGGCGGGCCGACGAGCGGGTGGGCCGGGGCACGGACCTGGCCCAGGCCCGCGTCCCGTCGCAGGGCCGGACCTCGGTGCCCCGGCAGCGGCAGATCGACCGGGGGCCCGGGCAGCGGGTGACGGCCGGTGACATCGCGGCGCTGAGATCGGTGAGCGAGCTGTTCCGCACCCTGGACCACGCCTACGGCGGCGGCCACGCCCGGCAGGCGCTGGTGCGCTACCTGGAGCACGAGGCCGAGCCGATGCTGCGCGGCACCTACGGGGAGACCACCGGGCGGCGGTTGTTCTCCGCCGCCGCCGACCTGACCCGGCTCGCGGGCTGGACCTCGTACGACATCGCCGCGCACGGGCTCGCCCAGCGGTACTTCGTGCAGGCGCTGCGCCTGGCGCAGGCGGCCGGCGACCGGCCGTACGGCTCGTACGTGCTGGTCACCATGAGCCGGCAGGCGGTCTACCTCGGCCACGGCCGGGAGGCGGTGCAGCTGGCCCGGGTCGCCCAGCAGGGCGTCGGCTCCGGCCCGCCTCCGGTGGTCCAGGCGCTGCTGCACTCGGCCGAGGCGCGGGGGCACGCGGTGATGGGCGAGGTGCGGGCGGCCACGGCGTCGCTGGTACGGGCCGAGCGCTCGCTGGGGGCGGCGCGGCCGGGGGACGACGTGCCGCCCTGGGCGCGGTACTTCGACGAGGCGCAACTGGCGGACGAGTTCGCGCACTGCCACCGGGACCTGCAGCAGTTCCGGGCCTCGGCGCAGCACGCGGAGCGCTCGCTGCAGTTGCGGGCGCCCGCCTACGCGCGGTCGCGGCTGTTCTGCCGGGTGGTGCTGGCCTCGGCCCGGCTGGGGCTCGGCGAGCTGGACCAGGCCTGTGCGCTGGGCGCGGAGGCGGCGCAGCAGGCGATGGAGATGCGGTCGGTGCGCGCGGTGGAGTACGTACGGGACTTCGAGCGACGGCTGGAGCCGTACCGGGACGCCGCGGCCGTGCGGACGTACCGGGACCGGGTGGCGGCCTTGTCGTGACCCTCCGGGTCGCCGCCGGGGTCCGGCCCCGGGGCCCGCGCCCCGACCGCCGGCGGGGCCGGCCTGCTGCCCCGCCGGCGGCACCGGCACCACCGGCACCACCGGCACCACCGGCACCACCGGCACCGAGTCTCAGGCAGCCACCGGAAGCGCGGACTCCGGGGTGGCCGGGAGCGGGATGCCGAAGTCCCGCAGCACCGCGGTGGTGGCGCGGCGCGCCGAGTGCAGGGCCCCCTGGACGGTGTTCGTGTCCCGATGGTCGCCGCACACGTACAGCCCGGCCAGAACCCGCACCGGGCGCCGCGCATCGTAGGGCGGCGGCATGGCCGGGACGGCCTCCGGGGTGTGGTGGACGGCCAGGAGCTCCCAGTCCCGTGTGGCGCTCTCGTAGAGGCGGGCCAGCCGCGAGGCGACCGTGCGCGGCGGTGGCGGCGGGCCGAGCACGGTGGTGGTGACCAGGCTCCGCCCGGCCGGGGCCCGCGTCGGGTCGACCGCGCTCATCACGGCGGTGTGGGAGACGGGCCACGCGGGGTCGCCGTCCAGGAGCAGTGAGCCGTCCCACGGCAGGGGCTCGGCGGTGGCGTGGTGCAGGACGGTGACCTGGTGGAACTCCGGGACCCGTAGACCGGGCAGCAGTTCGGCGGCGGCGCGGGCGCCGGTGGCCAGCACCACGGAACGGCAGGCGAAGTCGCCGTGCTCCTCGGTGGTGACGAGGTTGGTCGCCACAGAGCGGACCCGGACGCCGGTACGCACCGTGCCGGGCGGCAGGCCCGCGGCGAGCAGGTCGGGCAGGGCCGCCGCGCCTCCCTGCGGCACCGCGAGGCGGCCACGGGCGAAGCCGCGCAGGGCCAGATCGGCCACACGGCTGGACGTCGTGAGCTCCGGGTCGCGGAGCAGGGTGGCGAGCAGGGGGCGCAGCACCCCGTTGAGGGTGCGCGGCGGCAGGCCGCGGGAGCGCTGGGCGGCGAGCGCGGTGCGTTCGGGGCGGGCGAGCAGGCGCTCCTCCGGCAGAGCGGCGAGCCGGCCGAGGGCGGCGCTGAGCCGGGCCTGGTCGAGGGAGCCGCTGGCCAGGGCGCGGGCCGGGGTGAGAGCCCCGGCGCGGAGCTGTTTGCCGTCGGTGTGGACCAGGACCCCGGGCGCGAAGGGGCGCAGGGTCAGGGCCTCCAGGCCCGGCGTGCGGGCCAGTTCCGTGTACGAGGTGTTGAGCAACTGGCCGGTCCGGTCCAGCCGGAACCCGTCGGCCGACTCGGTGGCCATCCGGCCGCCGGGGTCGTCGGCGGCTTCCAGGACGGTGACGGTGACCCCCGCTGCGATCAGGTGGTGCGCGGCCGCGAGTCCTGAGACTCCGGCTCCTACGATGACGATGTCCGCATGGTGTGCGGCGTGGTGTGCGCTGCTGAGCACGTGCCCCTCCCCGAGGTCGGCGCGGCTGTGTCTGCTCCTCCTTCCCCCAACCTGCTTCGCCGGAACCCGACTTCGCGCCGCGATTACGGTCAAGTCCGGTCGCACGGCGGTCGCATTCGGGTCACGAACGGTCGCACGGTGGTCGCACCACGCCCCCACCGATGCGCTCCGCGGCGAGGCCTCTTAGTGGTCCCCGTCGAGGGCGGCGCGGATCGCCTGCTCGATGCCCGGATCGCGGAAGACGAAGCCCGACTCCAGCAGCCGGGCCGGCCGGGCCCGCTGACTGCCCAGCACGTCCTCGGCGAACTCCCCGAGCGCGATGCGAAGGGCCAGGGCCGGTACGGGCAGCACCACGGGCCGGCGCAGCACCCGGCCCATGGCCGCCGTGACCTGGCGGTTGGTCAGCGGCTCGGGGGCGGTGAGGTTGACGGGGCCGTGGAGGGCGGGGGTGTCGATGATGTGGCGCAGGGCCGCGATCTCGTCCCGGAGGGAGATGTGCGACCAGTACTGGCGGCCGTTGCCGAGCCGGCCGCCGACGCCCGCGCGGAAGACGGGGAACAGCCGCCCCCAGGCGCCGCCCTCGCGGGCGACGACCAGGCCGGTACGGGCGAATGCCGTACGGATGCCGGCCGCGCGGGCGGGCGCTGCGGCCGCCTCCCACTCCACGCAGACCGAGGGCAGGAAGCCCTGCCCGGCCGGGGCGTCCTCATCGACGGCCCGGTCGCCGGTATCGCCGTAGTAGCCGATGGCGGAGCCGCTGACCAGGACGGCGGGCGGCTGTTCCATCCCGGCGAGGGCCTGGGCGACGGCCGCCGTCCCGAGAACCCGGCTGTCGCGGATCTCCTTCTTGTACGCGGCGGTCCACCGGCGCTCCCCGACCCCGGCCCCGGCCAGGTGCACGACGGCCCCGCAGCCGGCCAGCCCGGCCGGATCGACGTGACCGCGCGCGGGATCCCACCGGGCCTCGTCCGGGGCGGCGGCCGCCCGGCGCACGAACCGCACCACGTCGTGCCCGTCCGCGCGCAGGGACCGTACGAGGGCTTTGCCGATGAGGCCGGAAGAACCGGTGACCGCGATACGCATGCCCCCATCCTGCCGGGTCGCCTCGCGGCGGGCCGAACGACGACCGCGCGCCGGATCCCTGCGGGCAGGGCGGGCGCACTGCGCGGCGGGCCGAACGACGACCGCGCGCCGGATCCCTGCGGGCAGGGCGGGCGCACTGCGCGGCGGGCCGGGGCCGGCAGGTGGGCGAGGGATGGCAGGCGGGCGCGGGTGGCCGACGGGCGAGGGGCGGGGAGGCGGGCCGAGCGGGCCGGGCGGGGGTCAGGACGTGCCGAGCCAGGTGCCCACCGCGTAGGTGACCGACATGGCCAGGGCTCCGCCCACCACATTGCGCAGGACCGCCCGGGGGACCGGGGCCCCGCCCAGGCGGGCGCTGATCACGCCGCACAGGGTGAGGGCGGCCAGGACCGCCGCCGCGGTGACCGGGACGCGGGCGGAGGGCCCGGGGAGGGTGATCGCCAGCAGCGGGAGCAGCGCGCCCACCGTGAAGGCGAGGAGGCTGGCGAAGGCCGCGTGCCAGGGGTTGGCCAGCTCGTCCGGATTGATGCCCAGCTCGACCCGGGCGTGAGCGCGCAGCGCGTCCCGCTCCGTCAGCTCTTCGGCGGCCGCCCGAGCCAGTTCGCGGCTCAGGCCCCGGGACCTGAGGAGGGTGGTGAGTTCGTCGAGCTCCGCCTCCGGCTCCTCCGCCAGTTCCCGGCGTTCCAGGTCCAGCGCGGCCCGTTCGGAGTCCCGCTGGGAGCTGACGGAGACGTACTCCCCCGCGGCCATCGACAGCGCGCCCGCCAGCAGACCGGCGACGCCCGCCGCCAGGATGGCCGGGCGGGAGGTGGTCGCACCGGCCACGCCTACCACCAGGCCGGCGGTGGAGATGATCCCGTCATTGGCACCGAGGACACCCGCGCGCAGCCAGTTGAGCCGCGTACTGATCTGCGCGCTCTGCGGTCCGCCCGCGGCGCCGCGACCGCCGTGGGCCTCCAGGTGCGCCCGCGTCGGTATCTCCGCTTCGTCGTCCGTCACGGCACCACTGTCGCGGCCCCGGCCCCGCCCGGCCACCCGTGGGGAGGATCCGGGGTGCGGCCCGGGGTGCGCGCGCCCCGTCCCGGTACCAGGGTGGAGGGGTGAGACGCGGACGCGGGGAACCGGGCCGGCTGCGCGGGGAACCCCCGCCGCGCTGGGCCCGGATCGCGCCCGCGGTGGCCCTGGTGGTGCTCGTGCTCGCGCAGCGGGCCACGCCGGGCGTCGAGCTGGGGTTCTTCCTCGCGGGTCTGCCGCCGGTGGCCGCCTTCGCGTACGGGGCGGCCGGTACCGCGTTCTTCGCGGCGCTGGTGCTGGTACTGGTGGGGGTGCCGGAGCTCGGCATCACGCAGGCCCGCGGCTCGGACGTGGCCACGGTGGCCGCCATCGGGGTGCTGAGCGTGGTGATCGCCTGGGTCCGCCGGCGCCGGGACGCGCAGCTGGTCAGCGTACGGACGGTGGCGGAGGCGGCCCAGCTGGCCGTGCTGCCGCCGGTGCCGGGGCGGGTGGGTCCGGTGGGCTGCTCCCTTCTGTACCGGGCTGCGCAGCGCGGCACCCTGGTCGGCGGCGACCTGTACGACGTACGGGCGGGGCCGTACGGGGTGCGCGCGCTGGTCGGGGACGTGCAGGGCCACGGCCTGGACGCGGTGGCCACGGTGGCGGCGCTGCTCGGGGCCTTCCGGGAGGCCGTGCTGGACGACGCGGAGCTGGCGGCGGTGGCCGCGCGGCTGGACCGGCGGCTGCTGGCGGACTCGGCGGCGGGCCCGGTCGACCATCCGGAGCTGTTCGCGACGGCGGTGCTGCTGGAGTTCCCGCCCGGCCTGGACGTCGTACGGGTGGTGTCGTGCGGGCACCCGCCCGCCCTGCGGCTGCGCGGGGCCGCCGTCGACGAGGTGGCCGTGGAGCCGGGTCCGCCGCTCGGCCTGGGACTCGCCGGGCCGGCCCCGCCGGCGGTGGCCGAGCTGCCGGTGCGGCCCGGGGACCGGCTGCTGCTGCACACCGACGGCGTGACGGAGGCCCGGGACGCGACGGGCCACTTCTATCCCCTGGCCGCCCGCGTGCCGGTGCTCGCGCGGGACCCGGACGGCCTGGTCCAGGCGGTGTGGCGGGACCTGGTGGCCTTCACCGACGGTGGTCTGCGCGACGACGTGGCGCTGCTGCTTCTCTCCCTGGACGGCGCCTCGGGTGAGAGGCGCACGCGGGCATGACCGCCTCCCCTCATCGCCGCCTCCCCTCATCCCCGCAGCGCCGCAGCGTCCGAGGCCCTCGGGAAGCCGCTGCCGCGCCAGCTTCCCGAGGTCCCGCTGGTCCGGCTGGTCCCCTGGTCCCGCTGGTCCGGTGGACGCGATGGCGGACCGGACCGTTACGACTCAGCCGCAGTCACGGATGAAGGCGCGCACCATCTTGCAGGTGACATTGGACGGCCGGTGGATCCCCGTCCGGACGGCCATCGTCCGGATCTTCCGGTTGGTGGCGCGCTGAGCGTCATAGGTGCCCGAGTCGAGCAGGGATATCGCCAGCCGCATCGCCTTGAGGCGGCGGTTGTGGCTCTCGTACCACTCGCGGGGCAGGCCCGCCGGCAGCGGCTTCTTCTTGACGTGCTGGATGGTGGTGGCAGTGGCCATCTACAGCCTCCCAAACGGTAGTTGGCGTCCTGTCGTTCTCCCTCGATTTTACCGGCGACCACTGACAGAAGGCCCTGGCCAGACACCCTCTGGATAGGCTTGGCGCCATGGAGATCTGGATCAATCCCGCCTGTTCCAAGTGCCGCGGCGCGCTGGCCCTGCTGGACGCGGAGGGCGCCGAGTACACGGTGCGCCGCTACCTGGAGGACGTCCCCTCCGAGGACGAGATCCGCGAGGTGCTCGGCCGCCTCGGTCTGGAGCCGTGGGACATCACGCGGACGTCGGACCCCCGGGCCAAGGAGACCGGCGTAGGAGCCCTGCCGCGCGAGGAGACCGACGCGGCGCGGGGACGCTGGATCGCCCACCTGGCCGCGCATCCGAAGCTGATCCAGCGCCCCATCATCACCGCCGAGGACGGCACGGCCGTAGTGGCCCGCTCCGAGGAGGCCGTCCGCGAGGCGCTGTCCCGCAAGGGCCCGGCCTGATCAGGCCACCGCGGCGAGCCGGCGGGCGATCTCCTCGGCGCCGTCAGCGGCAGCGCGTGGTGCGAGACACCGGGCAGTACGTCGACGCGCGCGCCCGGCAGCGCCTCGCGCGCGGCCCGGAACGCGCGGCCGGCGTCGTGACAGCGGGCGTGCTCGGCGAACAGCACGTCGATCCGCGCGCCCATCAGCTCCCCCAGTGCGGCCAGGGCCGGGCGCGGCCCAGTGACCGGCCGGACGGCGGGAAAGCCGGCGGTCTCCTCCTGCAGTCGCAGCCAGGCCGGATCGAGCGCGGCCCCGCGGGTCTCCCAGGCGAGGAAGGAGCGGATCCGCTCGGGGGTCGGACGCACCAGCATGGGCAGTGCGCGCAGTACGTAGCCGGGGCGCAGCCCGGCGAAGACCTGGGTCGGATCGAGCAGCACGAGGCGGTCGAGCCGGGCGGGCCTCCGGGAGGCGTGGCGGGCGGCGTGGTGGGCGGCGTAGTTGGCGGCGATCCACGCCCCGTAAGAGTGCCCGCCGAGGGCCACCGGCCCGTGCGGGCCGAGCCCGTCGAGGACCGCGTCGAGCCAGCCGACCAGGTCCCCGGTGTTCCGGATCGCCCGCCCGGGCGCCGGGACACTGAGCCCGGGGTCCCCCACCAGGTCCACGGCGTGCACCCGATGGCCGCCGGCCGCCCCGGCGGCGGCGCAGGCACCCCACACGGTGGAGGTGGACCCGCCACCGGGCAGCAGCACCAGCGGCGGGGCGCCGGCCGGGCCGCAGCTGTTGACGCGGGTGATCCCGTACGGGGTGGGCAGGTCGACGGACTCGACGGGCCGGGGCCACCAGCCGAGCACCTCGTCGTAGGCGGTACGGAAGGAAGACGTCCGGAACATGGCCGACTCCAATGCCTCGCTAGGCGATAATCTCGCTCAGCGAGAGACATTAGGCGGGAGGCGATGTGGACGACAAGCAGGAATCCCACAATCCGGAAGAGCCCGAGAACCTGGAACTGGTGCACCTGCTGCGGGCGGTGACCGTCGAGTTCGGCCTGCGCCAGGCGGAGTTCGCCGCCGGCAACGGCATGCACCCCACCGACGTACGGGCCCTGATCTGCCTGCTGGACGCGGCCCGCGCGGACGAGCCGGCCACGGCGGGCCTGCTCGGTGCCCGGCTCGGCCTCAACTCGGCGGGCACCACCGCCGTGATCGACCGGCTGGAGCGGCTCGGCCACGTGGCACGCTTCCGCGACGACCGCGACCGGCGCCGGATCCTGCTGCGCGTGGCGCCGGAGGCGATCCGCCTGGGCCGGGAGTTCTTCGGGCCGCTGATCGACGGGGTGCTCCGGGTGGTGGACGCCTTCGACCCCGCCGAACGGGACACCGTCCGCCGCTTCCTGACGGCCACCCACGCCGTCCTCGCACCGGAGCCGCGCCCATGACCACCCCCGGCTCGGGCTCCGACCTGCACCTGGACCTCCCCGCCGAGGGCGCCCGGCGGACCGCGCTCGCGCAAGCCCTGCGGGGTGCCGTGCGCAGCGGTCGGCTCGCCGGCGGGACCCGGCTGCCGCCCTACCGGGCCTTGGCCGCCGACCTGGGGCTGGCCCGAAACGCCGTCGCCGACGCGTACGCCGAGCTGGTCGCCGAGGGCTGGTTCACCGCCCGGCAAGGGTCCGGGACGCGGGTCGCCGAGGGGGCGGCGACCGCGGCCGTGCGGGCCGCCGCGGCCGGGCCCGCCCCCAAGGGGCCCCGCCACGACCTGCTCCAGGGCAAGCCGGACCCCGCCTCCTTCCCGCGCGGCCCGTGGGCCGCCAGTACCCGGCGCGCCCTGTCCGAGGCGCCCACCGAGGCCTTCGGGCCCGGCGATCCGCGGGGCCGCCCGGAGCTGCGACGGGCGCTGGCCGCGTACTTGTCCCGGGCGCGGGGCGTGCGTACGGGCCCGGAGAACATCGTGATCTGCTCCGGCTTCGCCAACGGCCTGCGGCTCCTGGCCTCCGTACGGCCGCGGGACTGGGCCGTCGAGGCGTACGGGCTCCCCTTCCACCACGCCATCCTCGAAGCGGCCGGGGTCCGCCCGCACGCCGTCGCCGTCGACGAGGACGGTGCCCGGACCGGGGAACTCCCCTCGCCGACCCGGACGTTGATGCTCACACCGGCTCACCAGTTCCCGACCGGCGGCCGGCTGCTGCCGGGGCGGCGCGCCGCCGCCGTGGAGTGGGCCCGTACGACGGGCGGCGTGATCGTGGAAGACGACTACGACGGGGAGTTCCGCTACGACCGCAAGCCGGTCGGCGCCGTGCAGGGCCTGGCGCCCGAGCACGTCGTGTACGCGGGCTCGCTCAGCAAGAGCCTCTCCCCCGCGATCCGCCTCGGCTGGATGGTCCTGCCGGACCACCTGATCGGCCCGGTCCTGGAGGCGAAAGGCCTGCGGGAGTCCTGGGCGAGCGCGCTGGACCAGCTGGCACTGGCCGACTTCATCGAGTGCGGTGCCTACGACCGCCATGTCCGCCGGATGCGCAGGCGCTACCGGGACCGCCGCGACCAGCTGGTCTCCGTACTGGCGGCGCGCGCCCCGCAGGTCCGGCTGACCGGCATCTCCGCCGGGCTCCACGCCGTGGTGGAGCTCCCGCCGGGTACGGAGGCCCCCGCCCTGGCCGCCGCCCACGCCGCGGGCCTCGCGTTGGACGGCCTCTCGGGCTACCAGCACCCCGCCGACCCGGACCCGCCGCACGAGGGGCTGGTGGTCGGGTACGCGGCCCCGCCGGACGCGGCGTTCACACGGGCTTTGGAGGCGTTGGTGGAGGTGGTCCGCCGGGTGGGCCCGTAGGGCGGCCGTCCCCAGCGCGCACTGCGCCCGCAGCTCGCCCTCGGCGGGGTGTAAGGCTGTACGGCGCAACGAGCGGCCGATGAGCGCGGCGCCTCACTCCGCTCACTCCGCCGGGAGCTGCGCCTGCGCCTGCGCCAGGATCTCCGTCAGCCGGGCCCCGAACTCCGCCCCGCGCGGGTCCGCCGCCCCCGTCCGGGCCGCGGTGAGCAGCGCGTCGAGGGCGCGCCCGTAGGCACCGGGCACGTCGCTCCAGCCGGGCAGTGCGAAGACGCCCTCGGCGCCGCGCAGCTCCAGTCCGACTCCGGCGGCCGCCTGCGGGGCGCCCAGGCTGAGCACGGCGGTGCTGGCCGCGCCGGAGGCGTGGCGCAGCGCCAGCTGGACCACGTCGGCGGGGCCGCGGGTGGCGCTGACGGAGGTGACGTCGCCGAGGATCGGGATCAGGACGGACAGGGCGTGCGGGCCGACGTCCCACAGCCCGCCCTTGGCCTTGCGCCAGGGCGAATCGCCGTACGGGCTGGGTGCGCCGTCGGGCGGGAAGACGGCGCCGAGCCAGTGGGCGGCCGCGGTGAACCAGCCCGGGCGTCCGGCCTGTTCCGCGACCCAGCCGGCGGTGGGCTCGGCGAAGCGGAGCGTGAGGAAGACGACGGAGGCGACCTGGTGCCGCGCCACCGCGTCGGCGAGGGCCCGCGCGTCCTCGACGGTCGTCGCGACGGGTTTGTCGAGCAGCAGGTGGCAGCCGGCGGCGGCCGCGCGCACGGCGAGCGGAGCCTGTACGTCCGGCGGCAGGGCGAAGGCCACGGCGTCACAGTCGGCGAAGAGCGCGTCGGGGTCTTCGTACACCTTTACGCCGTACGTGTCCGCCAGCTCGGCCGCGGCTTCGGGCCGGCGGCCCCACACTCCGGCGAAGTCGGAGCCGGAGTGCGCGGCGAGGGCGGGAGCATGGGTGCGGTGGGCCCAGGGGCCCGTGCCCATCAGCCCCACCCGGGGGCGGGGACCTGCGGGTACCCGGCCGACGGCGCTCTCCGCGGCACCTGCGGCAGGGGTCGGGCCGGCGGGATTCACATCGGATGAAATGCTCACCGGCCCAGTCTGCCCCACCGGGACGGGGGCGCTGCCACCAACCCGCACCACCCACCCGGCCTGCGGCGCACACCTCGGTAACACGGGGTTCACACACGGGCAACGGAAGAGAAATGGCGGGCAGGCACGCTGCGGTCATCACCCAAGCGAGCAGCAGCGACCAGCAGCACCCGCAGAGTCTGAGGATGGGGCCCGTGAGCTACAAGGCTGAGTACATCTGGATCGACGGCACCGAGCCGACGGCGAAGCTTCGCTCCAAGACCAGGATCCTGGCGGACGGGGACGCGCTGCCCATCTGGGGCTTCGACGGATCGAGCACCAACCAGGCCGAGGGCCACGCCTCCGACCGCGTGCTGCAGCCGGTCTTCTCGTGCCCCGACCCGATCCGCGGCGGCGACAACCTCCTCGTGCTGTGCGAGGTCATGAACATCGACATGACCCCGCACGAGTCGAACACCCGCGCACTGCTGCGTCCGGTCGCCGAGAAGTTCGCCGCGCAGGAGCCGATCTTCGGCATCGAGCAGGAGTACACCTTCTTCGACGGCACCCGCCCGCTCGGCTTCCCGGTGAACGGCTTCCCGGCCGCCCAGGGCGGCTACTACTGCGGTGTCGGCGCGGACGAGATCTTCGGCCGCGAGATCGTCGAGAAGCACCTGGACCACTGCCTCGCGGCGGGCCTGAGCATCTCCGGCATCAACGCCGAGGTCATGCCCGGCCAGTGGGAGTTCCAGGTCGGCCCCGTCGGGCCGCTGGAGGTCTCCGACCAGCTGTGGATCGCGCGCTGGCTGCTCTACCGCACCGCCGAGGACTTCAACGTATCGGCGACGCTGAACCCGAAGCCGGTGAAGGGCGACTGGAACGGCGCGGGCGCGCACACCAACTTCTCCACGAAGGCGATGCGCGAGGACTACCGCGCGATCATCTCCGCGTGCGAGGCGCTGGGCGAGGGCTCGAAGCCGCTGGACCACGTGAAGAACTACGGCGCCGGCATCGACGAGCGCCTGACGGGTCTGCACGAGACGGCCCCCTGGAACGAGTTCAGCTACGGCGTCTCGGACCGCGGCGCGTCGGTCCGCATCCCGTGGCAGGTGGAGAAGGACGGCAAGGGCTACATCGAGGACCGCCGCCCGAACGCGAACGTGGACCCCTACGTGGTGACCCGCCTCATCACGGACACCTGCTGCGCGGGCCTGGAGAAGGACGGCCTGGTCTGAGACCCGCGCCGCCGACGGGCCCACCCACCCCAGGGGGCCCACCCGCCTGACCCGACGCCCGCCGCGCCCTTGAGGCACGGCGGGCGTTGTCGTTGCCTCGCGGCGGTCCCGCGCGCCGGAAACAGGGGCGGACGCCCCGGCCGTTGGGTCCGTTCGGGACGGATGGGGGGCACCTGGGCCGGACTATGAGATGCGGATCCATCAGATGAGACGCGGTCTGCCCCCGGGCGGAGGACATCTGCTTGAATGACCGCATGGCCAGCCTTCCGCACACCTCGACCGGTCGCAGCGACCTCGAGCCGTTCTGGCCGTCCCGTCAGGATCACGATTTCGACCGGGTGTGTTGCCGCGCGAAGAACGCGCCGGCCCTCTAAAGCCTCCTGGATCTCCCACCGGACCTTCCCCGAGGCCTTCGGTCCGCGCGGTACGACGACGTACGTACGTCTCCTGCCGACCACTTCGCGTGAAAGAGCTGACCACTCATGGCCCACACCCGTCCCCTGACCTCTGCCGCCTCCGCCGCGACCGCCTCGACCGTCCCTCCGTCCTTCCCGTCCGGTCCGCGCCACCGGCTCCGAGCCGTGGACCGGGACGAGGTGGCCCGCGTGGTGGACCTCCTCCCGCCCGGCGCCACCTGGCTGCCCGCTCCCGCGCACACCCTTCCGGCGCTGCCGGGCCGGCCGCCGATGGTCGGCTACCTGCTCCTCGTACCGGCCGACCAGCAGCCGCCGGTCGCCGCCGCACCGCAGGCCGTCCCCGCCCCGGCCCTCCCCGCCCCGCGGGCGGCCGGGGACCCGGCCGCCCCTGGTGACGCCCTGGTCCGCATCGACGCGGCGCGGCGCACCGCCGAGGTCGACGGAGAGGTACTCGACCTCACCTACCTGGAGTTCGAGCTGCTGGCCCACCTGGTGGCGCACCCGTACCGGGTGCACAGCCGGGACCAGCTGGTGAGCACCGTGTGGGGCTACGGGCACGTCGGAGACGGCCGGACCGTGGACGTCCACATCGCCCGCCTGCGCCGCAAGCTGGGCGCCGCCCACCGCGGCGCGATCCAGACCGTGCGCCGGGTGGGCTACAAGTACGCGCCCTGACCGGTTCGCCGGCCCGCGCGTGGGCCCGTACTCCCGCTCCGGGAGTACGGGCCCACCCGGGCTACGCCGCCTCGGTGCGGCGGCGGGCCACCAGGCCGAGCAGCGCGTCGACCACGAGGAACACGAGCAGGCTGATCCCGAGCATCGGCAGGAACCAGCCGGCCACGGCGGTCACCGCGGCCATCGGCAGCAGCACCGTCACCGGCAGCTTCCGCCAGGCGCCGCGCGGCCGCACGCGGCCGACGGACAGCTTCCGCTCCTTGGTGGGACGGCGCAGCCACCACATCCGGTAGCCCCAGACCACGAGGAACATCACCGCGACGGCGAGCGCGGCCAGCGCGAGCTGGTTGGCGAGCCCGAAGGTCTGCCCCATGTGCAGGTCGATGCCGAAGCGCGTGAGCTGGGCGAGCAACGGGTAGTCGGCAAAGCGCAGTTCGTCCATGACCCGGCCGTCGGCGGGATCGACGGCGACGGCGTCCAGGTGCACGGGGACCTGCTTGTCCTTCTCCTTGACCACGTACCCCTTGCCCTCGGCCGGGAGCGTCACCTGGAGGTGCTCGGTGACGCCGGCCGCCCGGGCGGCGGCGACGGCCCGGTCGATGCCGATGTCGGCGCTGGGCGCGACGGGCGCCGGGGGCGGCATCTCCATACCCTCGGGCATGAGGTGCCCGGCGTGCTCCCCGGCCCCGCCCCCGGCGGCGCCGTCGTTCACCGACGCGGAGACGGAGGGCGTGGCCCCGCCGAGGCGGTCCTGGAGCTGCCCGATGTTCTCGCCCGCGTACCGCGACCAGGTCAGGCCGGTGGCTGACAGGGCGACGAGTCCGGCCACGGCCCAGAGTCCGACGGCCCCGTGCCAGGACAGGGTCCGGCGCCGGCCGGTGGCCTTGCGGTCCGGGAGGACGAGCCGCGACTTCCGCGTACGGCGGCGGCCGATCCAGAGGGCGAGCCCGCCCAGCGCGACCACCCACAGCCAGCTCGCGGCGAGTTCGCTGTAGTGGCGGCCGAACTCGCCGAGCTGGAGGCTGGAGTGGAACTCGCTCAGCCAGGCCCGCAGCGGCAGCGCGTCGCCGACGGTGGCGAGCTGCCCGCGCACGTCGGCCGTATACGGGTCGACGAACACGGTGAGGGTCTCACCCTCGGCCAGCCCCGGGCTCTCCATGATCACACGGGTGGTGGCCTCCGCGTCGGGCGCGGGCCACACGGACACGACCTCGCCCCGGGGCGCGGCGCCCTTCGCCGCCTCGACCTGGGCACTGAGCGGCAGCGGGCTGCCGTTGGCCCGGGCGACGGTCAGTTCGTCGGCGTAGACGATCGCCTCGGCCTGCCACGAGGCGGCGTACAGCAGCCCGGTGGCGGCGGCGGCGAACAGCAGCGGGGCGATCAGCAGGCCCGCGTAGAAGTGCAGGCGCAGGAGCAGTGGCCGCAGGGCGGCCAGGCTCCCGCTGCGGGTCGTGGGTATGTCGGCGTCCGCGGTGCGGACGTCCGGAACCTCGTCAAGAGACATGCGGATCCTAGGTGTTGGCGAAGACATGGGGGATCGGCCCCGGGTCTCGCCTCTCACCTCGCGCCTCTCGCGTTCGCGACTCAGGCGGGGGCAGGACGGCCGGGGGCCGTGGCTCGGAGAACGCGCGGAGCAGGCGGACCGCGGCGCACCACGGCATGGGCGGGTACGGCACCGCGCAGGCGGCGCGGCCGTCCGCGCGGGGGGCGCTTCACGGACACGGCCGGCGGCACCGCGACGGCCACCCGCGCCCGTACCAGGGCGAGCGCGCGGGAGAGCGGCCGGGCGGCCAGCAGCGCCGCGGATCCCAGGACCCCGGCCAGCCGGAAGACGGAGGCCTCGCCCCATGCCAGCCAGGCGGCGCAGAACAGTGCGGCGAGCACGTGCGCGATGATCATCCCGGCGCCGCCGTGCCCGGCCATGCCGGCCAGGTCGGCCAGCTCTGCCATGCCGGGCAGATCGGGCAGGTCAGTCAGATCGGCCAGCTCGACCCGGTCCGCCGCACCCGCCATGTCCGCCGGCCCCGGCACCCCCGGGGCTTCGGCGGCGGTCGGGCCCGTGTCCGTGCCCGGCATGTCCGTGCCCGGCATGTCCGTGCCCGGCATGTCCGTGCCCGGCATGTGGTGGTGCCCGTGCATCGGCTCCGGCGCGTGCCCGGCCGCAGGCGCGTGCCCGGACTGCGCCGCCCGGCTGCCCGAGAAGACCAGGTGCAGCGCGCCTTGCACGCCGAGCAGGGTCACCGTGATCCCGACCGGGCCCCGGCGCCGCCCGGCGCCGAGCCATGCGAGCGCGCCGGTCACGGCGAAGGCTCCCAGAAGCCCCGCGAACGGAATATCCGTCCCGGACATGGAGGAATGCCCCATCGCACCCAAAGCGACACACACCGCCGCGAACGTCGCGGCCCGTGCGGCGCGCATCGGCGCGGGGTTGTCGGACATGGCGGGAGCCATGCTCCCACGGGGCCCGGTGATGCCCGCCCCGGGGCCGTACCCGATCATGTGCGAGTGAAGCCATTGCCACTGGGAGCGGTGTACGCCGGCGGAGTCCAGCTCGGGGCGTACGTCCTGGAGCGGATGGGCGCGCCAGAGCGGGAGCAGGTGCTGCTGGGCTGCTCGACGAATGTCGACAATCTCGCCGCCGGGCGCTGGGAGACGCTGCTGAGCAGCGCCTTCGTCGTCGAGGAGCCCATGCCCCTGCCCTACGCGCTGCTGCTGGTCGCGGTCCTGGGATACGCCGAGTACGCGTACGGGGCCTGGTGGGCGGCGGGCGTGTTCCTCCTCGGCCACGCCACGGCGACGCTCCTGGTCTACGGCGCCCTGCGCGGGACGGCGGATCCGCTGACCCGCCGGGCCCTGGACGTGGGGACCAGCTACGGATTCAACGCCGTGCTCGGCGCGCTGACCTCGGCGCTGCCCCGCGGGCCGGTCCGCACGGCCGCCCGGGTGGGCCTGCTGGCCCTGGCGGCGGCCCCGGTGGCCATGCGCGCACGCACCTTCACCGACGCCGGGCATCTGGCGGCGCTGGGCATCGGCATCGCGGTCTCGCTGGCCGCCGATTGCCTTTCCGGGACGAACCGGCAGAAAATTGCATGACGCCGCCGAATGACACGAGTAACTCGCACACCACGGGAGCCACCACGATGTCCGCCACCCCCTCCACCACCGTCGCCAACCTCCGCGACCTCGGCGGCACCCCCCTCTCCGGCGGCCGCACCGTCCGTCCCGGCCTGGTCCTGCGCTCGGGCCAGCTCGACCGGCTCGACCTCGACGCCGATCCGGTCGTGGCCGCGCTGGGTCTTCGTACCGTCATCGACTTCCGCACCGACGCCGAGCGCGCCGACCACCCCAACCGGCTTCCGGCCGACGTCCGGACCCTGGTCGGCGACGTCCTCGCGGACAAGCTGAACTCCGCCGAGAAGCCCGCCGCCGTCCAGCTCAAGGACCTGCTGTCCGACCCGGTGGTCGCCGAGGAGCACCTGGGCGGCGGCAAGGCGCAGGCACTGTTCGCCGACACCTACCGGGCCTTCGTCAACTCCGGTTCCGCCCAGGCCGCGTACCGGACCCTGCTCACCGCGCTCGCCGACCCCGAGGCCGGCCCCCTGCTCTTCCACTGCACGGCCGGCAAGGACCGTACGGGCTGGGGCGCGACCATCGTCCTGGCGCTGCTCGGCGCGGACGACGAGACGCTCATGGCCGAGTACCTCTCCGTCAACCCGGCGGTCAAGCAGGCCTTCGCCCCGCTCATCGAGGGCTTCACGGCGGCCGGCGGCGACCCGGACATCGCACTCGCGCTGATCGGCGTCTTCCCGTCGTACCTGGAGGCCGCGCTGGGCGAGGTCGAGACCCGCTACGGCTCCATGGAGAAGTACGTGCGCGAGGGCCTCGGCGTCGACGACGAGACGGTCGCGGCGCTGCGCACCCGCCTGGTGGCCTGACCGCGGCGACGGCCCCCGCACGGCTTTTTGACCCGAACGTGTGGACTGCGGGCGGGTGACCATCCGACCATTCGCTCGTTCTGCTGAACGTGACTGCGCCGGATACCGCCAACCGCCCCCTGTCTCCCGATGTCGAGCAGGCCGAGGCCGCCATCGTCGAGCACTACCCGCGGCTGGTGCGGCTCGCCTACCTGGTGCTGCCGCCCGCCCTCGGCCGCAACCGCCGTGTGCTCACCGCCCATTCGCTCGTTCAGCGGGCACTGCCGCGCGGGCGCCGGGATGCCGCCGCCTCCGTGCGGGGCGGGGTCCCGGGCCAGCGCGGGCCGGGCTCCGGAGCCGGTTACGCGTACGTCCGGCTGCGGGTGCTGCGCGCCGCCCTGGAGGCCGGGATCCCGCTGACCTTCCGCGCCCTGCCCCGGCGTGCGCAGCTGCCGCCGGCGCTCCCCCAGGTGTGGGGGCTGCGGCTGTTCCCGCGCTCCGGCGGGGCCGAGGAGCTGGCGCTCGACCAGTGGCTGGCCACCCTCGACGGGCCCGGCCGCGCCGCATGTGTGCTGCGGGCCCTGGAGCGGCTGCCCGAACCCGAGGTGCTCCGCGTACTCACCGAGGCCGGGGTCGCGGATCCCGCCGCCGCGGTCGCGGAGTCGGGGGACCCGGCGAACGACACCCTCTTCGCCTCCCCCGAGTTCGACCCGTGCGTGCTCCAGGCCCGGCCCACCGACCTGCTGCGCCGGCGCCGCTTCGCGCGGGCCGCCCTCGCCGCCGGCGCCGCCCTCGCCGTCTGCGGGGCGCTGCTCGCGCTGCCGGGCGGCGGCTGGGGCGCGGACGGCGCCGCCGCGCCGCCGTACTCCCGCAACGCCGCGGCCGAACAGGCCCTCGACCCCGCGAAGCTGCTGCGCGCCGCGCCCACGGTCTGGCGTACGTCCTCCCGTACGGACTTCTCCTCCTGGCCCGCCCGCGGCGACCGGGCCGACGACGCCGCACTCCTGCGCCGGGCGCTGGCCGTCTGGGCGCGCCCCGGCTCCTCCGTGGTCGTCTCGGCCACCCCCGGCACCCCCGCCGGACCGCCGATGGGCCCGCCGCAGCTGCTGTTCGCGGGCGCCGTCGACCAGGCCGTCGTGGTACTGCTGTACGACGGCCTGCGCGTGGTCCGCTACGCCGAACCGCGCGCCGGGACCACCGGCGCCGCCCTCGACTTCGCCCGGACCGACGGCGCTTCGGCGGACACCGCGACCGCTCTGGTGCTCAGCCGGGTCGACGGCAACGTCCGCTACCTCACCGCGCCCTGGGTCACCGGCGCGGCCCTGCGGGACCTGCTCAAGCCCGGCGACGCCGCCGTACCGCTGAAGACGGGCCCGGACGGGGTCACCCCGCCGGTGGCGAGCCCCGCCCCGGCGGGCAACTGCACCAGCTGGAACGCCCTGGCCCTCACCGGTGACGGCGCCACCCGCCTGATCACCGACCTCGGCGAACTGACCCCGGCCCGTCTGACCTCGGGCGCGCCGGGCGCCGAGCGCGACGTGACGGAGACGGCGGAGCTCGGCGACTGGTCGAAGACCGCCTGCCTGCTGCCCTCGGTCCGCTCGCACGGGGTGCGCACGGTCAACGCCTGGACGTACGCGAAGCAGCCGCTGCCCGAGGGCGACGGCACGGCGACCTGGCTGTGCACGCGGGCCGAGACCTGGCAGGGCACGGCGGACCGGGTGCAGGCGCAGTTCCTGGCCCCGGGTGCCCCGTTGGCGGCGCAGGCCGCCAAGTCGGAGGGGTCGGCGGCGTGCGGGCCGCGGGAGCCGCGGGTGCTGGCGGGCGTGCTGTGGAAGTCGCGCGGGGGCCAGTGGTACGTCCTGGCGGCGGGCAGTGCGCAGTTCGCCTCGCTGTCGGTCTCGGGCGGCGGGGTGAGCGGTTCCGCGAACGGCAACCGGCTGGCGGTCAAGGCCCCGGCCGGCGCGCAGGTCGACCTGTCGGGCAAGCTGACGGACGGCACGAAGGCGGGGGTTCTGCGCTAGCCCCTGTCCAGCGAAGGCGGCGCGGTCGGCGGAAGGAAGTGGGTGCAGAGGGGTTTTCCTCGCACCTACCGCTCAGTACATTGACGCCATGTCTAATACGCCGCTCGCGCCCGCCCCCGTGGCGTCGGAACACATAGACCTCAAGCCCCGGAAGGTGTCCTTCGGCTGGGAGGGCACCCCGCTGCACTGGGTCCCCGGCGATCCCTTCGCCGGACACATGATCAATGTGCTGCACCTGCTGCTCCCCGCGGGGGAGCGGTGGTTCGTACACGTCTACAAGCAGGTGCTCCCGTACATCAAGGACGAGCGACTGCGCGCGGATGTCGTCGGCTTCATCGGCCAGGAGGCCACGCACGCCGCCGCGCACGACGACGTGCTGCCCCACCTGAAGCGGCTGGGCCTGGACCCGACCCCCTACACCGCGCAGGTGGACTGGCTCTTCGAGAAGCTGCTGGGCGACCGGACCCTGCCCCCGGGCCGGGCGCGGCACTGGTGGCTGATGGAGCGGGTCGCGATGATCGCGGCGATCGAGCACTACACGGCGTTCCTCGGCGACTGGGTGCTGAACGCCGACGAGCTGGACCGGCGGGGCGCCGACCCCACGATGCTCGACCTGCTGCGCTGGCACGGGGCGGAGGAGGTGGAGCACCGCTCGGTGGCCTTCGACCTCTTCATGCACGTGGACGGCGGCTACCGGCGCCGGGTCCGGACCTGGGCGACCGCCTTCTCGGCTCTGGTCTTCCTGTGGCAGCGCGGCGTCCGCTTCTTCATGGAGAACGATCCCCGACTGGCCGACGGCAAGGCCTCCTTCGGCCAGTTCTTCCGGGCGGGGCAGCAGGGCGTCCTGCCCTCGACGGGCTCGATGCTGAGGTCCATCCCGAAGTACCTCTCCCGTACGTACCACCCCTCGCAGGAGGGCTCGACGGCGCAGGCGGTGGCCTACCTCGCCTCCTCCCCCGGTGCGAACGGCGGCGGGACCAGCGGCGTGAACGGGGGTGCGAAGGCATGAGGCGCGCCCTGACGATCACGACGGCGGCAGCGGGAGCGGCCTGGCTGGCCAGGCGCGCCCTGAACCGCCGCCTCGGCGCCTCCCCGCTCTGGCCGCTGCCCGCCCTGGAGGCGCCGGTATCGGGCCATTCCCCGCGCCGCCCGCTGCGGGCGCTGATCGTTTCCCGTACGGAGCCGGCGCAGGGTGTGCTGGAGCTGAGGCTGGAATCGCCCGATCTCCCGCCGTGGACGCCGGGCGCGCATGTGGACGTCACCCTGCCCTCGGGGCTGATCCGCCAGTACTCCCTGTGCGGCGACCCTGCCGACGGTGGTACGTACACGATCGCGATCCGCCTGGTCGAGGACGGCCGCGGCGGCTCGCGTGAGGCGCACGCCCAGCTGGTCGAGGGCGCCGAGCTGGAATTGCGGCCTCCGCGCAACCGCTTCGCGCTGGTCCCGGCGCCGTCGTACGTCTTCGTCGCGGGCGGCATCGGCATCACTCCGATCCTGCCGATGCTCCGGGCGGCCACGGCGGCGGGCGCCGACTGGACCCTCCTCTACGGTGGCCGCTCGCGCGCCTCGATGCCCTTCCTCGCCGAGCTCGCCGCGTACGGAGAGCGCGTCACGATCGTCCCCGAGGACGAGGCGGGACTCCCCGACCTGGCTCCGCTCGCCGGGATCCGGCCCGGCACGCCGGTCTACTGCTGCGGCCCCGACCCCCTGATGCGGGCCGTCACCGCGGCCGCCCCCGACCCCGCGGCCGTCCACCTGGAGCGCTTCGCCCCGTCGCAGGCCGGCCCGGCGAAGGGCTTCACCGTCGAACTCCGCCGCTCGGGGCGCACCGTGGAGGTCGCCGCGGACGAATCCGCCCTGGCCGCGGTCCGCAGGGAGCTGCCGAACACCCCGTACTCCTGCGAGCAGGGCTTCTGCGGCACCTGCCAGCACCGTGTGCTGGCGGGCGAGGTGGACCACCGCGACGAACTCCTCACGGACCAGGAGCGTGCGGACTCGATGCTGCTGTGCGTCTCGCGTGCCAGGGACGGCCACCTGACCCTGGACCTCTGACTGCCGCCGGGCGGTGGGCTGGTGGGGGGTGGGGAGGGGCGAAGTAGGGTGTCCGCATGACAACCGGGGTGCGGCGCAGGATGGGTGTCGAGGAGCGGCGGCAGCAGCTGATCGGGGTGGCCCTGGAGCTGTTCAGCCACCGGTCGCCCGACGATGTGTCGATCGACGAGATCGCGGCGGCCGCGGGGATATCGCGGCCGCTCGTCTACCACTACTTTCCGGGCAAGCTGAGCCTCTACGAGGCCGCCCTGCGGCGTGCGGCCGATGAGCTGGCGCTGCGGTTCGTGGAGCCCCAGGAGGGGCCGCTCGGGGCGCGGCTGCTGCGGGTCATGGGGCGGTTCTTCGCGTTCGTCGACGAACACGGGCCCGGTTTCTCGGCGTTGATGCGGGGCGGCCCCGCGGCCGGGAGCAGCCGGGCCAACGCCATGATCGACGAGGTCCGGCAGGCGGCGTACGAGCAGATCCTCGCGCATCTGGGGATCGAGGAGCCGCCGGCGCGGCTGGAGCTGGTGGTGCGGTCCTGGGTGTCGCTCGCCGAGTCCACCGCGCTGATCTGGCTGGACGGGCGGAAGATCCCGCGGGGCGAGCTGGAGTTGCAGCTGGTGCACGACTTCGCCGCGCTGGCCGCCGTGAGCGCCGCGTACGACGCGCAGATGGCGGGGATCCTGGTGCGGATCCTGTCGGACGAGCCGGCGGACGGGCCCTTCGGGGAACTGGTCGGGCGGCTCGGCGCGCTGGTGCCGGGCGCGGCGGCGGGCGAGACCGTGGACGCGGTGCCGGGCACGGCGGCGGGCGCGGCGGACACGGCGGCGGGCGTCGTGCTGAGCGGCCCGGGTCCCGGGCCCGCGGTGATCAAATGATCTGGCGATAATGCCCGCGTGATCATTGACGACGGGATCTTGTTCCGGCAGGCCGAGGAGAAGGACGCCGGCGCCCTGGTGGAGCTGTACGACCAGGCTGCCCGGTGGATGCGCGAGCACGGGATCGAGCAGTGGAAGCCCGGGGAGAAGGACGCCGCGCACTTCCGGGCGAGGATGCTCGACGGCGAGGTGTGGATCGCCTCCGACGCCGACGGGCGCGTGTGCGGGGCGTACGAGCTGTGGTGGTCCGACGAGCCGGCGTGGGGAGTCCAGCCGCCCGTCGCGGGCTATGTGCACCGGCTGATGGTGGAGCGCGAGGCCGCGCCCGCCGGGGCCGGGCGCCGCATGCTCGAACATGCCGAGCGGCGGATCGCCAGGACCGGGCGGGAGCGGGCGCGGCTGGACTGCGTCTCCACCAACCGCCGGCTGCTCGCGTACTACCGGGACGCGGGCTACCGGGTGGTCGGGGAGTTCCCGTCCAAACAGGCCGCGGACGGCCGGGTGTACGGGGTGATCCTGCTGGAGAAGCGGCTCGATCGGCTGAGCGCCGTCTGAAGACGGCGCTCAGCGTCGTGTGTGGCCGCGATTCAGCGTCGCGTGAAGACGGCGACCGTGCGGGCCGGGGTCGTGAACTCTCCCGTCGTCGTGTCGTACGCCGACTGCTTGACCGTGGCGTCGGAGCCCGCGGCCTGGACCGGGTGCAGCGCGTACGCGCGGCCGGCCAGGCCGGGGACGCGCTGGGACTGGCCGGTGGGCGTGGCGTTGAAGACGACCACCAGGTCGCCCAGGGTCATGGTGATCACGCCCGGGGTCTCCTCCTTGCCCGAGAGGGGGAAGGCCAGGTGCGACTGGACCGCCTCCGTCGTGGTGAGGGCGAAGGCCCCTTCCGTCGTACGGATCTTCAGCAGGTCGCGGTAGGCCGACGCGGCTCCCGAGATGTCGGCGCAGGTGGGCACCGGGGCGGTCAGGAGGGGCTTCGCGTAGGGCCACTTGGAGGCGTTGTCGGCGGCCGGGGGCAGACCGCGGCCGAAGCCGTTGCCGTCCTCGCAGTCCCAGTGGATGGCGTTGAGCCAGTCTCCGCTGTCGTACGAGTTGCGGTCCAGGGACTTGGAGCGCAGCAGGTCCGTGCCCGCCTGGGAGAGGGCCGGGCCCTGCGAGAGCGTGGCCGTCGCCATGGCGAGGACCTGCATGCGGGCCTTGTCCGCGGCGCTGGTGGCGGGCGGGAGCTTGTAGGTCAGGGCGTCGGCGAGGGTTTCGTTGTCGTGGGCGTCCGCGTAGGCGAGGGCGTCGCCGGGGGCGGCCGCGTAGCCGGCCGGGGCGCCGTTGTAGTCCAGCTCGGATCCCTTGATCCGGCGGCCCGTGGTGTCGGTGAAGACGTACGAGGCGAGGTTGCCGGAGAGGCCGACCTTGATCAGGTCCTGGGCGTGCAGGAGGCGGGACTTCTGCTCGGCCGGGGTGCCGTTGGCGGGTGATCCGTTCGGGGTGGTGAACAGGCCCGAGGCGAAGCCCTGTACGCGCGGGTCCTCGTCGAAGGGGCCGCCGCCGCGGACCGCGTCGCGGGCCCGGTCGGAGAAGGTGGCGATGCCCGTACCGGCCATGTTCTTCTGCGTGGCCTGGACGAAGCGGGCGTCGTCCGCGATCTCGCCGAAGTTCCAGCCCTCCCCGTAGAGGACGATCTTCTTCCCGTCCACGCCGTCCTTGGCGAGGGTCAGGGAGTCCAGGGCGGCGCGCACCGCCAGGATGTTGGCCTTGGGGTGGTGCCCCATGAGGTCGAAGCGGAAGCCGTCGACCTTGTACTCCTTCGCCCAGGTGACGATCGAGTCGACGACCAGGCGGCCCATCATGGCGTTCTCGGGCGCCGTGTTGGCGCAGCAGGTGGAGGTGGCGACCGAGCCGTCCGCCAGCAGGCGCTGGTAGTAGCCGGGGACGACGCGGTCCAGGACGGACTTGTCCGACTGCCCGGAGGCGACGGTGTGGTTGTAGACCACGTCCATGACCGTGCGCAGGCCGGCCCCGTTCAGGGCTTGGACCATCTTGCGGAACTCGGGCGTACGGGCGGTGCCGTTCGGGTCGCTCGCGTACGAGCCCTCCGGAACGGTGTAGTGCAGCGGGTCGTAGCCCCAGTTGTAGGCGTCCTTCGCGGCCGCGGCGGCCACGCAGGCCTGCTGTTCCTGGGAGTCGGGCGCGTACACCTTCAGGTCGCAGGCCGGTTCGGTGCGGTCCGCCGGATTCTCGGGGATGGTGCCGATGTCGAAGGCCGGCAGGAGGTGCACGTACGAGGTACCGGCCGCGGCCAGGCCGCGCAGGTGCTTCATTCCCGCCGAGGCGCTGTCGGTGAAGGCCAGGTACTGCCCGGGGTGTCCGCTGGTGCGGTCCGCGACGGAGAAGTCACGGATGTGCAGCTCCTGGATCTGCGCCGAGGTGAAGGGCACCGGGTCGGGCTTGCGCAGCTCGCGCCAGCCGGGCGGGGCGAGCTTCGGGTCGGCCAGGTCGACGGCCAGGCTGTGGGTCGAATCGGTGGTCAGAGCGGTGGAGTAGGGGTCGGTGACGAGGTTGCGGACCACCTGGCGGGTGCTGGGAGCCCATACGGTGACGGCGTAGCGGTAGGGCTTGCCGGTCCAGTCGCGGTCGCCGCGCACCGACCAGACGCCGGTGGCGTCGTCGCGGCGCATGGCGACGGTGCGGCCGTCGAGTTCGAGGGCGACGTGATGGGCGGTCGGGGCCCACACGGAGAGGGTGGGGCGGCCGTCCTTGAAGACGGGTCCGAGGGGGGCGCCCGCCGCGGCGGCCGCGTACAGGTCGTCCAGTACGCCGGCGAGCTGGACGCCCGTGGCGGCGAGGACGGCGCCGTTGGCGGCGCGTGCGCTCGCGACGAGCTGGCCGCGCAGGGCCTCGCGGACCCGGTCCCGGTCGCGCGGGTCGACGGTGTAGGCGGCGTACGCGGCCAGGTGCGGGAACTTCTCCTTCTGGGCGGCGGTGAGCTCGGACCTGGCCAGGCGCAGCCACTGCGCCGGCCCGGTCAGGACACCGTTCTGCGCCGTGACGGCGCCTTCGCGGGAGGCGAGGAGCTGTACGGAGGCGGCCGCCGCGGGGGCGTTCCAGGCGAGGGTGTCGCGGTCGATCCAGATCGCCTGGGACTTCGTGAGGTCCAGGGCGGCGGCGGAGCCGGCGGGCTGCGGCAGGAGGTAGGAGGCCTGGCCGCCCAGCATCCAGACCTCGTGGCCGGTGGCCTTCAGGTCCAGGGACTGGTCGGAGGGGAGGTCCTTCTCGTCACCCTTGTGGAGGATGTAGCTCAACGAGGTCGCGCCGGCGGCGAGCGGGACCTCGTACACCGCTCCGTAGGAGTCGATGCGGGACGGGAGCAGCGGCTTGGACCAGTCGGTGGGGGTGGCGGCGCCGGTCCACACGTGCAGGCCCCAGCCGTCGTAGGCGCCGTCCGCGCGCTGGTAGTGCAGGACGGCCTTGGTCGTGTCCTGCGGCGGGTGGGCGGGCCGCTCGGTGCGGACGGCCTCCTTGCCCTGTTCCAGCCAGATCTCGCCGGTCCTGGTCACATCGATCGTGCGGTCGGCGGAGACGTCCTTGTTGCCGTCCTTGTCGATGACGAGGTAGCCGACGGAGGAGGCGCCGGGCTTCAGCTTGACGTACGCGAAGGCGCCGTAGGCGTCGCGGCCGGTGAAGTCGTGGCCGGCGGGCCAGGGGGTGGCCTCGCCCTCCGCGAGGTCACCCCAGGCGTAGAGGCGCCAGTTCGTGTAGTCGCCGTCGGGGCGGTTGTAGTGGACGACGGCGTAGTCCCGCTGGGTGGCGGTGGGCACCTCGGCGGGCGGGGCCTGACCGGCGGTGGAGGCGGCGAGGGCGCTCGCCGTGCGGCCGGCGGAGTCGACGACGACGGCCTTGTACCGCAGGGGCGTGCCCGCCGGGGCGGTGACGTGCTGGGTGACCTTGTAAGGGGCGTGGTCGGCCGAGCCGAGGACCTGCCACTTGTCGGTGCCGGTCTGGGCGGCGAAGACGACCCGGTTCAGGCCGCCGCCGGTGACCTCGGCCGACAGCTCGACGGTGCCGGCCGCTCCTGGCGCGGGGGCCTTCAGGGTGACGGCGGGCTTGGCGGCGGGTGCGGCGAGCGGGTTGACGCCCTGGAGGACGACCGAGCCGAGGGCCGGGACGGGCACGGTGAGCTTGCCGGCCGCGGAGGCGCGGATCAGTGCGTTGCCGCCGTACAGGGTGCGGTACTGGGCGCCGGCCGGGGCGTCGATCTCCACGGTCCGGGACGCGGCGCCGTTGTTCGCGGCGACCAGGTACTCGGTGCGGCTGCGGACGTCGGTCCGCGCGAAGGCGTAGACCGGACCGTCGGCGAGGCGCTCGCTCTGGACGCCGTCGCGCAGGGCCGGGTGGGCCTTGGTCAGCTGTGAAAGAGCACTGATCTGCCGGTAGAGGGGGTGCGCCGGATCGTAGGCGTCACTCGCGTGGGTGCGGGTGGTCCCGAGCTGGTCGTCGTCCAGGTAGTCGGCCGTCTGGGAGGCGAAGAGGGGCTGGCGGGCGTCCTTGTCGCCGCCCGCGCCCGTGAAGCCCTGCTCGTCGCCGGAGTAGACCACCGGGTTGCCCCGGGAGAAGAACATCAGCTCGTTGGCGAGCCGGTAGCGGTCCAGCAGCTCCGGTTCCCCGGCTGTCGGCCGGTCCTGCTTCAGGAAGGTCCCGAAGCGGCCCATGTCGTGGTTGCCGAGGAAGGTCACCTGCTCGTAGGCGTTGGCCTTCCCGGTGGTGTACCGGTAGTCGTCGCCCAGGACGGAGGCCAGGCGGCCCGCTTCCCCGCCCTGGGAGGCGTACGAGCGGATCGCGTCCTGGAGCGGGAAGTCGAGGGTGGCGTCGAGGCCTCCGCGCGTCACGTAGGGGGAGGTGACGGCGGTGTCCGCGGAGTAGACCTCGCCGAACATGAAGAAGTCCTCGCGGCCGCGCTCGGCCGCGTACTCGTCGAGGGCGGTGGCCCACTGGGTCCAGAACTCGGTGTTGACGTGCTTGACCGTGTCGATGCGGAAGCCGTCGATGTCGAAGTCGCGGACCCACTTCTCGTAGATCTTCTCCATCCCGCTGACGACCTCGGGACGCTCGGTCCACAGGTCGTCGAGGCCGAAGAAGTCGCCCTGTCCGGAGGATTCCCCGGCGAAGGTGGAGTCGCCCCGGTTGTGGTACATCGTCGGGTCGTTGAGCCAGGCGGGGACCTTGGCGTTCTCCTTGCCGGGCGGGACGAAGGGCGTGCGCGGGAAGGACTCGCCCGACACCTTCGGGAACTTCCGCTTCCCGTCCGCGTAGTCGGCGTCGTCGAAGGGGACCCCGTCCTTGGTCAGGTACGGGAAGGCGCCCTTCGAGAGGTAGGAGTAGGACTTCTCCTGGTAGTCGACGACGTCGGCGGTGTGGTTGGTGATGACGTCGAAGAAGACCTTCATCCCCTTCCCGTGCGCCTTGTCGATCAGCCGCTCCAGGTCGGCGTTGGTGCCGAAGTGGGGATCGACCTGGGTGAAGTCGGTGATCCAGTAGCCGTGGTATCCGGCCGACACGTCGTCGCCCTTGCCCTGCACCGGCTGGTTCTTGAAGATCGGCGCCATCCAGATGGCCGTCGTGCCAAGGCCCTTGATGTAGTCGAGCCGGTCGGTCAGCCCCTTGAGGTCGCCGCCCTGGTAGAAGCCCTTGTCCTTCGGGTCCAGGCCGGTCTCCAGGCGCGTACCGGTCAGGCCGCCCCGGTCGTTGCGCGGATCGCCGTTCGCGAAGCGGTCCGGGAGCACGAAGTAGAACTGCTCCCGGGTCAGGTCGTGGCGGGCCGGTTCGGCGGCCAGTTTCGCGTCCGAGGGCGGGGCGGGGGGCCGGGCCGCGGCGGCCGCCGCGGGGAGAGCGGGCAGGAGCGTCACGGCCAGTGCGGCGGCGAGGACTCCTGCGGCAGGGCGTATCAAGGCGGGTCTCCTTGTGTACGGGACAGGATGAGGGCCGCCCGGCGGCGGGGGTTCGGTGATGCCGGGCGGCCCTGGTCTAGGGGGTGTTTCTGGGGGAGGTCAGCTGCGCCAGGTGTCGTTCAGCGTGACGGCCCCGCTCGCGGGGACGGTGGCGGTGCGGTTGGCGCCGCTCTCCCAGGTGACGTTGCCGGAGGCGTCCTTGCGGATGTACTTGTACGCGAAGGACGTTCCGGCGGGCAGGGCGACGTCGAGCTTCCACACCGGGTAGGCGGCCGGGTCCAGCTTGAGGGCGGCGGCGGTGTTCCAGTTGCCGAGGGCGGACTGGTCGCCGGTGACGTAGATGTTCTGTCCGAGGGCGGTGGTCGCGTTGACGTGGAACGAGGCGCCCGATGCGGTGGTGGGCGGCGGGGTCGTCGGGGTGCAGGTAGGGGCGTTCACGTGCAGGGCGACGGCGGTACCGGCGCCGAGGGTGGCCGTGAACTGGCCGGAGGAGTTCACGTTCACCGTGCGGCCGCTCTGTACGTCGCAGTAGTCGCCGGCCGGGAGCGAGGTCTGGAAGGTGCGGCTGAGCGAGGAGCCCTCGTGGTTGATGGCCACGTACGCCTTGGCGCCGCGCCCGAAGGCGATCTGGTCGGCGCCGTTGTCCCACCAGTCGGTGACGGACTGGCCGCGCGCCGCGTTGCGGAAGCCGACCATCGAGGAGATCTCCCGCCAGGAGTGCTGGCACTTCCAGCCGTCGGCGTAACAGGCGTTCACGGAGCCGCCGTTGGGGGGACCGGCGTCGTGATCGGTGAACTCGTAGCCGGAGTGCACGTCGGGGGACCCGTAGGGCCAGGCCAGCATGAAGACGCCTGCGAGGGTGTAGGCGGAGCCGTTCTTGTAGGTGAGGGTGTCCCCGACGCGCTCGGTGTCGTGGTTGTCGACGAAGACGGCGGACTGGCCGCTCGGCATGTGGCCCCAGGCCTCGCCGAAGTTCTTGAGGTAGGCGAGGTTCTCGCTCTGGAAGACGCGCTTGAGGTCGCGGGCGTAGCGGAACTCCTGGACGTCTCCGCTGCCGAGGTACTCGCTCGGCGCGACGGCCTCGCCGGCCCCGTGGATCGCCTCCTGCTTCCAGTAGGCGTTCGGGTTGCTCAGCCGCGACTTGATGTCGGCGAGGTCGTCGGCGGGCATGTGCTTGGCGGCGTCGATGCGGAAACCGTCGACGCCGAGGGAGAGCAGGTCGTTGAGGTACCCGGCGATCCGGCCGCGTACGTAGTCCTCGCCGGTGTCGAGGTCGGCGAGCTGGACGAGCTCGCAGTTCTGGACGTTGGCGCGGTCCTGGTAGTTCGAGATCGTGGACCGGCAGTTGTCCATGTCGGCGCCGGAGTAGATGCCGGGGTAGTTGTACTTCGTGTACGAAGTCCCGCCGGTGCCGATGCCGTCGCCGGCCGCCATGTGGTTGATGACGGAGTCCGCGACGACTTTGACGCCCGCGGCGTGGCAGGTGTCGATCATGTTCTTGAAGGCGGTGCGGTCGCCGAGCCGGCCGCCGATCTTGTAGCTGACGGGCTGGTACGAGGTCCACCACTGGGGGCCCTGGATGTGCTCCTGGGGAGGCGAGACCTGGACGTAGCCGTAGCCGGCGGGACCGAGGCTGTTCGTGCAGGCCGTGGCGACGGAGTCGAACTTCCACTCGAAGAGGACGGCGGTGACGTCCTTCTCGCCGGGCGGGGCTGCGAGGGCCTGCGGCGCCTGGGCGGTGAGGGTCGCTGCGGCGAGGGCGGTGGCTGCCAGCAAGGTTCTTGCGGTGCGGGGCATGTGGGGCCTCCTGGCGGAGAGGTGGGGATGCTGGCGACCGTAGGGGCCCGAGCCCACCTCCTGCAAGACTTTGCGCAAGGGATTGCAGGATTGTTTCCACCACGTGTCCTGTCGCAGGTGGCGCCGGCGCCCCCGGGCAGGACACGCGGCACCCGCCCCAACGGGCAGCCGAGATCGGCGAATCAGCGGGATCGCTCGCTGGTGGTGTGCGGCTGGCCGAGGCCCGGCTCCGTGAGCTCGCCGGGATCTGCGACGTCGAGGTGTACCGGTACGCCATGCTGCCCACGTGGCGGCTGATCCGGACCGACTCCACCATGTTCGTCGGCGCGTTCGACGCGGGTTGGGAAAGGCACGAGTCTGCCACCTACAAGGTGATGGAAACGCCGCACGGCCCGCTGTTCAGGGGGTTCCGGCGCATGTTCGCGGCGATCGCCACAGGCGCCGAACGCACGGCCTGAGAGGGCAATGGACGGATGATCGAAGCGGAGCTGAAGGCACTGACCGTGCACGGGGCGGACGGGACCCGCACGGTCCTCACGTACAAGGGCGCCCCGGTGGACGAGGAGTCCGGGTCGAAGCCCGAGCACGAGACCCGCGTGGAGGACGCCGAGGCAGTGCACGCGATGCTGCGCGGCCTCGGCTACGCGCCGGCCATCGCCTTCGAGAAGCGGTGCAGAAACTACGGCTTCGAAGCGCAGGCAGCCGGATGCTCGCCACCTTGGTCCGCGTACCCGAACTGGACGGGACGTTCCTGGAGCTCGAGACCCTGGCCGAGGAGAAGGACTTGGCGGCCACTCGTGACGATCTCCGCACGGTCCTCGCCGAGCTCGGCATCGGTGCGGAGGACCTGACCCGCGAGCTGTATACCGACGCGGTGCGGGGCCGTCGCCGGGGCTGAGCACGAGAACGACCTACGAGACGGGCTCCCTGCGCCGGCATTACCCGGATCAGGTAGTGGGGGTCGCCTTCCGGTCCTGCGACCTTCCGGCCTCTCAGCCCGACCGTCGACGTCGGCCCCGGCGGTCTCAAGCTCTCCGCCAAAGTCGGCTACTCCGGTTGAACTCCCTCGCTCATCCCGTAGGCCTAGGTCCAGAATAGCGCTCCAGAGACGGGACAAAAGGGTTCGTATCATGATTTTTTGCCTCCGTTCCCAGGCGTGGCACCGGGCCGCCTCCCCGGATTCCGGGAGGCGGCCCGGTGGCGCTGCAGCGGCGGGCGGACCCCGGCGCCGGGTGGGCCGCCGGCCCCGTCACGCTGGCGTCGGAGCCTGGGCCGTGGAGCCGCGGACCACCAGCTCGGGCTGGAACACGTACTCCGTGCGCTGCACCGGCGTACCCCCCACCGCCTCCAGCAGCGCGCCCACCGCCGCCGTCGCCATCGCCCGCACCGGCTGCCGCACCGTCGTCAGCGGCGGATCCGTGAACGCGATCAGCGGCGAGTCGTCGAAACCGACCACCGACACGTCCTCCGGCACCCGCAGCCCCCGCTCCCGGGCCGCCCGGATCACCCCGAGCGCCATCGGGTCGCTGCCGCACACGATGCCCGTACAGCCCCGGTCCAGCAGGGCGACGCCCGCCGCGTGGCCACCCTCCACCGTGAACAGCGTGCGCTGGACGCGGCCTTCGGCCTCCGCCGAGGGCAGCGCCGCGAGGAAGCCCTGCTCCTTGCGGGCCGAGGGCACATAGCGCGTCGGCCCTATCGCCAGGCCGATCCTGCGGTGCCCGAGGTCCTCCAGGTGCCGTACGGCCATGTCCGCCGCCGCCCGGTCGTCCGGCGAGACGAAGGGGGCGCTGATCCGTGCGTTGAAGCCGTTGATCAGTACGAAGGGCACCCCCCGCGCCGCCAGCCGCTGGTAGCGCGAGGGGTCGGCGGAGGAGTCCGCGTGCAGGCCCGACAGGAAGACGATGCCCGTGACCCCCCGCTCCTCCAGCTGCTCGACCAGCTCGTCCTCGGTGGCCCCGCCCGGGGTCTGCGTACACAGCACGGGCGTGTAGCCGTGACCCGCCAGCGCCTGTTCGATGACCTGGGCGAAGGCCGGGAAGATCGGGTTGGTGAGCTCCGGCGTCAGCAGCCCGACCAGGCCGTTGCTGCGCCGCTTGAGCCGGACCGGCCGTTCGTAGCCGAGCAGGTCGAGCGCGGCCAGCACCTTGTGCCGGGTGCCGGCCGCCACGCCCGACTTGCCGTTGACCACACGGCTGACGGTCGCCTCGCTGACCTGGGCCTGCGCGGCGATGTCCGTCAGCCGTAGCGGGGAAGTCACCCTTGCCACCACACCGTGCAGTCCGCCGGGAGGATGCTGGGCTCCGCGAGGTCGGCGCTGGCGAGCAGCACCGTGCCGGGCGCGGGCAGGTGTACCGGCGCCTCCGTGGTGTTGACCGTGCAGACGAAGTCTCCACGGCGGAAGGCGAGTATGCCGGCCGGGGCGGGCAGCCACTCGACGGCGTCGCCCGCGCCCAGCGCCGGATGCGCGCGCCGCACGCGCAGCGCCGCCCGGTACAGCTCCAGCGTGGACGCCGGGTCGCCGGTCTGCGCCTCGACGCTCAGCGCGGCCCAGTCGGCGGGCTGCGGCAGCCAGCTGCCGCCGGTACCGAAGCCGTACGGGGCCTGGTCACCGGACCACGGGATCGGGACGCGGCAGCCGTCGCGCAGCCCGTCCTGGCCGTTCGCCTTGAAGAAGGAGGGGTCCTGGCGCACCTCGTCCGGCAGGTCCACCACCTCGGGGAGCCCGAGCTCCTCGCCCTGGTAGACGTACGCAGACCCGGGCAGCGCCAGCATCAGCAGCGCGGCGGCCCGCGCCCGGGACAGACCCTGAGCCCCGCCCCCGTACCGCGTCACATGCCGCACGACATCGTGGTTCGACAACACCCACGTGGTCGGCGCCCCCACCGGACGCATCGCGTCGAGGGACTCGTCGATGGCCGAGCGCAGCGCCTGGGCATCCCAACCGGTGTTCAGGTAGTGGAAGTTGAAGGCCTGGTGCAGCTCGTCGGGGCGCAGGTAGAGCGCGGTGCGGTCGGCGCTCGGCGTCCAGGCCTCGGCGACGCCGATGCGGTCGCCGGCGTATTCGTCGAGGACCAGGCGCCAGGAGCGGTAGATCTCGTGGACCCCGTCCTGGTCGAAGAAGGGCAGCACCTGGTTGCCGAGGAGCTTGAGCTGCTCGTCGCGGCCGAGGTCCGGCAGGCCGGGGGCCTTGACCAGCCCGTGGGCGACGTCGATGCGGAAGCCGTCGGCGCCGAGGTCGAGCCAGAACCGCAGGATGGAGCGGAACTCGTCCTGGACGGCGGGGTGTTCCCAGTTGAAGTCGGGCTGCTCGGGGGCGAAGAGGTGCAGGTACCACTCGCCGTCCGGGGTCCGGGTCCACGCCGGACCGCCGAAGATCGACTCCCAGTCGTTCGGCGGCTCCGCGCCGTCGGCCCCGCGCCCCGGGCGGAAGTGGAACCGCTCGCGCAGCGGGGTGCCGGGGCCTTCGCGCAGCGCCTGCTTGAACCATTCGTGCTGGTCGGAGCAGTGGTTCGGGACGAGGTCCACGATGATGCGCAGGCCCAGCGCGTGGGCCTCGCGGATCACGGCATCGGCGTCGTGCAGGTCACCGAACATGGGGTCGATGGCCCGGTAGTCCGCGACGTCGTAGCCCGCGTCGGCCTGCGGGGAGGCGTAGAAGGGGCTGAGCCAGACGGCGTCGACGCCCAGCTCCTTGAGGTAGGGCAGGCGGCTGCGGATGCCTTCGAGGTCCCCCATGCCGTCCCCGTTGGAGTCGGCGAAACTGCGCGGATAGACCTGGTAGATCACCGCTTCTCTCCACCAGCCGGGCTGGGTGCCGGTCGGGGTGTGGAGGCCGTCGAACGAGGTCTCGGCGGCGAGGTGCTGGGTCATCCCAATCTCCTGGCGTGGGTGTCCCCGGCTTCAGCCGGGGAAGGAAACGCATCCTTGGCTCGGAGCCGCGCGGCGTTGGCATATCGCTGCGTGATGCTGTGACCTGTGCTTGTGTTCGGATCGTGATCGCCCCTAGCGTCCGGGGCGTGGGGGATTCTTCTTCTGTGAAGCGGGCGTTCAAGTACCGCTTCCATCCGACCGACGCGCAGTCGACCGAGCTGTCGCGGACGCTCGGATGCGTGCGGAAGGTCTACAACCTCGCCCTCGCCGCCCGTACCGAGGCGTGGACGACACGTAAGGAGCGGGTGGGGTACGGACAGACCTCGGCGCTGCTCACGGCGTGGAAGAGAACCGAAGAGCTGGCCTACCTCGCGCAGGTGTCCTCGGTTCCGCTTCAACAGGCGCTGCGGCACTTGCAGAGTGCGTTCGTGGGGTTTTGGGGTAAGCGTGCGAAGTACCCTCGCTTCAAGTCGAAACGGAAGTCTCGGGCCTCGGCCGAGTACACGCGTAGTGCGTTCCGTTACTTGGACGGCCGGCTGACGCTCGCGAAAATGGCAGAGCCATTGGAGATCGTCTGGTCCCGCCCCCTGCCGGAGGGTGTGGAGCCGTCCACAGTCACGGTTTCCCGCGACAGTGCCGGGCGCTGGTTCGTGTCCCTGCTGTGCGAGGACACTCCTGTCCCCATGCCTGCCACCACAAGTGCGGTGGCGATTGATGCCGGGCTGACGGCCTTGGTCACCCTCTCCACCGGCGAGAAGATCGCCAACCCCAGGCATGAGCGCAGGGAGCGGGAGCGCTTGGCGCGCGCTCAGCGGTCGCTGTCGCGGAAAGAAAAGGGTGGCAAGAACCGGGCCAAGGCCCGCATCCGGGTGGCCAGAATCCATGCGCGGATCGCCGACCGCCGCAGGGACGGCCTGCACAAACTGACGACTCGACTCGTGCGCGAAAACCAAACGCTCGTGATCGAGGACCTCGCCGTCCGCAACATGCTGGGAAACCACAAGCTCGCCCGGGCGATCAGCGACGCGGCCTGGCGCGAACTGCGGTCCATGCTGGAGTACAAGACGGCCTGGTACGGACGGCAGCTGATCACCGTCGACCGGTGGTTCCCCAGCACACACCTGTGCTCGGCCTGCGGTGCCCTGACCGGCAAGATGCCCCTGAACGTCCGCGAGTGGACGTGCGAAAGCTGCGGGAGCACCCACGACCGGGACGGCAACGCAGCGATCAATCTTCTGGCCGCCGGGCTGGCGGTTACTGCCTGTGGAGCGGGTGTAAGACCTCAACGGGAGTCCTCCTCTCGGTCGGGGCGGTCCGTGGTGAAGCAGGAAACACCACCCGCAAGGGTGGGAATCTCCTCCCGCTAGGGAGGAGAGCAAGTCAAGTCGTCCTTGTGAGATCGGGCCGGGAGAGACGTCGGGCAGGCGGAAGGAGACGGGGTGTCTTCCGGGTCGGGCCGGATCAGCGCGAGCCCGGCTCGGCCGGAAGACGCCCCCCTAGCCCTTGGTGGCGCCCGCGGTCATTCCGGCGACGAGGTGACGCTGGGCGAAAAGGAAGAAGATCGCTGCGGGGATGGCGATGAGGACGGAAGCGGCGCTCATCGCACCCCAGTTGGAGGTGTACTGGGTGACGAAGGTCTGCAGTCCGCCGGCCAGCGTGAGGTTCTCCTCGCCGACCATGAAGGCGGAGGCGTACGCGACTTCGCCCCAGGCGGTGATGAAGGCGTAGAACCCGGTGACGGCGAGGCCCGGCTTGGCGAGCGGAAGGATCAGCCGCCAGAAGGTGCCGAAGGGGTTGAGCCCGTCGACGCGGCCGGATTCGTCGATCTCCACCGGGATGGTGTCGAAGAAACCCTTCATCATCCAGGCGCAGAACGGCACGGCGATGGTGAGGTAGGTGATGATCAGACCGACCGGCTGGTTGAGCAGCCCGAGCTGTCCCATCAGGTTGTAGAGCGGGACGATGAGGATCGCCATCGGGAACATCTGCGTGATGAGCAGGGTCCACATCAGCGGCCGCATGCCGGGGAACTTGAACCGGCTGACCGCGTACCCGGTGGTCGCGGCGATGAACACGCCGAGCACGGTGGTGACGCCCGCGACCAGGACGGAGTTGGCGAACCAGCTGAGGAAGTGGCTCGACTCCAGCAGGTACGCGTAGTTGCCGAAGCCCGGTTCCTTGACGAAGTCCGTCGTGATCGCGTGCTCGGCGGGCTTGAGCGAGGTCAGCAGGATCCACAGCACCGGGAAGACGGCGATCACGGACGCGGCGATCAGGCCGGCGTGCAGGCCGACGGAGGCGAGGGGGGCGCGCTGGCCCCGCGTGCGGGCGGTCATGGTCACCACACCTCTCCCTGCTTGCGCAGCGAGCGCCGGTAGACCAGCGCGAAGATCATGAGCAGGGCGAGGATCAGCACGCCCCAGGTCGCGGAACCGGCGAAGTCGCGCGGGCTCGTGATGAAGGCCTCGCGGAAGGCCTGGGTCACCAGGATCTCGGTGGAGTCACCGGGTCCGCCCCGGGTGAGCAGGAAGATCACCGGGAACATGTTGAAGGTCCAGATGGTGGAGAGCAGGATCACCGTCATGCTCACCGCGCGCAGGCTGGGCAGGGTGATGTGCCGGAACCGCTGCCAGGCGCTCGCGCCGTCCATCTCGGCGGCTTCGTACAGCTCACCGGGGATGGACTGCATGCCGCCGAGCAGGGCGACCATCATGAAGGGGACGCCGAGCCAGACGTTGACGGCGATGACCGAGAACTTGGCCCAGGTCGGGTCGTCGAGCCAGGGGACGGCGGCGATGCCGCCGCCGTCGAGGAGCTTGTTGAGGATGCCGTTGTCGCGGTTGAAGAGGAACCGCCAGGCGAAGACGGAGACGAAACCGGGGACGGCCCAGGGCAGGATGAGCGCCATCCGGTAGGCGGCGCGGCCCCGGAAGTTCCGGTTGAGCATGTTCGCCAGGACCAGTCCGAGCGTGAAGGTGATGGACACGCACGCGACGGTCCACACGACCGTCCACACCAGCCGCTGCAGGAACACCGGGTCGCTGAGGACGGCGGCGTAGTTGTCGAGTCCGACGAACTCGTACGTGGCCTCGATCTCGCGGGCGCCGATCGTACGGGCGACGTTGCGCTCGTTGGCGTCGGTCAGCGACAGGTAGACGCCGCGGAGGAGCGGCCAGCCGATGATCACGCCGAGGACGAGCACCACCGGGGCGACCATGGCCCAGGCGTACCAGTGGGTGGCGAGGGCGCGCCGCAGCCCGGACGGCCGGTGACCCCCGTGACCGCCGCGGGTTCCGCTGTCAGTCATGCGGCTCCGGCCGCGGGCGACATCGTCACCCGCGGCCTTCGCCACCGACTGGCTGGTGTGAGCAGCCATGTTTCGTTACTTCCAGCCCTTGAGGATCTTGCGGAACTCGACGCCGGTCGCCTTGGCGGCTTCCTCGGGGGTCGACGCCCCGGTGATCGCCTTGGTGTATTCGACCTTCAGCGGCTCGAAGAGGGCGCCGTTCTCCGGGATCCAGGCGCGCTCGACGGCCTTGTCCACGGCCGGCTTGAAGAACTGCACCATCTCGCTGCCCTTGACGTCCGGCTGCTCGTAGGCGGCGGTCCGGGTGGGGAGCAGGCTGAGCTCCTTGGCGGCCTGCACCTGGACGTCCTGGGAGGTCATGTACTCCACGAAGGCGTGCGCTGCGGCGCGGTTCTTGGAGCCCGCGAAGACGGCGAGGTCGTGGCCGCCCTGCGGGGCGCCCGCCTTGACCGAGCCGGCCGGGACCGGGGCGACGCCGAGGTTGGCCTTGTCCTTGAACTGGTCGCCGGCGTAGCTGTCGGCGACGGCCCAGGGACCGTTGATCATCATGGCGGCCTGCCCGGTCTTGAAGGCCGTCTGCATGTTGTTCCAGCCGTCGGTGGCGTTGGTGATCGCCGCGCCGGAGGTGACCAGGTCGCGGGCGGTCTTGAACGCCTTGACGCCCGCCGCGTTGTCGACGGTGACCGTCTTGGTCTTCGCGTCGACCAGGTCGCCGCCCTCGCCGTAGATCAGCGGGAGGAACCAGTAGGAGTCGTCGCCGCGCAGGTAGAGCCCGGCCTTGCCGGTCTTCTCCTTGATCGCCGCGGCGGCGGTCTTCAGCTCCTCCAGCGTGGTGGGGGGCTGGACACCGGCGTCGGCGAGCATCTTCTTGTTGTAGAAGAGGCCCAGGGTGTCGATGACCTGCGGCACGGCGTAGGTCTTGCCCTCGTACTTCCCGCTGGCCGCGGCCTGCGGGAGGAACTCGGAGTCGACCTTCTTCGCCGTCTCGGCCGGCAGCTCGTCGAGGTAGCCGAGCGAGGCGAAGTCGGCGACCCAGCCGACATCGGCGCGGATCACGTCGGGCGCGTCGGAGCCGCTGCTGAAGGCGTTCTTGACCTTGTTCTGCGCGTCGCCGTACGGGACGTTGACGTACTTGACGGTCACCTTCGGGTGCTTCGCCGTGAACGCCTCGGCGATCTTCTGGAAGCTCGCCTTCTCGGCGTCGTTCGAGGTGTCCCACCACGTGACCGTGCCGGAAAGCTCGCCGCCGGCCTTGGTCGCACCGCCGTCGTCCTTGGTGTCACCACCGCAAGCCGTCGCCGCGAGCGCCAGGGCCGCGACCAGCGCGGTGGCCGCTATGCCACGCCGCATATGAACTCCTTCGATGATCCCGGCCGCGCCTCGCGGTCCCGAGTTGCAGGGAACGTAACAAGCCTGAAAGCTGACCGAAAGAGCTTGCGGCAATTTTCTGCAAGAGACGCTGATCGTTACATCCGTGTGTCCGTACGGTTGCCGCAGCTTGCTGTTAGTTCGAGTCACCTTCGACTCGTCAGGCCCGCAACCAGGGGGCGTGTCCTCGCGTTGACCCCGATATGACCCATGAGCTCACCGCCTCCCGTCTTGCAAGCGCTTCCAGCGACGCGACCGCGAGCGGCGGCTGGTGGCGTGATGCCGTCATCTATCAGGTGTACGTACGCTCCTTCGCCGACAGCGACGGAGACGGCATCGGGGACCTGAGCGGGGTGCGCAGCCGCCTCCCCCACCTCGCCCGGCTCGGGGTCGACGCCGTGTGGCTGACCCCCTTCTACGTGTCCCCGCAGGCGGACGGCGGTTACGACGTCGCCGACTACCGGGCCGTCGATCCGCTCTTCGGGGACCTCTCCGACGCCGATGAGCTCGTCCGGGCGGCGCACGCGCTGGGGCTGCGGGTCATCGTGGACGTGGTGCCGAACCACACCTCCGACCAGCACCCGTGGTTCCGCGCCGCCCTCGCGGGGGAGGAGGGCGCCCGGGAGCGCTACCACTTCCGCGCGGGGCGCGGGGCCGACGGGGCCCAGCCGCCGAACGACTGGGAGTCCGTCTTCGGCGGTCCGGCCTGGACCCGGACCCCGGACGGCGAGTGGTACCTGCACCTCTTCGCCCCCGAGCAGCCCGATCTGGACTGGGAGAATCCGGAGGTCGCCGCCGAATTCGCCTCCGTCCTGCGCTTCTGGCTCGACCTCGGCGTCGACGGCTTCCGCGTCGACGTCGCCCACGGCATGGTCAAGGCCCCGGGGCTGCCGGACATCGGCCGCGGCGCTCAGGCCACCCTCATCGGCACCGAGCCCCTCCCCTTCTTCGACCAGGACGGGGTCCACGAGATCCACCGCTCCTGGCGGCGGCTCCTCGACTCCTACGAGGGCCCGCGCATCGGCGTCGCTGAGGCGTGGGCGCCCACGTCCGAGCGGCTCGCCCTCTACGTCCGCCCCGACGAGCTGCACCAGGCCTTCAACTTCCGTTTCCTGAACTGCCCGTGGGACAGCGGTGCGATGCGCACCGTCATCGACGAGTCCCTGGCCGCGACCGCCTCGGTGGGGGCGCCGACCACGTGGGTGTTGTCGAACCACGATGTCGTGCGGCATGTGACGCGGTACGGGGGCGGGGCTCAGGGTCTGGCCCGGGCGCGGGCCGCCGCGCTGCTGATGCTGGCGCTGCCCGGGTCGGCGTACGTCTACCAGGGCGAGGAGCTCGGGCTCCCCGAGGTGGTGGACCTCCCGGCCGGCGTGCGCCAGGACCCGGCCTTCCGCCGCGGGCGCCGGGCCGGTTCCGGGGCCGGGGCGGTGGCCAGGGCGGTGGCGGGGGCGGAGGTCCCGGAGGCACGGTGCGGGGACCGGGAGCCGGGGCCGGGCCCCGCCGGGCAGGCGGGACGCGAGGGGAAGGAGGGACAGGAAGGGAAGGAGGGACAGGAAGGGCTGCGTGACGGGTGCCGCGTCCCGATCCCCTGGTCCGACGCGGAGCCGTCGTACGGCTTCGGCCCGGCCGGCAGCTGGCTCCCGCAGCCCGCGGGCTGGGGCGAGCTCAGCGTCGCCGCCCAGACCGGCGACCCCCACTCCACCCTGGAGCTCTACCGCGCCGCCCTGGAACTGCGCCGGGCCCTGCCGGGGCTGGGCGCGCCGGAGGCGGGTCTGGACGGTGGGCACGGGGCGGGCGGCCGGGACGGTCAGCGCGGTCAGGACCGTCCTGCTGGTCGGTACGGGCCCGCCGACACCTCGGGCGAGCCGGCCGCCGGGGGGCCGGGCGCCTCCGGAATGCGGTGGCTGCCCGCACCGGAAGGCGTGCTCCTCTTCACCCGGCCCGGCTTCGCCTGCACCCTCAACACCCGGCCCACCCCGGTCGAACTCCCCGCGCCCGGACGCCCGGTGCTGTCCAGCTCCCCCGTCGAGACGGACGGCCGCACGGTGTTGCTGCCGCCGGATTCGTGCACCTGGTGGGCATCGTGACGTGGGACCGGTACAGTCCAATCCGTGACCGCACGGCTAGCCGACATCGCAGCCCAGGCGGGGGTCAGCGAAGCCACAGTCAGCCGCGTGCTCAACGGCAAGCCGGGTGTGGCCGCAGGCACCCGTGAGTCCGTGCTGGCCGCGCTCGACGTACTCGGCTACGAACGGCCCGTGCGGCTGCGCCAGCGCAGCGCGGGACTCGTCGGCCTGATAACCCCCGAGCTGGACAACCCCATCTTCCCCGCGCTCGCCCAGGTCATCGGTCAGGCGCTGACCCGCCAGGGGTACACCCCGGTCCTGGCGACGCAGACGCCCGGCGGATCCACCGAGGACGAGCTGACCGAGATGCTGGTCGACCGCGGGGTGTCCGGGATCATCTTCGTCTCCGGTCTGCACGCCGACACGACCGCCGACATGGGCCGCTACGACCAACTCCGCGGGCAGGGCGTCCCGTACGTCCTCATCAACGGGTTCTCCGACAAGGTGCAGGCCCCCTTCGTCTCCCCCGACGACCGGGCCGCGATGCAGCTCGCCGTCACCCACCTGACCGCGCTCGGGCACACCAGGATCGGGCTGGCGGTCGGACCCAAGCGGTTCGTGCCCGTCGTGCGCAAGATCGAGGGGTTCCGGCTCGGGATGAAGGAGCGGCTCGGGCTCGGCGAGGCCGAGATCGAGGAGCTGATCCAGCACTCCCTCTACACGCTCGAAGGCGGGCAGGCCGCCGCGGCCGCCCTCATCTCGCGCGGCTGCACGGCGGTGGTGTGCGCGAGCGACATGATGGCACTCGGCGCGATCCGGGCCGCCCGGCAGCAGGGCCTGCGGGTGCCGCAGGACGTGTCGGTGGTCGGTTTCGACGACTCTCCCCTCATAGCGTTCACCGATCCGCCGCTGACCACCATCCGCCAGCCCGTGCTGGCCATGGGGCAGGCGGCCGTCAGGACGCTGCTGGAGGAGATCGGCGGTACCCCGGCCCCGCACAGCGAGTTCGTCTTCCTGCCCGAACTGGTGGTGCGCGGCTCCACGGCCTCGGGGCCCCGGCAGTCGCGCGGCGCATAGCGCCCCCGGCCGAGCGACCGTCGGCCCGACCGCCGGTAACCCCTACGGGGTTCGGGGTCCTCCCCGAGGCGGACCCGCTGCGCCGAAGACCGTCCCGGGGGATGATCGAAGGCGGGAACGCATCTGGCAGACTCTCTCCCCATGGGTGAAGCGAGCGTGAAGACACTGGAAACCCGGACGGATGTCTCGTCACCCACCGTGACCGAGAGTGAGGCCCGCCCGGGGCCCCAGCGCACCCTCGTCTCCCGGCTGCGCGCCCCGCGCCGGCCCAGGATCTGGTTCGAGATCCTCCTCCTCGCGGTCAGCTACTGGACGTACTCGCTGATCCGCAACGCCGTGCCCGAGCAGAAGGCGGCCGCCCTCGCGAACGCCGACTGGATCTGGAGCGTCGAGCGCGCCCTCGGCATCGCCGTCGAGGAGACCGTCAACCGGTCCATCAATTCGGTGACGTGGCTGATCGTGGGGATGAACTACTACTACGCCACGCTCCACTTCATCGTGACCATCGGCGTGCTGGTGTGGATCTACCGCTTCCATCCGGGGCGTTACGCGGCCACCCGCCTCGTCCTCTTCGCCACCACGGGCGTGGCCCTGGTCGGCTACTACCTCTACCCGCTCGCGCCGCCCCGGCTGATGAACGGGCAGAACTTCATCGACACCGTGCTGGTCCACCACACCTGGGGCTCCATGGCGTCGGGGAACCTCAAGCACATGTCGAACCAGTACGCCGCCATGCCCTCCATGCACATAGGCTGGTCGCTCTGGTGCGGGCTGACGATCTACGCGGTCGCCTCGGCCCCCTGGGCCCGGATCCTGGGCCTGCTCTACCCCACGGTGACCCTCGTCGTCATCGTGGCCACCGCCAACCACTTCTGGCTGGACGCCGTGGGCGGCATGCTCTGCCTCTCCTTCGGTTACACCGTCTCGCGGTCCTGGTACGGCTCGCTCCCGCACCACCTGCCGCGCCACCCGGAGCCCGTGGGCCCGCATCCGGCGTCCGCCCTGTTGAACCGCTTCCGCCGCCCGTAGGTCCCGCTACCCGTAGGCCCCTCTAGACGCCGCGGTCGCGGTGGGTGATCCGCCCGCCCGACACGGTCAGGCGGATCGGAGCCTCGGCCAGTTCGTCCGGCGCGGCCCTGACCGGGTCGAGGGCGAAGGCCGTCAGATCCGCCCGGTGGCCGGGGGCGATCCGGCCCGCCACCCGCTGTTCCCCCGCCGCGAGCGCGGCGTGCGAGGTCAGTCCCTCCAGAGCCATCAGTCCCGTCAGGGCGGGCCCCGACGCGGCCGCGCCGAGCGGGCTGCGGGCGGTGACGAGGATCCGGCGGGCGTCGTAGTGGGCGATGGGCCAGTCCGAGCCGAGCGCGAGCACGGCCCCCGCGTCCCGCAGTTCCCGGCAGCGCCAGGCCCGCCCGGCCCGTTCGTCGCCCAGCCGCTGCGACCAGGCGTCGGTGTGGTCCGCGCGCGTGTACCCGGCGTGCGGCGGCTGCATCGAGGCGATCACCCCGAGCTCCGCGAACCGCTTCAGCTGGTCGTCGGGGACGGTCTCGATGTGCTCGATCCGGTGCCGCATCCTGGCCCGCTCGCCCAGCGCGGCCACGGTGTCCAGGACGTGGCGGACCGCCGCGTCGCCGATGGCGTGGGTCGCGGTACGCACCCCGGCCGCGTCCAGGACCCGTACGGCCTCCGAGTAGGCGTGCGGGTCGGGCCAGAAGGCGTCCGTGCCCTGGCCGTGGCAGTCCGGGTGCTCAAGCCAGGCGGTGCCTCCCTCGACCGTGCCGTCCATGAAGAACTTCACGCCGCCGACCTGCCAGTGGCGGCCGGCCAGCCGCTGGAGTCCGACCAGTTCGGCCAGTTCCTCCGCGCCGGCGCCCGGCATGCACCAGGGGGCAAGGTTCAGCCGGAGCGGCAGGTCGCCCTCGTACTCGACAGTCGCGAGGAGAGCCGGTACGTCGCCGTCGCCGAGGTCCATGACGTGGGCGCCGGTGAGGCCGGTGGCGGCCATGGCGGCGAGCAGGTCGACGAGGCGCGAGCGGCGCTCCGCCGACGAGGGCTTGGGGACCAGGGCGCCCACGAGCTCCATCGCCGCGTGTTCGACGAGGTGGCCGGTGGGGCGGCCCTGCGGATCGCAGACGATCTCGGAGCGCTGGGCGAAGCCGCGGGGGCCGGTGATGCCCGCGGCCTTGAGGGCGGCGTCCGAGGCGAGGGCGGAGTGGCCGTCGTAGAGGCGCAGGAAGGCGGGGGCGCCCGCGAGGGCCTCCTCGATCAGACTCCGGTCGACCGGGTGCCCGCCGAAGGCGTTGTGGTCGAGGCCGTGGCCGGTGACCCAGCCGCCGGGGCCCCGGTCGGCGGCGCGCAGGGCGGCCCGCAGCTGGTCGAGGTCCCGGACGTGGGAGAGGTCGGTGCCGCCTGCCATCTCGATGCCCCAGACGGGGTGGCTGTGGCCGTCGGTGAGGCCGGGGGTGAGGGTGGCGCCGCCGAGGTCGATCAGCTCGGTGCCGGGGCCGCGCCAGTCCCGTACGTCGGCCTCCTCGCCGACCGCCGTGATCTCGCCGTCGCGGACGGCTACCGCGCGGGCTTCGGGGCGGGCGGGGTCGAGGGTGCGGACGCGGGCTCCGATGAGGACGGTGTCGGCAGCGGGCACGGCTCTGCTCCTTCGGGGAGGGATTCTTCGGGGAGGGGTTCTACGGCGGAGGGTTCTTCGGCGAAGCGGGCGTACGTCTCGGGGCGGCGGGTCTTCAGCCACTGGGCGAGGCCGAGGCCGGTGAGGAAGACGGTGGGGACGACGGCGATGAGGACGGTGTTGACGGTGGTGGAGGCCATGGTGAAGAGGCCCACTTTGGAGACGACCAGGAAGATCGCCGCGGCCAGCAGGACGGCGGCGGCGACGGGCGCCACCAGGGTCCGCCAGCGGCCCTCGTCGTGGCGGACGCGCCGGAAGTAGACGGGTACGGAGATCGCCGCGAGCAGCATGAGGGCCATGAGGCCGATCATGCCGGGGGTGTTCACCCAGAGCAGGAGCTGCTGGTACGGGTCGGCGCCCGCGAGGGCGAAGCCGAGGACGATTCCCGCGCCGAGGACGGTCTGGGCGAGTCCGGCCAGGTACGGGGAGCGGTGGCGGGGATGGACGCGGCCGAGGGTGGCCGGCAGGACGCCTTCCTCGGCGAGGGCGAGCACGTACCGGTTGATGGCGTTGTGGAAGGCGAGGAGGGAGGCGATGACGCTGGTGACGATGAGGACGTGCATCAGGTCGGCGGCCCAGGGGCCGACGTAGGTGCTGATCGCGGCGAAGAAGAGGCCGCCGGGGTCCTCGGCGGCGGCCGTGACGACCTCCTCGGCGCCGAAGGCCTGGATGACGGTCCAGACGATGAAGGCGTAGAAGAGGCCGAGGAAGGCGACGGCGATGTAGGTGGCGCGCGGGACGGTCCGGTCGGGGTCGCGAGCCTCGCGGCGGTAGATGACGGTCGACTCGAACCCGGTGAAGGCGGCGAAGGCGAAGGCCAGGACGGCAGCGGTGCCGGGGACGAGGACCGCGCCGGGGGCGAAGCTCGCGGCGGAGAGGCCGTGGGCGCCGCCCTTGATCAGGACGCCTGCGGCCAGCAGGACGAGGATCCCGGTCTCGGCGACGAGCAGGACGCCGAGGAGCTTGGCGCCGAAGTCGATGGAGCGGAAGCCGCCGTACCAGATGAGCACGAGTCCGGCGAGGGAGACGGGCAGCCAGGGGATGTCGAGCCCCCACAGGGCGTGCGCGGTGTCGGCGGTGGTGGTGCCGAGGAGGCCGTAGACGCCGATCTCCATGCCGTTGTAGCCGATGAGCGCGAGCAGGGCGGCGCCGATGCCGACGCGCTTGCCGAGACCGCGCGTGATGTACGCGTAGAAGGCGCCGCCGCTGCGGACGTGGCGGCTCATGGTGGTGAAGCCGACGGCGAAGACGGTGAGGGTGATGCCGGCGAGGAGGTAGCCGGCCGGGGCGCCGATGCCGCCGAGGAGGATCGCGACGGGGGCGACGCCCGCCATGACGGTGAGCGGGGCGGCGGCGGAGACGACGAAGAAGGAGATGTCGGCGGTGCCGAGGGCGCCGGGGCGCAGGGCGGTGGGGTGCGGGGCCGTGGGGGCGTTGGCCGTGGGGGCGTCGGCGGTGGCACCCGGCGCTGCGGTTGCGGGTGCGGCGGCGGGTTTCGCGACGGGTGGGGCAGTGGGTACGGCGGCGGGTCTCACGGAGGGTCCGGCCGTGGGTCCGGCGGGTGGCGCTGGCGTTTCGGGCATGCGGAGGCACCCTTCTGCGGCGGCGGGCGGAGGGGGAAAGCAGAAACCTAAAGGCTTTCGGTTCGCGGCAATGTAGCCTCCCGTTTTGGCATACGGGAAGACCTCACGGCGGGAGAAAACCGATGGCACGGCCGCGCACTCCCCTGCTCGACCGGGAGCGGATCGCCACGACCGCCCTGCAACTGGTCGCGGAGCACGGCGAGTTCAGCGTTCCGCAGATCGCCCGGGCGCTCGGTGTCCAGACCGGGTCGGTGTATCACCACGTGGACGGCCGGGCCGGGGTGGTGGAGTTGGTACGGGAGCGGGTCTGCGCGGAGATCTCCGACGCCCCGCTGGCGCTGGAGCCGTGGGACCGGGCGCTGGAGGAGTGGGCACGCTCGTACCGGGCCGCCTTCGCCGCCTACCCCCGGGCCATCCCGCTGCTGATGACCACTCCGGTCCGGGCCCCGAAGGTGCTCGACCACTACGAGCGCGCGGTCGGGCTGCTGCTGACGGCCGGCTTCGGCGCGGAGCTGGTGATGCCGCTGCTGACCGGCCTGGAGAACCTGATCCTGGGCTCGGCGCTCGACCTCGCCGCCCCCGAGGCCATGTGGGAGCCGTCCCCGCGGACTCCGCTGCTGGCCCGCGCTCTGGCAACCGTGGGGCCGGGCCGCGCGGACGCCGCCTTCGACCTGGCCCTGGCGGCGTTCCTGGCGTACGCACGGACGCTGCTGGACTCCGCGCGGGAGGTCGCACGGGCCCCGGAGAGCGGGGACGCGCCGGGGGCCGGGGACGCGCCGGAGACCGGGGACGCGCCGGGGGCCGCCCCGGGGAGCGCCGGTGGAGCGACGCCCTACGCCGCCCCGTAGAACAGCTCCTCCATGACCGCCCGCGCGCGGCGCGTCGTACGGCGGTAGTCCTCCAGCATCTCGCCGGCCGTGCCCGGGGCGTAGCCGAGGTAGCGGCCCACCGCCGCCAGTTCACGTGCCTCGGACGGGAAGGTGTCGCCCGCGCGGCCGCGCACCAGCATCACGGCATTGCGGACCCGGGTGGCCAGGACCCAGGCCTCCTCCAGGATCTGCGCCTCCTCGGTCGGGATCAGCCCGGCCGCGTGGGCGGCGGCCAGGGCTCGGCGGGTGCGGGTGGTGCGCAGGCCCGGTTCGGCCCAGGCGTGCCGCATCTGGATGAGCTGCACGGTCCACTCGACGTCGCTGAGCCCGCCGCGGCCGAGTTTGGTGTGCAGGGTGGGGTCGGCGCCGCGCGGCAGCCGCTCGGACTCCATCCGCGCCTTGAGCCGGCGGATCTCCCGTACGGCGTCGTCGCCCAGGCCCTCCATGGGGTAGCGCAGCGGATCGATCAGCTCGATGAAGCGGCGGCCGAGCTCCTCGTCCCCGGCGACCGGTTCGGCGCGCAGCAGGGCCTGGCTCTCCCAGGTCAGGGACCAGCGCCGGTAGTAGGCGGCGTAGGAGGACAGCGTGCGCACCAGAGGGCCGGAGCGTCCTTCGGGGCGCAGGTCGGCGTCGATGAGCAGCGGCGGGTCGGCGGTGGGCAGTTGGAGCAGCCGGCGCATCTCGGAGATGACGGTCTGGGCGGCCTTCGCGGCCTCCTGCTCGTCGACGCCCTCGCGGGGTTCGTGGACGAAGAGCACGTCGGCGTCGGAGCCGTAGCCCAGCTCGTGTCCGCCGAAGCGGCCGACGCCGATGACGGCGAAGCGGGTGGGCAGCGTGTCGCCCCAGTGGTCGTGGACCGCGGCGCGCAGGGCCCCGGCGATGGTCGCGGCGGTGAGATCGGAAACGGCTCCGCCGACCCGGTCGACGAGGGCTCCGTGGTCCTCCTCGGCCGGGTTCTCCTCCGTACCGTACGAGCCGATGATGTCCGCCGCGGTGGTGCGGAACAGCTCGCGGCGGCGCACTCCGCGGGCGGCGGCGACACCGGCTTCGGAGTTCGGGGCGCGGCCCACGGCGGCCAGGACCTCCTGTTCGAGGGCCTCGTGCGTACGGGGAGCCAGGCCTTCGGGGTCGCCCAGCAGGGCGACGGCCTCGGGGGCCCGCATCAGCAGGTCGGGGGCGAGGCGCCCGGCGGACAGCACGCGGGCGAGGTTCTCGGCGGCGGCGCCCTCGTCCCGGAGCAGGCGCAGGTACCAGGGGGTCTTGCCCAGGGCGTCGGAGACCTTGCGGAAGTTGAGCAGGCCCGCGTCCGGGTCGGCGGAGTCGGCGAACCAGCCGAGCAGCACCGGCAGGAGGGTGCGCTGGATGGCGGCCTTGCGGGTGACGCCGGAGGCGAGCGCTTCGAGGTGGCGCAGGGCGGCGACCGGGTCGGCGTACCCGAGGGCTTCGAGGCGCTGGCCGGCGGCGCGCGGCGAGAGCCGGGTCTCGCCCGGGGTGAGCTGGGCCACGGCGTCGAGGAGCGGCCGGTAGAAGAGCTTCTCGTGGAGGCGGCGCACCACGGAGGCGTGCCGCCGCCAGGCCTTGTTGAGCTCGGCGACCGGCTCGGTGCGCAGGCCCATGGAACGGCCCAGGCGCCGCAGGTCGCCCTCGTCCTCGGGGACGAGGTGGGTGCGGCGCAGCCGGTAGAGCTGGATGCGGTGCTCCATGGCGCGCAGGAAGCGGTACGCGTCGTGCAGCTGCGCCGCGTCGGCGCGGCCGACGTACCCGCCGGCGGCGAGGGCGTGCAGGGCGTCGAGGGTGGTGCGGGAGTGCAGGGTGGCGTCGCTGCGGCCGTGCACGAGCTGGAGCAGCTGCACGGCGAACTCGACGTCGCGCAGGCCGCCGGGGCCGAGTTTGAGCTCGCGGTCGATCTGCGAGGCGGGGATGTTGTCGACGACGCGGCGGCGCATCTTCTGGACGTCCGCGACGAAGTTCTCGCGCTCGGCGGCCTGCCAGACGAGGGGCGTTATGGCGTCGATGTACTCGGCGCCGAGTTCGGGGTCGCCCGCGACGGCGCGGGCTTTGAGCAGGGCCTGGAACTCCCAGGTCTTGGCCCAGCGCTGGTAGTAGGCCAGGTGGGAGGAGAGGCTCCGTACGAGGGGCCCGTTGCGGCCCTCGGGGCGGAGGTTGGCGTCGACGGGCCAGATCGTGCCCTCGACGGTGGTCTCGGAGCAGATCCGCATGAGGTGGGAGGCGAGCCGGGTGGCGGCCTGGAGGGCCTTGCCCTCGTCGACGCCGGCGCCGCCGGTGTTGGTGTTGGTCTTCGGCGTGTCCCCGACGAAGATGACGTCCACGTCGGAGACGTAATTGAGCTCGTTGCCGCCGCACTTGCCCATCGCGATGACGGCGAGGCGGCACTGCGCCGCGTCCTGGGGGGCGGCGGCGCTCGCGATGCGCAGGGCCGCGCGGAGGGTGGCGGTGGCGAGGTCGGCGAGCTCGGCGGCGGTCTGGGCGACGTCTATGGTGCCGCAGACGTCGCGCGCGGCGATGGAGAGCAGGCAGCGGCGGTAGGCGATGCGCAGCGCGACGGGGTCGTGCGCGTCGGCCAGCCCGCGCTCGAAGTCGGGCAGGCCCGGGTGCAGGTCGGCGGCCTCGTACGTGACGAGCGCCTGCCAGTCGCGGGGGTGGCGGGCCAGGTGGTCACCGAGGGCCTCCGAGGCGCCGAGCACCCCGAGCAGCCGGTCGCGGAGCGGCTTGGCGCTGACGAGGGTGCCGAGGAGCCCGGGGAGTTCCTCGGGCGGCTGCGCCTCGGCGAGGCGGACGAGGCCGAGCAGCGCGAGATCGGGGTCGGCGGTCGCGCCGAGCGCGTCGATGAGCACCGGATCGGCCCGTACGGCGGCCAGCGCGTCGGCGTCGAGCAGCCGGGCGGCGGTGGAGGGGTCGGTGAAGCCGCTGCGCAGCAGTTGGGTGACGGTGCTGCTCCTGCGTCCCGGGACTGTCATCCCGCCGCCTCCCGCGGTTGTGGCTGCGTGCTTGGGGCGAGCCTAGCCGGAGCGGGCGTTCGCCTCACCGGCACGTACCGTGAACTGGATCATCGGGTCATCTGATTGCCGGATGCTCCGCACGATTCAATCGATCATTCATGAAGAGAGCGCGCGATGGGGCCCGCTCCCCCGCCGACGGGCCCCGAGGAGCCCCATGTCCGAGGGACACCCCCGCGCGGACCGGGCCCAACCGGGTGACGCCCAGTCGGCATGGCCGCCGTCACCGTCCCCCTTGCACGCGCCGCACGCAGGGCACGCCGACCGATAGGTCCTGGCACCCGGCACCCCACCCGGGCGAAGACCCGCACCCCCGAGCCGACCAGGCCGACCCGGCAGGACACGAGCCCGAGGGTTCGGATGGTGCTCGGCGGCCAGGTCGCCGTCTGGCACCGGGTGGGCCTGATCGGCCGCTGGAACGGGCCGACTCCGCTGGCCGGCACCGGCATGGACCCGGGCATATCGACGCTCTCCCTGCGGGACGGCCGCATAGCCGCCTTCGGTACCCGTACTTCCCTCGGGGCGAAGCCCGCGGACTACCGGCGCGAGGTCGTCTACACCCTCCAGAAGGGGCCGGGGTCGGAGGAGTTCGGGGAGTGGCGGTCGATGGGCACACCGCAGGCCGCGGACGAGAACTGGACCTCCGACGTCAGCGCGCCCGCGGTGTCGGTCGACGGCACCGGGCAACTGGCGGCGTACGTCCGCGACGGCGCGTACACCCTGCGCGGCCGGGTGCGGCCGGCGGACGGGACGTGGGGCCCGTGGGAAAAGTACGGCGGCGCCGACCTGCACGGCACCCCGGCCACCGCCACCGACGGGGCCGGCTGAAGGTGAACAACCTCACAGACCTCGGCGGACTCGCGGCAGCCGTGGGAGTGGCGGAAGGGGCGGAAGTGGCGGGAATCACCGTACTTATCGCGCTTACCCGCACGTACCGGCAACCCCTACGCCCACCACACCCGCCGCATTCACCACAAAAGCACCCATCACCGACATTGGACATAACGCCTCATACCACACCCAAAACCCCACCCTGCCCCGCTGGTTGACCCAAGGGGCGGACGAACTCCGTCCACACTTCGAGCACATACCCTGATCAAAACCCGCACAAGGCACAATCACGTCCGGTCATTTCGGAAAGCAGGAGTCATCGGCTCAATCGGTGAACCAAGTTCCCCGATGTGGCCTCTCTCTGACTGCTCAGCGGTTTTCCCCGCCCGGAACGAACCCCAAGGCTTAGCCGATGCCCCTGACCCGCCGCCGCTTCGCGGCTCTGCTCACCGTGCTCACCGCCGGCGCCACCGGCGTGCTCGGCGTGGCCACCGGGCAGCAGACCGCGGCCGAGGCCACCCAGGAGAAGAATCCGGCGGCCGTCCCCCCGAGCACCACGGCGGGGTCGGTCGTCCAGATCGTCGCCCACCCCGACGACGACCTGTTCTTCATGAACCCGGACCTCAGCCGGTCGCTCACGGCCGGCACCCGGGTCACCACCGCCTACCTCACCTCGGGCGAGGCCGACGGCCGCAACCAGGCCCGCGGCGGGGCCGCCCAGGACCCGGATCAGCCCGCGGACCACTCCCACTACGCAGAGGCCCGGCAGAACGGCATACGCTCCGCCTACGCCCAGATGGCCACCGGGGACCGCACCAGCGCGTGGAAGCGTACGGTCATACCCACCGCCGGCGGCGGCCAGGCCGAGCTCGACGTCCTCGTCGCGAAGCCCGAGGTCAACCTCGTCTGGCTGCAGCTGCGCGAAGCCCGCAGCACGACCGGGGACAACCCGGACAGCCTGCGCGGCCTGTGGAACGGGCGAATACCCGCGCTCGGCGCCCAGCTGGCCTCCGGCACCCCGGTCAAGCAGCCGTACGCGTACACGAAGGACCAGGCGATACAGGCGATAGCCGGCATCCTGGAGCGGTACAGGCCGACGACGATACGGATGCAGGACCCGACGCCGGGCCGCTACGACCACACCGGCAAGTACACCGACCACCAGGACCACATGTACGGGGCCCGCTTCGCGCAGGCGGCCACCGCGGCGTACGCCGCCCAGGTCGCGGACCGCCCGCACTTCTCAGTGCAGAGCTACCTCGGCTACCACAACGGCACCCTCCCCCACGCGCTGGACCCGCAGACCGCCGAGACGAAGACCGGCTACCTGCGGACGTACGCCTGGCAGGACCGCGAGAACCACTGCGGCAGCCCCTCCGGTTGCGGCGACCGCAAGGTCGCGGGCAACCCCACCGGCCACAACTGGGCCCAGTCCCTGCGCTACGCCCGCGCCGACCACACCTCCTGGCTGATCCAGGGCACGCCCGGCCGTCTCTGGGCGTTCTCCGTGCTGGACGGCCAGATGGCGTACTGGACCCGTGCGGGCGCCCCGGCGCATGCGGGCGCCAAGGCCACCACCGCCACCGCGGGCAAGTGGACCGGGCCCGTCCTCCTCCCGGGCACAGGCATCGACCCGGGCGCGACCACCGCACGCCTCCCCGACGGCCGCATCACCGTCCTCGCCACCCGGACCGTCTTCGGCGAGCGGCCCGAGGAGTACCGGCGCGAGGTCGTGTACGCCGTCCAGTCCGCGCCCGACGGCCCGTTCGGCGCGTGGCAGTCCCTCGGCACCCCCGAGACGGCCGACGAGCACGGCACCTCGGCGATCAGCGCGCCCTCGGCCGCCGTCGACGCCGAAGGCCGCCTCACCGTCTACCTCCGCGACTCCCGCCGCACCCTGCGCGCCCGCACCCAGCTGCCGGACGGCGGTTTCTCCCCCTGGCAGCGCCTGGGCGGCGAGGACCTGCAGAGCGACCCCGTGACGGCGGTCGACTCCGCCGGGCGGCTCCACGTGTACGCCACCACCACGCAGTCGGTCCTCACCTGGATCCAGCCGGAGCCGGGCACGCCCCTGGCCGGGCCGTCGGAGACCGGTCTGCCCGCCACGACGGTCCCCCTCTCGGCGGTCGCGGAAGGCGCGGGCGTCCGCCTCTACTTCCGCCGTCCGGACTCGGGGGTGGTCCGCACCGCCTTGGTCACGGCGGGCCCCGGCAAGCCGCAGGTCTCCAGCGTCTCGGAGGCGGGCGGCCGGGCCGGCTACGGCGCGGTCGGCGTCGCGGGCCGACTCATCTCGGGCCGCGCGAACACCGGCACCATCAGCACCACGGGCCTCGGTGGCCCACCGGCGTGGACGGAGTCCCAGATGCTGTACGCGGGCGCCCCGGCGGCCGTCCTCGAACCGGCCGGCACCACCACGACGGCGGTCCTCGGCCTGGACGCGGAACTCCACATCACCACGGCCCCCGCCACCCCCCACCCCACCCGCACCAGCACCTGGCACCGCGCCGTCCCGCGCCCCTGATGCCCCGCGCCGCGCCGCGCATCGTGAAAGCGGTGCGCGGCGACGGCCGCCCAGGACGTCAGGGCGATGTCAGGGCGATGTCAGGAGGTCCACGACCTGGTCCGCGCTCCAATGGCCGGCCGCCCCGGGGCACGCGGTGAGGTACTCGGCGATGGACCGCTCGTCCCAGGGTCCGCACTCCAGCATTCCCGCCGCCAGGTACTTGACGTACGCGGCGGACGGCTTGGCCCAGTCCACTTCGTGCATCGTCCAGGGCGCCGTGAAGGTCAGTACGGGAACGCCCTCCAGCACGCCGGAGCAGATGAGCGTCTCGTACCGACCGGGGCCCACCTCGTCCCGCCCGTCCCGCAGGACGGTGGTGAGATCGAAATCGAGGCCGGGAGCCCGGTACATCTCCTGAGCGGCGATGTCGGAGAACTGCTGCGCCGTCACCAGATGGGCGCGCGCACGCGTCCGCCCGCGTGCCGTCGGGTCGTAGAAGCCCCTCCCCCCGGTCCACACCGCGGACTCCGTGGCGAAGTACAGGCGCCCGCGCAGCTCGACGGGCACCGACCGCTCGGGAGCCCGGTGATCCCGGCATCCGGGATACCGCCGCGAGGCCCCGGGAGGAGTCCCCCCGGCGATGTAGAAGGCGAGGCGGTCCATGTGCATGTTCGAGCCGTAGGACGTGTACCAGACCACCTCGGGCACGGCCCCTTCGATCCGGGCCTCTTCCACGGCATGTACGACGCTCATGGCGCTCATGTATCGCACCCCGAAGGCCCCCCACGGGCGACCACACGCCGGGTAGCCAGGGGCGGACCCGGCAGGCCGTGGATGGGATGTATGAGGCCACCGGTTCCGCACCGGACGGCCCACAGACGCCCCAGGGCGGGTGAGACGGCTCAGGGCCAGCGGCTGAGTGCCGCTGGCCCTGAGTGGGGTTCCGACCCGGAAGGCCGCCTGACCTGGGGTTACAGCACCGGGAGGTTCTTGCGCAGCTCGAAGGCCGTGACCTCCGAGCGGTACTCCTCCCACTCCTGCTTCTTGTTGCGGAGGAAGAAGTCGAAGACGTGCTCGCCGAGGGTTTCCGCGACCAGTTCGCTGCGTTCCATCAGGGCGATGGCCTCGCCGAGGTTCTGGGGGAGGGGTTCGATGCCCATCGCGCGGCGTTCGGCGTCGGAGAGGGCCCAGACGTCGTCGTCGGCGCCGGCCGGGAGTTCGTAGCCCTCCTCGATGCCCTTGAGGCCTGCCGCGAGGAGGACGGCGTAGGTCAGGTAGGGGTTGGCGCCCGAGTCGATCGAGCGGACCTCGACGCGCGAGGAGCCCGTCTTGCCCGGCTTGTACATCGGGACGCGGATCAGGGCCGAGCGGTTGTTGTGACCCCAGCAGATGTACGAGGGGGCCTCGCCGCCGGAGCCGGCGGTGCGGGAGGAGCCGCCCCAGATGCGCTTGTAGGAGTTGACCCACTGGTTGGTGACCGCGGCGGTCTCGGCCGCGTGCTTGAGCAGGCCCGCGATGAAGGAGCGGCCGACCTTGGAGAGCTGGTACTCGGCGCCGGACTCGTAGAAGGCGTTGCGGTCGCCCTCGAAGAGGGAGAGGTGGGTGTGCATGCCCGAGCCCGGGTACTCCGAGAAGGGCTTCGGCATGAAGGTGGCCTGCACGCCCTGCTCCAGCGCGACCTGCTTCATCACCAGGCGGAAGGTCATGATGTTGTCGGCCGTGGAGAGCGCGTCGGCGTAGCGGAGGTCGATCTCCTGCTGGCCCGGGGCGCCCTCGTGGTGGCTGAACTCGACCGAGATGCCCATGGATTCGAGCATGGTGATCGCCTGGCGGCGGAAGTCCATGCCGACGTTCTGCGGAGTGTGGTCGAAATAGCCGGAATTGTCGGCCGGGACCGGACGGGAGCCGTCCAGCGGCTTGTCCTTCAGCAGGAAGAACTCGATCTCCGGGTGGGTGTAGAAGGTGAAGCCCAGGTCGGAGGTCTTGGCCAGGATGCGCTTGAGGACGTAGCGCGGGTCCGCGAAGGACGGGGAACCGTCCGGCATCAGGATGTCGCAGAACATCCGGGCCGTCCCGGGGGCCTCCGCGCGCCACGGCAGTATCTGGAACGTGCTCGGGTCCGGCTTGGCGATCATGTCGGACTCGTAGACCCGGGCGAAGCCCTCGATCGCGGAGCCGTCGAAGCCGATGCCCTCGTCGAAGGCCTGCTCCAGCTCCGCCGGGGCGACCGCGACGGACTTGAGGAAGCCAAGTACATCGGTGAACCACAGGCGCACGAACCGGATGTCGCGCTCCTCAAGCGTCCGGAGGACGAATTCCTGCTGCTTGTCCATACCTTCATCCTCGCAGTTCAGACGGCCTGTGCACCACCGCCCCGGAGGCCGGGGGGCACAGTCGGTCCGGCCCAGTATCGCCCGTGGTGGTTTCCGCCACATTACGCACCCGCGAAAGGTCGCGGCACCCCCGCACTGACCTCAGACCCGTCATGAGCATTACCATCTGCGCCCATGGGGGGCTGGGAGCACACGCAGCGCGGACGGCGCGGACGCCGCACGCTTCGGCATGCCGTCCTCCCGGCGCTCCTGGGGGTACTGGTCGGCGCGCTGTTCCTCTGCGCACGGCCCGGCGAGGCCCATGACTCCGCCCCCGTGTCCTGGCAGGACGAGCGGGCCGTCTGCGTGTCCCCGTACGAGGTGCCGGGCTGCTCGCCCCTCACGCACGTGACCCCGGCCGTGCTGCCCGTCCCGCCTCCCGCCGTGACCCCGGCGGGCGGTGCGCCGCCGTCTCCCGCCGCGGCCGGCCCGGCGGGGCGGGTCCGGCAGCCCGGGCCGCTCGCGCGCGCCCCCGACCCGTATGCCCTGCAAGTGCTGCGGACCTGACGAGTCCGGTTTCGCGTCCCACCACCCCCCTCAGCAGAAGGAATCAGGGCACATGGCCAGCTGGACCGGCAACAACGGCAATCACGGCAACAACACGGACCCGCACTCCCGCCAGGCGCGCATAGCCGAGATGCGGCGTGCCGACCGAGCGCGCGACCGGCGCAACAAGGCCATCGCCATCACCAGCGCGGCGGTCATCGTCGTCGGCCTGGTCGGCTTCGGCGCGTGGGTGATGATCGACCAGCAGCAGACCGAGCAGCGCAAGAAGGACGCCGCGGAGACGGCCCGCAAGACCCCGGTCAGCGGCGAGCAGACCTGGGACGCCAAGACCCTGGGCCGCAACCACGTCGAGACCCCGGTGAAGTACGAGATGAACCCGCCGGTCGGCGGCGACCACCACCCCCGCTGGATGAACTGCAACGGCGACGTCTACAAGAACCCGGTGCCCGAGGTGTACGCCGTGCACTCGCTGGAGCACGGCGCGGTCTGGGTGACGTACAACGAGAAGGCCGCCAAGGGCGACCTGGACCAGCTCGCCGAGACGGTGGGCAAGACCCCGTACACGCTGATGAGCCCGGTCAAGGAGCAGGCCGGCGCCATCATGCTCAGCGCGTGGGGCAAGCAGCTGACGGTGGAGAAGGCGGACGACCCGCGGGTCGCGCAGTTCTTCACCAAGTACGTACAGGGCCCGCAGACGCCGGAGCCGGGCGCGGCCTGCACGCAGGGGCTGGGCGACAAGTGAGCCGTCCCACCCGTGCGTACTGGGCGGCGGGCACGGCCGTCCTGCTCGCACTGCTGTTCGCGGCGGCGGCCACGGTCGCCGCCGCGAGCGGCGCCGCGGACCAGCGGGACGGCACGCCGGGGCTGCACTCCCCGGACGCGGGCTTCGCCCGGGACATGGCGGTCCACCACCAACAGGCGGTGGAGATGTCCTTCATCGTGCGGGACCGCACCCGCGACGAGGCCGTACGCAGCCTCGCCTACGACATCGCCAACACCCAGGCCAACCAGCGGGGCATGCTGCTGGGCTGGCTGGACCTGTGGGGGCTGCCGAAGGTGGTAGCCGGCGAGCCGCCGATGTCCTGGATGGGGACCACGGGCGGATCCGACGCCGGGGACGGGCCCGCCGGCCACGACGCCGGAGGCGGGCACTCCGGTCACGGCGCCGCCAAGCCCGGTGCGCTGATGCCCGGCATGGCCACCAAGGCCGAGATCGCGCAGCTGGAGGCGGCCGAGGGCCGGGACGCGGAGGTGCTGTACCTCCAGCTGATGACGGACCACCACCAGGGCGGCGTCGCGATGGCCGAGGGCTGCGCGCGGCAGTGCCGGATCCCCGTCGAGCGGGACCTCGCCCAGGGCATGGCCGATGCGCAGCAGTCGGAGCTCACCCTCATGGCGGACATGCTGAGGCAGCGCGGGGCCGCGCCGCGCGGCTGAAGGGACACGCCCGTACGGTGGGGGGAGGGCGTCCTCTCACCCGTACGGGCGTGTGCTCACCCTGTGCGGTCGCACGGGGCCGAACGGCCCGGTGCGGCGGAGACGGAGGACGCCGGGGCGGGCGCACCCGCGCCCCGCCGCTACGGCGCGACACGCTCAGGAGGTTGACGCACATGACCACCGCCGGAGAGATCATGCACCCCGGGGCCCAGTGGATCCCCGCCACCGAGACGCTTGACCGGGCCGCTGAGCTGATGAGCCGGCTCAATGTGGGCGCACTGCCCATCAGCGATGCCGATGAACGGCTCTGCGGCATCCTGACCGACCGCGACATCGTGGTGGGCTGCGTGGCCAAGGGCCACGACCCGTCGAAGGTGACGGCCGGTGACATGGCCAAGGGGACCCCGCGCTGGATCGAGGCGAGCGCGGACGTCTCCGAGGTGCTGGACGAGATGCAGAGCCACCAGATCAAGCGTCTTCCGGTGATCGAGAACAAGAAGCTGGTCGGCATGATCAGCGAGGCCGACCTGGCCCAGCACCTCTCGGAGGATCAGATCGCGAGCTTCGTGGAGAAGGTCTACGCGCGCGGCTGATCCGCGGCGGTGCTGACCGCCCGGGCCACCTGGTCCGGGCGGTCCAGCATGACCAGGTGCCCGGAGGGATCGGCGACCTCGAAGCGGGCGCCGATCCGGTCGGCGAGGTCCGCCTGGCGGCCGAGCCAGCGCAGGCCGGCCCGGCCCGCCGAGCCGTCGTAGCCGACGAGGACGGTGGTGGGCGCGGCCAGCGGGTGCGTCCGGCGCAGGTCCAGGACCTCGGCCGCCATGTCCGGGTAACGGGAGTTCTCCAGCAGGGCCCCGCGCCAGACCCGGCCGGTGCGGTAGCAGCGGCGTACGAGGTCCCCCGTGGCCGGGTCGGAGCCGCCGGTGCGGGAGGCCCGTACGGTGGCGCGCCGGGCCGTCGGTCCCAGCGCGGCCGGCAGTCCGGCCGCGGTCACCGCCCGGCCGAGGGCGCGGGCCACGCCGGTGCGCACCGCGGCGGGCAGGATCGTACGGGGGGCCTCCTCGACGCTGCCGTCGACCAGGACCAGTGCGGCGGTGCGCCCCGGGTGCAGGCGGGCGAAGGCCTCGGCGTGGAACCCGGCCAGGGAGTGCCCGACGACGGTGACCCGGCCGGCGCCGGGCAGGTCGAGCGCGTCCAGCAGCGCCGCGATCCGGTGGGCCTCCCCGGCGGCGGTCGGCGGCGCGGTGGCCGGGCCGCTGAGGCCGTGGCCGGGGCGGTCGAAGCGGACGACGGTGCGGTGCGGGGCGAGCAGCGCGGCGACCGGGTCCCAGTCGAACCAGGCCATGGCGAGCCCGGCGCTGAGCACGCACACCGGACCCCGGCCCTCGACGACGACGTGCAGCGGCACCGCGTCGGGACCGAGGCCGTGCAGGAACCGGCCGGTGCCGTTGCCGGTCATGTGCGGTGCTCTTTGTGGACGGAGTAGGCGAGCAGGCCCAGCCAGAGGGCGACGAGCAGCACTTGCATCCGCTGCCCGGCGCCGAGGGCCCACGTCCCGCGCCCGGCGGTGAAGAGCGCTATGGCGGACAGCGTCCAGACGGTGGCGAGCAGTTCGAGGACGACGAGCGCGGGGCCGTAGCGGGCGAGCGGGGCGAACCAGCCGTAGCGGCGCGCGGCGTAGGTGAGGGCCACGATCCCGATGAGGGCGCCGGCCATGGCGAGGCTGCTGCTGACGGCATGGGCCTGATGGGTGGCCGGGACCAGCCCGGCGGTCTCGCGGGAGGCGCACACGGGGTCGACGGTGGGCGTGCAGCTCAGCGGCAGCCAGGCGTCGGCGGCGGTGGCCGCGCCGAAGAGGGTGAGACCGGACCAGCCGGCGACCGCCCACCGGCGGCGGGATTCGGCGTACCGGACCAGCCGGAGCAGGGCCACCAGGCTTCCGGCGAAGGCGAGGATCCCGGCGGTGAAGTCGGTGGCCCGGAAGAGGCCGCCGAGCGGCTGGTCCTGGGCGGCGAGTTCACTGACGTACGTCTCGATGGGGTTGAGCCCCGTCGAGAGGACGACTTCGAGCACCCAGGCCGTGTAGGCGGCGGCGCCGAGCCCGATGAGGGCGGCGACCAGCCGGGCGGTCCGCAAAGAGAGACCTTTTGTGGACATAGTGTGACTAATACTAGAAGGATCCAGGGTCGGTCCTATGCCCGGATACCCTCCCCGGGTAGGGTTGCGTTCATGACGCGCTGCGCCCGGCAAGCCGCCCCGTGCCCTCGACTGCCGCTGCCCGCCGCACTGCCGCCGGGCCTCGTGACCACGTACCCGCTGAGTCATCTCACTGATTCCCACGCCTTGGAGGACGTGCCTGCGGCCCGGTCCGTTGCCTCGGCCGCCGCGTCCGCCGCGCATCGTGAGCCACACCACGCTCCGGCGCCGCCCGCCGCGGCTGCCGCACGGCGGACGGCGCGGTCGTCGGCCGTGGTGGCGTCGGAGCGCGCGACACCGGCATGGAAGACCCCATGGACCCCACGGCCCCTCTGCCCGTCCCCCTCGCACGCCCGGCGCAGGCCCTCACTCCGCTGATCCTCGGCGCCGGACCGGCCGGCTCACGCGACACCGCGCCGCTCGGGGGCGCGGACCGTACGCCGGGCCGGTCCGGCAAACCGGCGGACAGCCCCTGGGCGAAATTCCTGGGGAAGCACGGCGGGGGCATGGCAGTCTTGCGGTGATCACGACGCTGCGACATAAGGACGCCCCCGCCGGTATGAGCACCCCGCCGAACCCGCCCAGCACCCCGCACGACCCGCCGACGGAACCGGCCGGCACACCCCCGCCCGAGGCGGCTTCCATACCGGCGCCCGCCCAGCCCTTGTCGCTGGAGAAGACCCCGGCCCCGGCCCCGGCCCCCGAACCGGCCCCGGCCTCCGCCGAACCCGTGGAGGCGGCGCCCATGGAGGCGGCGCCCGCAGACCCCGTGGAGGCGGCGGCGCCCGCAGACCCCCCGGACACCACCCCGGCGCCGGACCCCGCTCCGGTGGCGGTCACCGCGACCGCCCCGGCCCCCGGACCGGCCCCGGAACCGGCCCCGACGCCGTTCGCGCCGCTCACCCCCGCTCCCCCGGCCTCCCCGTCGCCGCCGGGCGGCTTCGCCCCCGGCGCGCCGGGTGCCCACGGCGGCGCGCCCGGCGCCCTCGCCAACCCCTGGGCCCAGCCCGCCGCCGGTTTCCCGTACGCCGCCTACCAGCAGGCGCCCCCGACCACCAACGGGCTGGCCGTCGCCGCCCTGGCCGTCGCCATCGCCGGCATCGTCATCGGGCTCACCCCCTTCTTCTTCTGGGCCGGCTGCCTCCTCGCCATGACCGCCGTCGGCATAGGCATCGGCGCCATCGTGCGCTCCTCCCAGGGCGCCCCGCGCAAGGTGATGTCCATCGTCGGCACCGCCCTCGGCGTGCTCGGGATGGGCGCCTCGGTCGGCGGGTTCCTCTTCACCGGTTACGTGGCGGAGAAGGCCGCCGACCGCCTGGAGCAGGAGATCGACTGGGAGCAGGAGGACCTGGAGCAGCTCGACCCCGGCGACGTGCCGTCGCCGTCGCACTCGCCGACACCCTCCGAGGTCCCGGGCCTGACCAGCGCACTGCCGTTCGGTGAGACCTTCACGTACGACAGCGGCATCAAGGTGACCCTCTCGGCGCCGAAGAAGTACAAGCCGTCAGGCCTGTACGCCCGGGAGAAGTGGAATAACGCGATCCAGATCACGGTCACGATCACCAACGGCACGACCGCGCCGCACGAGGTGATCTACGCCATGCCCAACGTCCGCGACGACAAGGGGATGACCGCCGAGAAGGTCTTCGACTACGGCGGCGGCGTGCCCAAGATGATCGAGGGCTCCATCCTGCCGGGCGAATCCGCCAGCGGAGTCGTCGCCTTCGAGGTCCCCGAGGGCACCACGAGCATCACCGCGGACATCTCGGCCGGAACCTTGCTCGATGACGTGAAGTACGCCGGGCCGATCGGCTGACGACGGCGAAGTCGGCAGGGTCCAGGACATCGCGTCAGAAAGACGATTAGACTGGGCCCGTGCCTCAACTTCGCCTCGCGCTGAATCAGATCGACTCGCACGTCGGCAACATCACCGCCAACGCCGACGCGGTCGTCCACTGGACCCGGCACTCCGCCGAGCAGGGCGCCCATCTGGTGGCGTTCCCGGAAATGATGCTGACCGGGTACCCCGTCGAGGACCTCGCCCTGCGGGGTTCCTTCGTCGATGCCTCCCGCACCGCGCTGCGCCGGCTCGCGGAGCGGCTGGCGGCCGAGGACCTCGGTGAACTCCCGGTCATCGTCGGCTACCTGGACCGCACCGAGAAGGCCGCGCCCCGGCTCGGCCGGCCGGCCGGCTCCCCGGAGAACGCGGCCGCCGTGCTGCACCGCGGGCAGGTCGTCCTGCGCTTCGCCAAGCACCACCTCCCCAACTACGGCGTGTTCGACGAGTTCCGGTACTTCGTGCCGGGCGACACCCAGCCGGTCATCCGGGTGCACGGCGTCGACGTCGCCCTGGCGATCTGCGAGGACCTCTGGCAGGAGGGCGGCCGCGTCCCGGCCACCCGCTCCGCCGGGGCCGGGCTGCTGATCTCGATCAACGCCTCCCCGTACGAGCGCAACAAGGACGACCTGCGCCTCGAACTGGTCCAGAAGCGGGCCCAGGAGGCCGGCTGCACCCTCGCCTACCTGGCCATGATCGGCGGTCAGGACGAGCTGGTCTTCGACGGCGACTCGATCGTGGTCGACGCCGACGGCGAGGTCATCGCCCGCGCCCCGCAGTTCTCCGAGGGCTGCGTCCTGGTCGACCTCGACCTGCCCGCCGCGCGCGCGGACGCCCCCGAGGGGGTGGTGGACGACGGTCTGCGCATCGACCGGGTGATCCTGTCCGAGGAGCCCGTGGCCCCGTACGAGCCGGTCGTCACCGGCGGCTACGCCGCCCGCCTCGACGACGACGAGGAGATCTACGACGCACTGGTCGTGGGCCTGCGCGCGTATGTCAAGAAGAACGGTCTGCGCTCCGTCCTGATCGGCCTCTCCGGAGGCATCGACTCCGCGCTCGTCGCGGCGCTGGCCTGCGACGCGATCGGCGCGCAGAACGTCTACGGCATCTCCATGCCGTCGAAGTACTCCTCCGACCACTCCAGGGGCGACGCGGCCGACACGGCCGAGCGGACCGGCCTGAACTTCCGGACCGTGCCGATCGAGCCGATGTTCGACGCGTACATGGGCTCGCTGGGCCTCACCGGCCTGGCCGAGGAGAACCTCCAGTCCCGGCTGCGCGGCACCCTGCTGATGGCCGTCTCCAACCAGGAGGGCCACATCGTGCTGGCCCCGGGCAACAAGTCGGAGCTGGCCGTCGGGTACTCCACTCTCTACGGCGACTCGGTGGGCGCGTACGGCCCGATCAAGGACGTCTACAAGACGGACATCTTCCGGCTGGCCCGGTACCGCAACCGGGCCGCGGCCGAGCGCGGCGAGACCCCGCCGATCCCCGAGAACTCGATCGTGAAGGCGCCGAGCGCGGAGCTGCGCCCGGGCCAGGTGGACACGGACTCGCTGCCGGACTACCCGGTGCTCGACGCGATCCTGGCCCTGTACGTGGACCGCGACCAGGGCCTGGAGGCGATCGTCGGTGCCGGCTTCGACCCCGAGCTGGTGGCCAGGACCCTGCGGATGGTGGACACGGCGGAGTACAAGCGCCGTCAGTACCCGCCGGGCACGAAGATCTCCGCGAAGGGCTTCGGCAAGGACCGCCGGCTGCCCATCACGAACGGCTGGCGCGAGCACGTGTAAGAGCGCGAGCACGTGTGAGAGACCGTCACCGGTACCCGCGCCGGGGCCCCGGCGTACCTGCGGCTCGTACGGCTGCTCCGCGTCCCGCGGTTCTACGGCTTGACGGTGACCCGGGCCGCGACGGGCAGGTGGTCGCTGCCCGTGCGCGGGAGGGTCCAGGAGGCATCCGGCTTCATCCCGCGGACCATGATCTGGTCGATCCGCGCCATCGGGAACTGCGCCGGCCAGCTGAAACCGAATCCGTCCCCCGCCGCGCCCTGCGTGGAGCGCATCTGGGAAGTGACCTCGGACAGCGCGCGGTCGTTCATGGTGCCGTTGAGGTCGCCGAGCAGCATGACCTTCTTCAGCGGTTCGGCGGCGAGCGCGGCGCCCAGCGCGTCGGCGCTGTTGTCGCGCTGGTTGGCGGTGAAGCCGGCCTTGAGCTTGACCCGGACGGAGGGCAGGTGGGCGACGTAGACGCCGATGTCGCCCGCCGGAGTGGCCACGGTGGTGCGCATGGCCCGGGTCCAGCCCATCTTGATGTCCACGGGCCGGCTGGAGGTCAGCGGGTACTTGCTCCACACGCCGACGGTGCCCTCGACCGAGTGGTACTCGTACGTGTCCGCGAGGGCCTTCTCGTACACCGGGACGGCGCTCCCCTTGAGCTCGGTCAGGGCCAGCACGTCGGCCCCGCCCTTCGCCACCGACTCGGCGGTGCCGCGCGGATCGCCGTTGTCGGCGTCGACGTTGTGGGTGGCGACCGTGAGGTTGCCTCCGGAGCCGGACTTGTCGGTGACCAGGCCGCCGAAGATGTTGATCCAGACCGCGGCCGTCAGCAGTATCGCGATCAGCGCGGTCGCCGACTTTCGGTACACGGCGGCGGCCAGCAGCACCGGGACGGCCAGGCCCAGCCAGGGCAGGAAGGTCTCGGTGAGGCTGCCGAAGTTGCCCACGTCGTTGGGCAGATCGGCGTGGAAGATCATGACCAGCGAGATCAGCACGGCGATCGCGGCCAGCACGATCCCCCGCCGCCAGATGCCCCGGTCACCGCGCAGGGCGACCAGCCGGCGCCGGAAACCGGATTCGGAGGGCTCGCGCTCCGAGCCGCCGTTCCCCGTCTCCGTCATGTACGCCTGTGCCATGCCACTGCCCTCACTGCCGTGCTCGCGCTCCGTCCCCGCCCCTTGACCCTAGGCGATGAGCGGAGCCTTCCGTGCCGTACGTCACGACACGTCACGACCGCCGCTTGCGGTCGTACGTCCGGGAGGACGAACGACCGTACGCCCCGGGTTCCGGTTGTCACGAAACGCGCACATTGGAGGACGGGCCTTCGCCCCACTTCCGCCTCGGGCCGCGAGGATGCCACCATGGTGGGTGAGTCCGGGGACACCGTGAGGGTGCCTCGAGATGACACAAGGAGCAGTTGCAATGACGCATGCCGTTTCGCCTGCCCGCGAACCCGCATCCGCGGCCTCCCCCACGCTGTACGGAGGCACCGGTACCCGGCGCATCACCGTCCGCGACCTCACCCTCGCCAAGGAACGCGGCGAGAAGTGGCCCATGCTCACCGCATACGACGCGATGACCGCGTCCGTCTTCGACGGGGCCGGCATCCCGGTCATGCTCGTCGGTGACTCGATGGGCAACTGTCACCTCGGCTACGAGACCACCGTCCCCGTGACGATGGACGAGATGACCCTGCTGTCGGCGGCCGTCGTACGGGGCACCAGCCGGGCCCTGATCATCGGCGACCTGCCCTTCGGCTCGTACCAGGAAGGCGCCGTGCAGGCGCTGCGCAGCGCCACCCGCCTCGTCAAGGAGGCCGGTGTCGGTGCGGTGAAGCTGGAGGGCGGTGAGCGCTCGCTGCGTCAGACGGAGCTCATCGTGCAGTCCGGCATCCCGGTCATGTCCCACCTGGGCCTGACCCCGCAGTCCGTCAACGCCATGGGATACCGGGTGCAGGGCCGCGGCGACGAGGCCGCGCACCAGTTGCTGCGCGATGCCAAGGCGGCGCAGGACGCGGGTGCCTTCGCGGTGGTGCTGGAGCTGGTCCCCGCCGAGCTGGCCGCCGAGGTCACACGGTCCCTGCACATCCCGACGGTGGGCATCGGCGCGGGTTCGCAGTGCGACGCGCAGGTGCTGGTCTGGACCGACATGATGGGTCTGACCGGCGGGAAGCTGCCGCGGTTCGTGAAGCAGTACGCGAACCTGCGCGAGACCATGGGCGACGCGGCGAAGGCCTTCGCCGAGGACGTGGTCGGCGGCACGTTCCCGCAGGAGGAGCACGCCTTCCACTAGGCCCGGCACGTCCGAGCGACGACAGCCCGCCGGCCCGGATGCCGGCGGGCTGTCGGCTGTCCGCCGACGGAGTGTCAGCCGCCTGTCGGCCGGCTGTCGGTGCTTTGTCAGTGGCGGATGCTCCCATGGGGGGCATGACGCGAAACGACAAGAAGCCCCTGAGCGGCCCGCACGCCGTAGAGGTCCGGGGGCTGGTCAAGCACTACGGCGAGACCAAAGCACTGGACGGTGTGGACCTGGACGTCCGCGAGGGGACGGTCCTCGGGGTCCTCGGGCCCAATGGCGCGGGCAAGACGACTCTCGTGCGGTGCCTGTCCACCCTGATCACCCCGGACGCCGGGACCGCGACCGTCGCGGGCTACGACGTGGTCCGCCAGCCGCGGCAGCTGCGCCGCACGATAGGCCTGACCGGCCAGTACGCCTCGGTCGACGAGAAGCTCTCCGGCTGGGAGAACCTCTACATGATCGGCCGGCTGCTCGACCTTTCGCGCAAGGACGCCCGCTCGCGCGCCGACGAGCTCCTGGAACGGTTCTCGCTCACCGAGGCCGCCAAGAAGGCGGCGATGCACTACTCCGGCGGTATGCGCCGCCGGCTCGACCTGGCCGCCTCCATGATCGGCCGCCCGGCCGTCCTCTACCTGGACGAGCCGACCACCGGTCTGGACCCCCGTACCCGCAATGAGGTGTGGGAAGAGGTGAAGCGGATGGTCGCCGAAGGGGCCACCGTCCTGCTCACCACCCAGTACATGGAGGAGGCCGAGCAGCTCGCCGACGAGCTGACGGTCATCGACCGCGGCAAGGTCATCGCCAACGGCAAGGTCGACGAGCTGAAGGCCCGCGTCGGCGGCCGCACCCTGAGGATCCGCCCCGCTGCCGCGGGCGATCTGCCGGGCATGGCGCGCTCGCTGGCGGAGGCGGGGCTGGACGGCGTGGCCGGTTCCCAGGCCGTGCCGGACGAGGGCGTGCTGCTGGTCCCGATCCTGAGCGACGAGCAACTGACCGCCGTGGTGGGGCTGCTGGCCGCCCGCGGGTACGCCATCGCCGACCTGGGCACCTACCTGCCCAGCCTAGACGAGGTGTTCCTGTCCATCACGGGCCAGAAGCCCGCCTCCGCCGAGGACTCCGTTTCCGCCGAGCAGACCGAGGGGGTCGCGGCATGAGCACCGTAACCACGACGAAGCCCACCGATACCGGGGCCGCCCCGGCACCCCGGCCCGCCGCCGCCGTTCCGCCCGGCGAGGGCCGGATCGGCCTGCGGGCCAATCTGCGGCACATCGGCGCCCTGGTGCGCCGCAACGCCCTGCAGATCAAGCAGGACCCCGAGTCGATGTTCGACGTCCTGTTCATGCCGATCATCTTCACGCTGCTGTTCGTCTTCGTCTTCGGCGGCGCGATCTCCGGCAAGGGCAACCAGGCCGAGTACGTGAACTACGTCGTGCCGGGCCTCATGGCCATGATGGGCATGAACATCGCCATGGCGGTCGGCACCGGCGTCAACGACGACTTCAAGAAGGGCGTCATGGACCGCTTCCGGTCCATGCCCATCGCCCGGTCCTCCGTGCTCCTCGCGAAGATCGTCGTTGAGATCGGCCGGATGCTCGTCGCCATCACCATCCTGCTCTGCGTGGGCTTCCTGCTCGGGCTGTCGATCAAGACCTCGGTGCTGGACCTGTTCTTCGCCATCGGGCTGTCGGCCGTCTTCGGCGCCTCACTGATGTGGATCTTCATCCTGCTCGGTCTGACCATGAAGACCGCCCAGGCCGTCCAGGGCATGGCGATGCTGGTTCTGATGCCACTGCAGTTCGGCAGTTCGATCTTCGCCCCGCCGTCGACCATGCCCGGCTGGCTGCAGTCCTTCACGGACTACAACCCGCTGTCCAACCTCGCCGACGCGGCCCGCGGCCTGATCAACGGCGGTCCGGTCGCGCACTCGGTGTGGATGACCCTGGGCTGGTCGCTGGCCATCACGGCGGTCACGATGCCGCTCGCGGTCCGCAAGTTCCGCCAGAAGACCTGATCCGGGCCTGAACTGTCCCGACCGGCGAACGGGCGGACCGACGGACGGGCGGATCGGCGGACCGGGTCAGATCAGGGCGGTGGCCTCCGCCAGCGTGAGGCCGCCGCCTTCGGCGTACGCCGCCTCGTACGCCGCGTCGCCGAGGGCGGCCCGCGCCAGCTTCTCGGCCCGCGCGCAGTCCTCACGTTCCGTGGTGACGGGGAAGTGCCGGGGCGGCAGGTGGGCCCGATAGGCGCCGAGCAGGCGGGCGCCGTCGTACTCCCGCCGCGCACCACCGAGCGAGACGAGGGAGAGGGCAGCCGTCAGCAGGTACACCGCGGGCTGCTGCGGGGCGACCATCAGCGCGAGGGGATCCAGAGCGGTCGCCGCGGCCCGGCGGAGCAGCGCCCGCGCGTCCTCGTACCTGCCCTCCTGGTTGTCCAGCCACGCCATCATGCCGAGCAGGAACCCGTCGAAGATGGCGTACGCGCCGAAGGCGAACTCGTCGCGCAGAGCCTGGAGTTGGGCGCGCGCCGCGACGATCCGGCCGGTGCGGCCGAGGATGCCCGCAAGGAACAACCGGGCGGCGGGCATCGCCTCGTTGCCGTGCCGCTGCACGGTGGCGACGATCTCCTGGAGGATCTCCTCGGCCTCCTCGACCTGGCCGTTCTCGGTGAGGGTCCCGGCCATCCGGACGCGCAGCACGGCCACCTGCGCCTTGGCGCCCAGCCGTTCGGCGTGCTCGATCGCCGCACGGAAATCCTCGGCGGCCGCCGCGTAACGACCGCACTTCTCGCGGGATTCCGCGCGGGCGGAGAGCGCCTCGGCGCAGCCCCAGTCGTCACCGAGCGCGCGGAAGAGCGCCAGGCTCTCCTCGGCGTCGCGGGAGGCGTCGCCGGCCCAGTCGGCACGGTTGGCGAGGATGTTGGCGCGCAGCTGGAGCGCCGAGGCGAGCTCCCAGCGGTAGCCGAGCGCGCGGGCGGTGGCGACGGTCTCGTCGACGGCGTGCTGGAGCAGCCCCGGATCGCCCGCGATCATGACGGCGTAGACCCAGAGGCCCGCAGGGGCCCGGCAGGTCTGCGGGAGTCCGGGCCGGTAGGCGGCGATCACGCCGTCGACCTGGGCGCGGACCTCCGGGGTGTTCCAGCTGTCGCTGCTCTGGTCGCGGGAGGCCAGCCGGATCATCTGGATGCCGCGCCAGGCCTCGGTGAGCAGCTCGCCGGTATAGGGCGGGGGCGTGTCGACGAGCCGCTCGTAGACGGGCTCGGCGGGCACGACGGGTGTCCCGGTGAAGGGGTCCGGGCCGAGCGCCGCGGCCGCCGCCGACCAGTGCCGGGACTCGCTGCGCAGGTCGTGCATCTGCCAGTACCAGACCAACGAGTGCACGAGGCACAGCACTTCGCCGACGTCGCGGGCGGCGACGGCGTGGCGCAGGGCCGTACGGAGGTTCTCGTACTCCGTGGCGAGGCGCTGGGCGGCCGCGCGCTGGCCGTGGCGGCGGAGCAGGGGTTCGGTGGTCCGGGCGAGTTCGCGGTAGTGGACGAGGTGGCGGTGCTCGGTGGCCTCGCGGTCGCCTTCGGCCGCGGCGAGCCGCTCGGCGGCGTACTCGCCGACGGTCTCCAGCAGGCGGTAGCGCATGCCGGAACCGTCAGCGGCGGGGGCGGCGACGACCAGGGACTTGTCGACGAGTGAGCCGAGGACGTCGGCGACATCGAGTCCGCCCTCGTCCGCGCACACCGTCTCGGCGGCGGCGAGGTCGCAGCCGCCGGCGAAGACGGAGAGGCGGCGCAGAACGGTGCGCTCGGGCTCGTCGAGCAGGTCCCAGGACCAGTCCACGACCGCGCGCAGGGTCTGCTGGCGGGGCAGCACGGTACGGGCGCCGCTGGTCAGCAGACGAAAGCGGTCGTCGAGCCGGGCGGCGATCTGGCGCGGGGTCAGGAGGCGCAGCCGGGCGGCGGCCAGCTCGATGGCGAGCGGCAGGCCGTCGAGGCGGCGGCAGATCTCGGCGGCGGCGGCCGGGTCCTCGGCGACGGTGAAACCGGGCCGGGCGGCGGCGCCGCGGTCGCCCAGGAGCCGTAGCGCGACCGGGTCGGGCAGCGGCTCCACGGGCCGCAGCGACTCCCCCGGCACGCCGAGGGGCTCCCGGCTGGTGGCCAGGATCTGGACGCCGGGGCAGTGGGTGAGGATCCGCTCGGCGAGCTCGGCGGCCGCGCCGATGACGTGCTCGCAGTTGTCGAGCAGCAGCAGGAGCCGGCGCCGTGCGCAGTGTTCGGCGAGCCGGTCGAGGGGGGCGTCCCCGCCGCGGTCGGTCAGCGCCCGCATCTCCTCGGCGGAGGCGCCGCGCAGCTTGGTCTCCCGCGCGCCCAGCGCGGCGAGCGCGGCCTCGGCGACGTCGTCCGGATCGTCCACGGGGGCGAGCTCGACGAGCCACACCCCGTCGGGCCACGCGGCCTCGGCATGCGCCTCGGCGGCCTCCTGCGACAACCGCGTCTTGCCGGCCCCGCCGGGTCCGAGCAACGTGACGAGCCGCGCCCGCGCGAGGTCCTCCCCGATGACCCGGATGTCGTCCTCCCGCCCGACGAAGGTGGTGAGCCGGGCCCGCAGGTTCCCGAGCGCGCTGCCGCTGCCCCGGCCGGGCGGAACATGGCCCCCCGGACCGCCTTCGGCGGTGCCCGGCGGGGCCTGGCTTCGGCCGGGCTGCGCGGGCGTGTGCCGGTCGCCCGAGGCGGCGGGACGGCCCGCGGCGGTGCCCGGCGGGCCGTCGCCGCGGCCCGCACCGGCCGAAGCGGCGGCGTGGGGCGGGGACGCGGTCGTGCCTGCGCCCGGCGGGGGCGGGGGCGGCGTGGCGTGCTGGGGGGCGGAGGCGGCCGGGTACGGGTCTCCGGTGGGACCGGACGGCCCAGTGGCGGGGTCGGCGGCGGGGGTGCGGCCGGCGGCGGGCGCGCGGTCGGCGGCGGGCGGCGTCGGGCCGCGCGGGGTTTCGGCGGTGGGGGTGAGGAGCTCGGTGTGGAGGACGCGGAGCGCGGGTCCCGGGTCCGTGCCCAGGCGGGCGGCCAGGTCCCGGCGTACGGCGTCGTACGCGGCCAGCGCCTGCGCCGCGCGGCCCGCGTCGCGCAGGGCCCGGATCCGCAGGGCCTGCAACGGCTCGTCCAGCGGCAACTGCGCGCACAGCGCGGTCAGCTCCGGCAGGGCGGCCTCCGCCCTGCCCAGGGCGAGCTCCGCGGCGAGCCGGCCCCGGCGCGCGTCGACCCGTACGGCCTCCCAGCGGGCGGCCTCCGCGACCGGGTCCGGGAGATCCGCCAGGGCGGGCCCGCGCCAGAGCGCGAGCGCCTCGTCGTACAGGGCGGTGGCCCCGGCCGCGTCCCCGGCGGCCAGCGCCGCGCCCCCGGCCCGCGCCAGCCGCTCGAAGCGGTACAGGTCGATGTCCTCCCGCTCCGCGGCGAGCAGGTAGCCGCCCTCCGCGGAGCGCACCGCGGCGTGCCCGAGGGCCCGCCGCAGCCTGGCCACGAGTGCGTGCAGGGCGCCCGTCGCGTCGGCCGGCGGGGCGCCGTCCCACACGTCGGCCACCAGCAGGTGCGCCGGGATCGCCCGCCCCGGTCGCAGCGCGAGCGCGGTCAGGAGCGCGCGCAGGCGAGCTCCGCCGACGGGGACGGGGGTCCCGTCGTCGCGGAGGACCTGGGCCGTACCGAGGATCGCGTAACGCACCGGCCCATTGTCACCGGACCCGGACCCGGACCCGAACCGATTTCCGTCCGGCCTCCGGGATAGGTTTCGCCGCATGGGTCATCAGGGCAGCCGCGGTGAGCGGCGGATCAGTTCCGTTTTCCTCGGCATCGTCGCCGTCATGGCGGTGACCGGCTGGGCCGTGTGGACGGGCTACTCGACGAGCGCCGGGCTCGCCGTGTTCCTCTTCGTCACGTCGGCCTGGATCGTGTCGCTCTGTCTGCACGAGTACGCGCATGCCCGTACGGCCCTGCACAGCGGCGACCTCTCGGTCGGCGCGAAGGGCTACCTGACGCTGAATCCGCTCAAGTACACGCACGCGCTGCTCAGCATCGTCCTGCCGGTGCTCTTCGTGATCCTGGGCGGGCTGGGCCTGCCCGGCGGCGCCGTGTACATCGAACGCGACCGGATCCAGGGCCGCTGGAAGCACAGCCTCATCTCGGCGGCGGGCCCGCTGACCAATGTGGTCTTCGCCGTCGTCTGCACGGCGCCGTTCTGGCTGAACGCGCTCGACGGGGTCCCGCAGGCGTTCCGTTTCGCGCTCGCCTTCCTGGCCCTGCTCCAGGTCTCGGCGGCGATCTTGAACTTCCTCCCGGTGCCGGGCCTCGACGGCTACGGGGTCATCGAGCCCTGGCTGTCGCACCGGGTGCGCCGCGAGGTGGCGCCGCTGGCGCCGTTCGGGCTGATCGCCGTCTTCGCGCTGCTGTGGATCCCGGAGGTCAACGGGTTCTTCTTCGACGTGGTGCGCGACCTGCTGTCCGCGCTGGGCGTGTCGGACCTGGAGTCGTACTGCGGTCGCGAGCTCTACCGCTTCTGGCTGGACGCCGAGGGCATCTGCGGGATCCCGCCGTCCTAGATCCTGTCCGGACCGGCCCGCCGCCTGCGTCTTACGCCCGGCGCCCGGCCTCGGTGGCCTTCTCGGCCTTCGCCTTGCGCACGTAGTACCAGGCCATGTTGGACGTGAGACCCGCAAGCAGCACCCAGACGATCCCCAGGAAGCTGCCCTCCACGAAGGCGACGACGGCCGCGGCCACGGCGAGGGCGCAGACGACTACGGCGAAGACGGCAAGGCGGGGCATGGGAAGAGCTCCTCGGAAACACGCGACGGGGTCGATCCCGTCCAGTGTCCCCCATGCCCCGCAGTGCTCCCGTAAGGAAGCGGCGCCGGGCACGGCCGGGCCCGCCGGCGCATCACGCATCACATCCGACCCATTTTCGCCTTTACCCGATGTTCCGCACGGCGCGGCGTTAGCGTTCGCCGGATACGCGCCTCACCTTTGGGCGCGCCAGAACGACTGCCCGGCCTGCTCGGCCTGTGACCGCCGCCGCCGGGCACCTGGGGGGAACACATGCAGGAGATCTCAAAGGGCGCGAACGTCAGTCTGACCGCCCTCAGCGAGGACGCCGGTTCGGTCGTCGTGAGCCTCGGCTGGAGCAGCGCCTCCGGCGCGGGTGATGCCGATGTCTCCGTGCTGCTGCTGGACGAGAACGGCAAGATTCGCAGCGAGAACGACTTCTACTTCTACAACAATCCCGCCGCCGCGGACGGAAGCGTGCAGCTGCTGGGCAAGACGCCGACCGACAGCGGAGACGAGGACCGTATCGGCGTGGACCTGACGGCGGTGCCGCCGGACGTCGCGCGGATCGTGGTGGCGGCCAGCCAGTACGGCGGCGCCCGTTTCGGAGACCTCGACGATCTGCGGATGACCGTCGCGGACCGGTCCGGCGAACCGCTGGTCGGATTCTCCATCGACGACGCGGGCGTGGAGACCGCCTTCATCTTCGGCGAGCTGTACCGGCGGGACGAGGAGTGGAAGTTCCGCGCCGTGGGGCAGGGGTACGAGACCGGACTGGCGGGTCTCGCCACGGACTTCGGCATCGCCGTCCAGGAGGAGGCCGACGAGCCCGAGGGAGCGGACGCGGGCGTGGTGCCCGAAGGGGCGGTGGATCGCGGCGGAGCCGGGGCGCCGGCAGCGCCCGCGGTGGGCGAACCGCCGGAGCCGACGATGGCGAGGCCCGCCGAGCCGGAGACGGGCGCACCCTCCGCCGCGGCCGCCGCTTCCGTGCCCGCCGCCGCGCCCGCCGCTTCCGTGCCGGCCCAGACCCGCGGCCGTGGCCCCCGTACGACGAAGAAGAAGGTCACCTTGCCCAAGGTGGCCGACAAGTCGCTCGCCGAGAACGACTCCTGGCGCCGAGCGCGGCTGTTCCCGGTCCCGTCACTCAAGAGCGACAAGGACCGGGAGGTACGCGCGACCTCCGTACTGTTGTCCGTCATGGCGCAGGTCCCGGAGCTGGGACGCCGGCTCACCGCCGCCTTCGGCGCCCCCGCCGGCCGGATGCAGACCTTCACCGAGGTGTCCCTCCCCCACGGCGACGCCCCGAAGCGGCCGGACGGCGTGATCCGGGTGGAGCGTGCGGGCAAGCTGTGGACGGCCCTCGTGGAGACGAAGACGAACGGCAACCCGCTCAAGGCCGAACAGGTCCAGCAGTACGTGGACATCGCCGCGCGCCGCGGCTACGAGGCGGTGATCACGCTCTCCAACGACGTCGCCCTCGAAGGCGCGGCCATCGTCGACGTCAAGATCGACGGCCGGCGCAAGCACAAGGTCAGCCTGTGGCACCTGTCGTGGGCGGAAGTGGCCCACCAGGCGCAGATGCTGATTCGCCACGAGGGCGTGAGCAACGCCGCGCACGCCTGGCTCCTCCAGGAACTCCTGGAGTACCTCCAGCACGAGAACTCGGGATGCCACGGCTTCCAGAACATGGGCCCCGCATGGGTCCCCGTACGCAACGGCATCGAGGAGGAGACCCTCAGCCTCGGGGACGCGCGAGCCGTCGACGTCGTGGAGAGCTGGGAGCGGCTCATCCGCCAGGTCTGCCTGCGCCTCGGTGGTGAGCTGGGGCAGAAGGCCCTGCCGGTGCAGCGCGCCCGGCGGGGCAGCGATCCGCGGGAACGGCGCGTCGCGGCGGCCGAGAAACTATGCGAGCAGGGCCGGCTCTCCGCGGAGCTGCGCATCGACGGGTCCAGCGGTGTCATCGCGGTCACCGCCGACCTGCGGACGGGCAAGGTCCGCACGTCGGTCGAGGTTCCGGCGCCGGACGCCGCGTATCCGCTGGCCACGGTTAAGCGGATGCTACGGATGCTCACCGAGGCACCGGCGGATCTGCACGTGGAGAGCCTCGTCGAGGGGGCGGGCGGCGGGCCCCGCGGGACCCTGGAGCGGCTGCGCCCGGAGCCGGGCGATCTCCTGCCCAGGGACGGCGCCCCGCTCACGGGGTTCCGGTTGTCGCTGATCAAGGGAATGGGCAACAGCCGCGGCAATACGGAGTCCGGATTCATCCGCAGCGTCGACGAGGCGGTGGACCGCTTCCACCGCTCGGTGGTCGCGCACCTCGGCGCCGTCGAGGCGCGCGCCGGCCGCCGGGGCTGACGGCGGCGCCACCGGGCCGGTGCGCCGGTCCCATCGGACCGGATCACCGGCCGGGCCGCTGCGCCGCAGGCGGACGCCGCGGCTCGGACCTCGCGGCGCGGGCCTGGCGGCTCAGACGTCCGTCACGCGCAGGCCCGCGTGGGCCTTGTAGCGGCGGTTGGTGGAGATCAGGTTGGCGACCAGGGACTCGACCTGGTGGGCGTTGCGGAGCCGGCCCGCGAAGACGCCGCGCATGCCCGGGATCCGCGCGGCGAGGGCCTGGACGACGTCCGTGTCCGCGCGGACCTCGCCGAGGACCATGACGTCGGTGTCGATCTCGTCGATCGACTCGTCCTGGAGCAGGACCGCCGAGAGGTGGTGGAAAGCCGCCGTGACGCGGGAGTCCGGGAGCAGTGCGGCGGCCTGCTGGGCCGCGCTGCCCTCCTCGACGTGGAGTGCGTACGCGCCCTGCTTGTCGAAGCCCAGAGGGTTGACGCAGTCCACCACGAGCTTGCCGACGAGGTCCTCGCGCAGCGATTCGAGGGTTTTGGCGTGGCCCTCCCACGGCACCGCGATGATGACGATGTCGCTGCGGCGCGCGCATTCGGCGTTGTCCGCGCCCTCCACGCCGAGGCCCAGCTCACCGGCGGCGGCCCGGGCGCGGTCGGCGGCGCGGGAGCCGATGATCACCTTCTGGCCGGCCCGGGCCAGCCGGTAGGCCAGGCCCCGTCCCTGGTCGCCGGTGCCGCCGAGGACGCCGACGACGAGACCGGAGACGTCCGGAAGGTCCCACGGGTCCTTCGCCGGCGCCTTGGCGGGTGCCGTGGCGGGCGGCGGCGTCTGCGTGCTGTCTGTGGAGGTCATGGGGCCGAGGGTAATGCCGGGGTCCGCGGAAGGGATCCGCCGGGGTGACAGGGGTGCGCAGTACCGCGCGGTGACGTGCGAGGAGGGCGTGAGGACGGCACGGGAAGGGCACGAGGAGGGCGCGAGGGGAGGGGCCGGGAGGGCGGCGGGCGAGGGGAACCGCTCCCGTATGTCCCTTGCATGGTGCAGGATGCCGATATGGATGCCGTGAGGGTCGCGCTGCTGCGCGAGGTGCTCGCCGGTACGCAGTGGCCGGGCGCCGCGCGCCGCTTCGCCGGCTCGTTGCGGCGTTCCGTCGTACCGGCCGGCGGGAATCTGCTGCTGGTCGGGACCGAGCAGTACGAGCCGTGGCATCTCGCGGCGCACCTGGTGGACGAGGCCGCCTGGTCGGGTCTGCCGGAGCTGGCGCCGACGCTGGTACGCCACCGCGTGCTGCCCGGGGAGCCGCCGCACCTGTCGGTGGGGCTGAGCCGGCTGGAGGCGGCCCGGCGCGGGCACACGCTGCTGGTGGTGGCGCCGGAGCAGCCCGGCGAGGGGCTCCTGGAGCGGGTGCACGACGCCCGGCGGGCGGGGGCGACCGTACTGTCCCTGGACGGCGGGGACCCGGAGCTGGGCACGCTCGCGCATGACGCTCTGTCGGTGGCGCCGACGACCGCGGAACTGGATCTGGACACCGTGCAGCACCTGGTCAGCGCGGCGGCCGGGGAGAACAGCCTGCCGGTCCGGCGCGGTCCGCGCCGGTTCCGGGACCGGTTGGCGCGGCTGGCCGATCAGCTGACCGCCCCGCCGCCCAGCCGCTGGTGAAGCCGCCCGGCCGCTGGTGAAGAGGGCGGAGCCGATGCGGCCGGTGGGACGCGCGGCACCCATGGTGCCCGTAGTCCCCGTGCCATCACCGGAGTGCCATCACCGGAGCCCCCGGCGCCGACCGGGTCCGCGCGGCCGGTGGAGCCCGGGGCGGCCGCGCGGACCGGAGCCTAGGCGGTGGTGCCGGTGGTGCCCGTCGTACCCTCGTCCTCCTCGCGGGACTTGTCGTTCCACTTGGGGTCGTTCTGCCATTCGAGGTTGCGCTCCTGCGCCGTCTCCATGGCGCGGTTGGCCTCCTCGCGGCTCTCGTACGGACCGAACCGGTCCTTGGCCGGGCACTCGGGGCCCTCTTCGACCTTCTTGTGGACCAGGCAGTAGTACCACTCGCCCGGTTTGCCCACCTGGCGCTTCTTGAACAGGGCCATCGTCGTCGGGCTCCTCTCGATGCGGCTCTCTGCCGCCATGCTGCCCCATCGCCGCTGGATACACTCGCTTGCATGTCTGGCCAGTCGCTGCTCGTACCAGGCGAGCTTTCTCCCGCCCGTTCCGTTCCCGGAAACATCCGCCGTCCCGAGTACGTGGGCAAGCCCGCGCCCACGCCGTACACCGGGCCGGAGGTGCAGTCGGCCGAGACCATCGAAGCCATGCGCATCGCCGGCCGCATCGCCGCCCGGGCGATGGAAGAGGCCGCCAAGCTGATCGCGCCGGGGGTGACCACCGATGAGCTGGACCGGGTCGCCCACGCGTACATGTGCGATCACGGCGCTTATCCGTCGACGCTGGGCTACCGGGGCTATCCGAAGTCCCTGTGCTCCTCGGTCAACGAAGTCATCTGCCACGGCATCCCCGATTCCACCGTCCTGCGCGACGGCGACATCGTGAACCTCGACGTGACCGCGTACATCGGCGGGGTCCACGGCGACAACAACGCCACCTACCTGTGCGGGGAGGTGGACGAGGAGTCGAGGCTGCTGGTGGAGCGCACCCGCGAGGCGCTGAACCGTGCCATCAAGGCCGTCAAGCCGGGCCGCCAGATCAACGTCATCGGCCGGGTCATCGAGTCGTACGCGAAGCGCTTCGGCTACGGCGTGGTCCGGGATTTCACCGGCCACGGAATCAACTCGTCCTTCCACTCCGGCCTGATCATCCCGCACTACGACAGCCCGCACGCCACCACGGTCATCGAGCCCGGAATGACCTTCACCATCGAGCCGATGCTGACGCTGGGCACCCACGAGTACGACATGTGGGAGGACGGCTGGACGGTCGTCACGAAGGACCGCAGGCGCACCGCGCAGTTCGAGCACACTCTGGTGGTCACGGACACCGGGGCGGAGATCCTGACCCTGCCCTGACCCATTTTTTACCGACAAGACGTCGGGAACACATTGACTTAGGTATGCCTAAGTAGGAGCATCAGGTGTGGCGGCGACGTCGCCACGCCTGATTCCTCTTCTTGGAGGTCCGTCTTGGATGCCTTCTCCACGGTGATCCGCGTCGCGTCGCACGAGCAGCACACCGAGGCCGAGACGTCGACCTTCATGAGCGATCTGCTCGGTGGCCGGCTCGGTGTCGACGCGTACGCGCGCTACACCGAGCAGCTGTGGTTCGTGTACCGGGCACTGGAGGACGCCGCCGAGTCCCTTCAGGACGACCCGGTGGCCGGCCCCTTCATCCAGCCGGAGCTGATGCGCGTCGCCGAGATCGAGCGCGACCTGGCGCACCTGCTGGGCCCGGACTGGCGCGAGACGGTGGTGGCGCTGCCCGCGACGGAGGCGTACGCCGCCCGCGTGGCCGAGTGCGCCGCCGAGTGGCCCGGCGGATACGTCGCCCACCACTACACCCGCTACCTGGGCGACCTCTCCGGTGGCCAGATCATCCGGGACAAGGCCGAGCGCACCTGGGGCTTCGAGCGCAAGGGCGACGGCGTCCGCTTCTACGTCTTCGCCGACATCTCCAACCCGGCGGCCTTCAAGCGGACCTACCGCGAGCTGCTGGACGCGATCGCCGCGGACGACCTGGAGAAGCAGCGCATCATCGACGAGTGCAAGCGCGCCTTCGACTTCAACGGCGCGGTCTTCCGCGAGCTGGGTGAGGAGTTCCCGCTGAGCGCGTAGCGCTGAGCAGTTCCCGCTGAGCGCGTAGCGCCTTAGGGGTTCCCCGGTACGGGCCTCGGAGCGAAGCGGACGCGCCCCCCGATGTCGACCGTGCCGTCGGGTCCGGGGGCGGTGAGGATCTGGGAGCCGGCGCCCTGGGTGATGTTCAGGGCGCGGTTCAGCTGGGCCGTCAGCAGGATCGCCGCCGAGCCGGTGGCCTCGTCCTCGGCGATCACCCCGTCGGGCCGGCGCGGAAAGCCGCGGGCCCGTACCCGGCCCGCGGCCTCGTCCTCCCAGGCCCAGGCGTACAGCCACCCCTCGCCCGGCAGCGGGGCCGGGAGCGCCTCGACCTCGGCGGCGCTCGCGTACTGCTCGGTGCGCTTGCCCTCGACCCACTCCGGGCGGGCGGTGATCCAGGTGAACTCCCCGTCGTGGCGGGCCCATACGGGTCCGGCCGGCGGCCGGAGCTCTTCGATGTCCAGCAGCCACGCGACGCCGACGAGCGGATGCCCGGCGAAGGACATCCGCGTGCCGGGGGTGCGGATGTCTACGACCCCGCGCTCGGGGTCGTCGACGAACACCGTTTCGCTATAGCCCAGTTCGGCGGCCAGCGCCTGCCGGGACGCGTCGTCGGGGCAGGTCCGGCCGTCGCGGACGACACCGAGCAGGTTGCCGTACCGGCCGTCACCCGCGCAGAAAACGAGGAGCTCGTCGAGATCGTTCACGCGGGCATTCAAGCACGGCTCAGTTCTGGGGCGTGCGGGGCGTGCAGCGCCTGCGGGCGAAGTACACCGCGCCCGCGCCGGCCGCTATGACCGCGCCGGAGGCGCCGAGCAGGGCCGCGGCCGGGACGTCGGCGCCGGTGGAGGCCAGGTTGCCGCCCACGGAACCGGCGCCCATCGTGCCGCCCGTGGTGCCTGCGGCCGTGCTGTCGCCGCCGCCGGTACCTCCGCTCGCACCTCCCGTCACCGGCAGGGTGGCGTCCTTGTCCACGGCCAGGGAGAGGTTGACGTCGTCGACCCGGTCGCCCGCCTTGTAGAAGGAGCCGGTGGTGCCGTTGGCGAAGGCGGCCGCGCCTTCGGCGGTGAGGGCCGCCCGGACCCCGTTCAGCGCCAGCAGCCCCTTCTGCGTCCTGTAGTCGGCCTTCGCCAGGCTCAGGGTCGCGAAGGGGATGTCCGCCTTGGTGCCCGCGGGGGTCTTGACGTCCAGGACCAGCGTGCCGGTGTCGCCTTCCGCGTTGATACGGACGTTGCCGAAGGTCATGTCGATGCCGTGGTCGGCGCGCTGGAAGCGCAGGTCGCCCTGGAAGGAAGCGGTCAGTTTCCGCTTGGCGGCGTCGAGTTCGCCCTTGCCGAAGGCGAAGGAGAAGGTGGTGCCGTCGGCGGCCGCCCCGCCTGCCGGGGTGATGGATCCGGAGGGCTTCTTCGGGTCACCGATGAGGTAGGTGCGCAGCGACTCCTTCACGCCCCAGGTCAGCTTGCCCCTGAGGATCTGCTGCGGGCCGTCCGCCGGGGCGGTGGTCTGCGCGGGCGGGGTGGCGCTCTTCGACGGCGTGGCCGTCGCGGACTTCGTGGCCGTCGGTGTCGGTGTGCCGGACGGCGTCTTCGTGGGTGTGGGCGTGGGCGTGCCGGGCGGCGTCGTGGGCTTCTCGAACTCCAGCGCCGCGTTCAGGTCGTCGCCCTTGAGTCCCGCGTACCGGGCCGAGCCGAGCTGCTCGCCGGCCTCCTTGGTGAGGGTCGTCGCCAGGTTCTTCATCTCCCGGCCGCCGAAGGCCACGTCCGCGAGCGGGACGTCCTGCGTGGTCGTCCCGCCCTTCGTCACGTCCGCGGTGAGCTTCTTGGTGCCGGTGTCGATCCGGATGTCCCAGAGCCTGACCTCGAAGCCGTGGCCGGCCGGCGGGGCGGGCGAGGAGAAGGTCACGCTGCCCTGGAAGGCCGCCCGCACCACGTGTCCGGCCGCCGGGTCGTACTGGCCGGTGGGCGCGGCGAAGCGGAAGCTGCCGTCGGCATTCTGCGTGGCCCCGTCGCCGACCGTGATCGTGCCGTGCGCCATGCCGGTGACGTAGTCCCGGTAGTCCTTCAGCACACCCCAGTCGAGGGAGCCGCCGGTGATCTTCAGCGGGGCGGTCGGGGCCCCGTCCGCCTGCGGGGCGAGGGCCGTGGCGCCGCCGGCGGCGGTCGCGGGCAGGACGAAGGCGGTGGTGCCCAGGGCGGCGGCGGTGATGACGGCGGCCGCGACGGCCATCGAGCGGGGGTGGGAGGACATGGCTGAGGTCTCCTGAGGAAACGGAAGGTGAGGGGAAGGAGGGCGGCGCGCTACGGCGCGTCGGTGGGCGGCGCCTCGGCCGCCGCCGTACGGCGCTTGCGGAGTACGAGGAAGGCCGCGCCGCCGGCGAGCGCCAGTACGGCCGCGCCCAGGGAGGCGTACAGCCCGGTGTTCGAGGACTTCTCCGGTGTCAGATCGTCGGCCGGGAGCGGCGCGGTGGGGGCGGGCGCGGGCGGGGCCGTGGAGCCCAGGTCGGGCAGGGCCGGCAGCTGCGCGGTGGGGTCGAGGGCGATCGCGAGCGAGACCGGATCCATCTCGGTGCCCGCCGCATACAGAGGGGGGAGGGCCATGGCACGGAAAGCCTGGGAGCCGCCCTCGGTGAGGGTGGCCGGGGCTTCGGTCAGGGTGGCGAGGTTGCCCTCGGTCTTCAGCCCCTTGGCGTCGAACTCGACGAGCGCGACCGCGTTCTTCGTCTCGCCGCCCGTGGTGACGTCGGCGGACAGGACGCCCTTGCCGTTGCCCACCGTGACGCTCACCCTGCCCAGCTTCAGGTCCAGGTGGGCGCCGGTGAAATGGACGGTGCCGGCGAAGGCGGCGTCGAGGGTGCCCTTCCGGCCGTCGTACGCGCCCTTGCCCTGCGGGAAGCGGAACAGCGCGCCGCCGTCCTGCGCACCCTCGGCGAGGGTCCATTTGCCCTGGCCGACGGCGCCGGTGACGTACTCGCGGAAGGTGCGCCGTACGCCCCAGTCGACGGCGGCGTCGGTGAAGGCGCCCTGGGCCTGCGGGGTTTGGGCGCCCTGGCCCGGCTGCTCACCCGGCGGCTGCGAGGGCGGGGCGGACGGCGCCGGCTGCGAGGGGCCGGCGGCCGGGTCCAGTACATCGACGGAGAGCGTGACCGGGTCGAGTTGCGCGCCGGCGGCGTAGTAGCCCGCGAAGGCCTTGGCCCCCTGCTCGGTGAGGGTGGCGGGGACGTTGCCGAGGACGACGGGGCTGGAGCCGCCCTTCATGGTGATGCCGCCGAGGCCGAGGGTGGCGAAGGGCACCTGGGACTGGGTGCTGACCGCGCCGGTGTCCTTGGCCTTGGTGGAGACGTCCACGTACAGGGTGCCGCGGCCGCCGGAGATCGTGACGGTGGGGCGGCTGACGGTCATGTCGAGCTCGTGGGCGCCGTCGGGCTTCTGGTGGCCGCGGAAGGTCACGCCGCCGGTGAAGGAGGCGTTGAACTCGCCCGAGTCGGGGTCGTACGAGCCGGTCGCCGAGTGGAAGCGGAACAGGCTGCCGCCGACGGTGGCGGCTCCGCTCTTCAGCTGGAAACCGCCTTTCGCGAGGGGGCCCGTGACATAACTCTGGAAGGACGATTTGATGCCCCAGTCGAGTCGGCCCCCCTGCACGGTACGGCTCGCGGCCTGGGCGGCGGTCGCCGGGAGCAGCGCTCCCAGCAGGACGGCCAGCAGGGCGAGTGCGAACGCACGGGCGGGTCTCGCGGACATGATGGTCCCTCCAAGGGCTGGCAAGCGAGGTTAGGCTAACCTAAGCTACTCCCGGCCGGGTGTGGAACCCCTCGGTCACCGGAACCTCCAGTCGGACGATCAGGACGGTGCCTTCGTGCCTACGCCCGCCGCGTCATCCCGCCGTCCCCGCCTCGGACTTGCCCTGGCCGCACTGGTCACGCTGGCATGGACCGTGACGGGCTGCGGGAGTACGGCCACGCCCGCGGGCCCGCCCGCCCACGCCGCCGCGGCCCCGGACCGGGTGGAGCCGCTCGCTCCCCCGCCCGCGCCCGTACTGCCCGTCAGCGTGCCCTCGGCCGACGGCGCGCCGGTCACGGTCACCTCTGCGGACCGGGTCGTCCCGCTGACCGGAAGCCTCAACGAGATCGTCCACACGCTGGGCCTCGGGCAGCAGGTCGTCGCCCGGGACATCACCGCCACCTTCGAACAGGCCGCCCGCCTCCCGGTGGTGACCCGTGGTCACGAGGTCTCCGCCGAGAGCGTGCTGTCCCTGCGCCCGACGCTGGTACTGGCGGAGACCACCAGCGGTCCCGCGGAAGCGATCCGGCAGATCCGTGACGCCGGCGTCCCGGTGCTGGTCGTCGCCCCCGCCAAGGCGCTGGAGGACGTCCCGCGGCGGATCGGTGCGGTGGCCGCCGCGCTCGGGGTGAAGGACGCCGGAGCGCAACTGAACCAGCGCACCGCCGACCGGATCGCCGCCGTGCGCAAGGACATCCCGGCCGGGGCCTCGGCGAAGAAGCCCCGGGTGGCCTTCCTCTACCTGCGCGGCACCGCCTCCGTCTACCTGCTCGGAGGCTCCGACTCCGGCGCCGCCTCGCTGCTGGAGGCGGCGGGCGCGGTCGACACCGGCAAGGAGTCCGGTCTCGGCAAGGACTTCACCCCCATCACCAGCGAGGCCCTGGCGGCGGCGGCCCCCGACGCGATCCTGGTCATGTCCAAGGGCCTCGAATCGGTCGGCGGCATCGACGGCCTGGTCAAGATCCCGGGCGTCGCCCAGACCCCGGCCGGCATGGACCGCCGGGTGGTCACCGTCGACGACGGCGTGCTGCTCAACTACGGGCCGCGCACCGACCAGGTGCTGTCTTCGCTGATCGCCCAGCTCTACGGCAAGGGTGCCTGAGGTGACCCTCCCCTACGATCCCCCGCGCGGCCCCGCCTCCGGCGCGCTCGGCAGCGACCCCGAAGCCCCGCACGGGAAGCCGGCGCCACCGCGCGCGGCCACGCCCACCGGCTCCGCCGGGGCCGGCGAGACCGGCGAGGCCGCCACCGCACCCGCCACCGCACCCGCACCCGCAGCCCCACCCGCACCCGCCCCGGCACCCGCTCCGGATGACACCGCGCCTCCCGGACCCGGCACGGCGCGGCGAACCCCGCGGCGTACGGCGCTCCTGCTCACCGCCGCGCTCGTCGCGGCCCTCCTCCTCCTCGCACTGCTCTCCGCGGGAGTCGGCGCCTACCCCATCCCCACCGGTGACGTACTCGCCTCCGTCCAGCACCGCACGGGGCTCGGCGGGGCGCCGCTCGACCGGGTCGGAGAGAGCGTGCTGTGGAACGTACGCCTGCCCCGCGTGGTCCTCGCGCTGCTCGTCGGCTCCAGCCTCGGCTGCGCGGGCGCGCTCATGCAGGGCGTCTTCGGCAATCCGCTCGCCGAGCCCGGCGTCATCGGCATCTCGGCCGGCGCTGCCGTCGGCGCGGTCGCCGCCATCGGCCTCGGCCTGAGCTTCCTCGGCAACTGGACCATCACCGCCTGCGCGTTCGTCGCCGGCCTGATCACCGTCACCGCCGTCTACCTGCTGTCGCGCAACGGCGGCCGTACGGAGGTGGTCACCCTCATCCTCACCGGCATCGCCGTCAACGCCTTCGCGGGCGCCCTCATCGGCCTGTTCATCTTTTTCGCGGACAGCGGCCAGGTCAACCAGATCACCTTCTGGCAGCTCGGCTCGCTCGCCCAGGCCACCTGGCCCAAGGTGCTCGCCGTCCTGCCGTGCGCCGTCGCCGGTCTGCTCGTCGCCCCCTTCTACGCCCGCCGGCTCGACCTGCTTGCGCTCGGCGAGCGGCCCGCCCGCCACCTCGGCATCGACGTCGAACGGCTGCGCCTCGCCCTCATCCTGGTCGTCGCGCTGCTGACCGCGGCCGCCGTCGCCGTGGCCGGGATCATCACCTTCATCGGCCTGCTGGTCCCGCACCTGCTGCGCATGGCCACCGGCCCCGGCCACCGCTTCCTCATCCCCGGCAGCGCCCTCGCCGGGGCCGTCGTCCTCGTCGCGGGCGACCTGGCCGCCCGGACCCTCGCCCTGCCCGCCGAGCTGCCGCTCGGTGTGCTGACCGCCCTGCTCGGCAGTCCCTTCTTCTTCTGGCTGCTGCGCCGCACCCGCCGTAAGCAAGGAGGCTGGGCATGACCGGCAGGCTGACCGGGCTGCTCTCCCGGAGCAAGCGGGCCGTCCCCGGCCGTCCCGCCCCCGGCACGGCCCTCGCCGAGACCGCGGACCTGCATGTCCGCCTCGGGCAGCGGGAGGTGCTGCGCGGCATCGACCTGACGGCCCGGGCCGGGGAAGTGCTGGCGCTGGTCGGCCCGAACGGCGCCGGCAAGTCCACACTGCTGGCCGCGCTCGCCGCCGACCTGCCCGCCGCCTCCGGGGAGATCCGGATCGACGGGCGCGCGGTGGGCGAGTGGAGCGCCCCCGACCTCGCGCTGCGCCGCTCCGTCCTCCCCCAGGCGGCCACGCTGTCTTTTCCGTTCCCGGTGGAGGAGGTCGTACGGATGGGCCGCGCCCCCTGGGCCGGCACCGCCCTCGCCGACGCCGACGAGGAGGCGGTGGCCGCCGCCATGGCCGCCACCGAGGTCACGGAGTTCGCCGCACGGCCCTTCTCCGCCCTCTCCGGCGGCGAGCGGGCCCGGGTCGCGCTGGCCCGCGTACTGGCGCAGCGGGCACCGCTGTTGCTGCTCGACGAGCCCACCGCCGCCCTGGACCTGCGCCACCAGGAGCTCGTGCTGCGCATCTGCCGGGAGCGGGCGGCCGCCGGGGACGCGGTGGTGGTCGTCCTGCACGACCTGGGCCTGGCCGCCGCCTACGCGGACCGCGCCGCCGTCCTGCACGAGGGGCGGATCGCCGCGGCCGGCCCGCCGGCCGAGGTGTTCGAGGAGGAGATGCTCAGCCGCGTCTACCGGCAGCCGGTGGAGGTGCTCGCACATCCGCGCACCGGTGCCCCGCTGGTGGTCCCCGTACGCGGAGCTTCGCCCTCCGCGGCTTTCCCGTCCCGGGCTTCGCCGAACGCCGACGCCACAGCCGGTCAGTGCTCCCCGGGTCCAGCGGGACACGGGCGCCCGTGAAGCCCGCCATCACGCCTTGTCGAGGCCCGCGGCGTCGGTGCCGCCGGGGTTCCCGGGGCGCCCCTCGTCAGGGGATCCGTACGCCCTCTCCGCCCACCCGCACCCGCGGGTCCCCGGCCCGCAGTTCCACGGTCAGAACCCCCGGGCGGCCCATGTCCTCGCCCTGGTGGAGGGTGAGCACGGCGTCCGCCGGGACCAGGCCGAGCTCCCGGGCGTAGGCGCCGAAGGCGGCCGCGGCGGCTCCCGTGGCGGGGTCCTCGACGACGCCGCCGACCGGGAAGGGATCCCGTACGTGGAACTCCGCCTGCCCCGCCCGGTGCACCAGCTGGACCGTGGTGAGGTCCAGGCGCCGCATCAGGGCCTCCAGCCGGGCGAAGTCGTACGCGAGGTCCGCGAGCCGGGCCCGGCTGCCCGCTCCGAGCACCAGGTGCCTGGCTCCGGCGTAGGCGATCCGCGGCGGGAACGCCGGGTCCAGGTCACCCCGCGGCCAGTCCAGCGCGGCCAGCGCCTCCGCGAGGTCGGCGTCCGCGATCTCGGACACGGTGGGCTCGACGCTGGTCAGCACGGCCCGCAGGCATCCCTGCTCGGAGCTGACCGACACCGGAACGGTCCCCGCGCGGGTCACGAAGACGAGCTCCCCCGGGCCGATCCGCTCCCCGAGCGCCACGGCGGTGGCCACGGTGGCGTGCCCGCAGAACGGGACCTCCGCCTTCGGGCTGAAGTACCGCATGGTGAAGGCCCGTCCGGGCTCCCCGCCCAGCCCCTCGGGCGGAGCGGTCAGGAAGGCCGTCTCGCTGTAGCCCAGCCGGGCGGCGACGGCGAGCATCCGGTCCTCGTCCAGCCCGGCCGCGTCGAGCACGACCCCGGCGGGGTTGCCGCCGGCCGGGTCGCGGGAGAAGGCGGTGTAGCGCAGTACTTCGGTACCGGCATCGGTATCGGTATCGGTATCGGTCATGCCGTCATGATCGTCCGCGTCGCCGCACCCTGGCAATGGCCATGGCCATGGCCATCAGGCGCACCGAGGATGAGGATGAGGACGACCGACATGCTCAGCCGCGCCCGATGTACGGCATCGCCGTCGCCATGACGGTCGCGAACTGCACATTCGCCTCCAGCGGCAGCTCGGCCATGTGCAGCACGGTCCGCGCCACATCGGCCGCGTCCATCACGGGCTCCACCGCCAGACGGCCGTCGGCCTGGAGGATGCCCGTCTGCATCCGCTCGGTCATCTCGGTCGCCGCGTTGCCGATGTCGATCTGCCCGCAGGCGATCCGGTACGGCCGCCCGTCCAGCGACAGCGACTTCGTCAGGCCGGTCATCGCGTGCTTGGTCGCCGTGTAGGCCACCGAGTTCGGTCGCGGCACGTGCGCCGAAATGGAGCCGTTGTTGATGATCCGGCCGCCCTGCGGGTCCTGCCGCTTCATCTGCCGGAAGGCGGCCTGCGCGCAGAGGAAGGCGCCGGTCAGGTTGACGTCCACGACCGAGCGCCATGCCTCGTAGGTGATGTCCTCCAGCGGGACCCCGCTCGGCCCGAAGGTGCCCGCGTTGTTGAAGAGCAGGTCGAGGCGCCCGTACCGCTCCCGTACCGCCTCGAACAGCGCGCTGACGTCGTCCGGGTCGCTCACGTCGGTCCGTACGCACAGGACGTCCGCGTCGTCCCCGGCCGCCCTGGCGGTCTCCTCCAGCGGCTCGGTCCGGCGGCCGGCCGCCGCCACGGCCCAGCCGGCAGCCGCCAGCGTCAGGGCCACGGAGCGGCCGATCCCGGATCCGGCCCCGGTCACCACGGCGATCTTCTTCCCACTTGCGTTCATGGGGCCGCAGGGTACGTCACACCGGCCGTCCGGCCGCCGGATGTTCCGACAGCTGAGAGCATGGGCCGGTCAGGGTGCACGAGGAAGATGAGAAGACTGGAGTTGCGCATGTCGGAGAGAGGCCCCGCGACGGCCCCCTCGCACGAGCCGTCGCCCGACCCGTCACCCGCGTCGTCGCCCGGATCATCACTCGCGTCGTCACCCGAATCGCCTTCCACCCCCGCGGCCTCGGCACCCCTGACGGCCGCACGCCGCACCGGCCTGCTCGTCACCTTCATACTCGGCGGGCTCACCGCCCTTCCCCCGCTGTCCATGGACATGTACCTGCCGGCCCTGCCGGCGGTCACCACCGCCCTGCACAGCCCGGCCGCGACCGTCCAGCTCACCCTCACCGCCTGCCTCGCCGGCATGGCGCTGGGCCAGCTGGTCATCGGCCCGATGAGTGACAAGTGGGGCCGCCGCAGGCCCCTGCTGATCGGCATGGTCGTCTACGTCCTCGCCACCGCGATCTGCGCCGTCGCCCCGACCACCGAGCTGCTGATCTCCTTCCGGCTGCTCCAGGGCCTGGCGGGCGCGGGCGCGATCGTCATCGCCCGGGCCGTCGTGCGCGACCTGTACGACGGCGTGGAGATGGCCCGCTTCTTCTCCACCCTGATGCTCATATCCGGGGCCGCCCCGATCATCGCCCCGCTCGTCGGCGGCCAGGTGCTGCGCTTCGCCGACTGGCGCGGGGTCTTCGTCGTCCTCACCGGCGTCGGCATCGTGCTTACGTTCTTCGTCTGGCGCCGCCTCGACGAGACCCTGCCGCCCGGGCGACGGCACACCGGCGGCGTCGGCTCCGCGCTGCGCACCATGCGCGGGCTGCTCGGCGACCGGGTCTTCGCCGGCTACACCCTGGCGGGCGGATTCGCCTTCGCCGTGCTCTTCTCGTACATCTCCGCCTCACCCTTCGTGGTACAGGAGATCTACGGGGCTTCGCCCCAGGCCTTCAGCCTGCTCTTCGGGGTCAACGCCGTCGGCCTGATCACCGTCGGCCAGATCAACGGCAAGCTGCTGGTCGGCCGCGTCAGCCTCGACAAGGCCCTGGCCACCGGGCTCGGCGTCATCACGCTCGCCTCGGTCGCGCTGCTGCTGATGTCGACCGGGGTGTTCGGCGGGGTCGGGCTGTTCCCGATCGCCGCCGGACTGTTCGTGCTGATGTCGGCGATGGGCCTGGTCCTGCCGAACACCAACGCGCAGGCGCTGATGCGCACCCCGCACGCGGCCGGATCGGCCTCCGCGCTGCTCGGCACCTCCTCCTTCCTGGTCGGGGCGATCGCCTCACCGCTGGTCGGGATCGCCGGCGAGGACACGGCGGTACCGATGGCGCTGGTGCAGCTGGCCTGCTCACTGCTGTCGGTGGGCTGCTTCCTCGGGATGTGCCGGCCGTGGCAGAACCGGAAGCCAGCGGTGGCGTAGCCGGCCGGCCAGCTCGGCCGGCTCGGCCGGCCGGTCCTGCCCGGCGGCCAGGCGTGGCCGCCGACCAGGCGTGGCCGCCGGGCGGCCGCTCCGGCGGGGACGTCCGCCCCGGCGCCGTAAACTTTGCAGGTGAACGTCTCCCCCTCCGCCCCCATGACCGCCGAGACTCTCCGCAGCGCGCTCGGCGGGCTGCTCGACGGGCTCCCGCCCAAGCAGGCCGCGGCCGCCGTCGAGCGGCTGATCGCGAACTACCGGGGGCAGACCCCGACCGGCGCGCCCGTCCTGCGCGACCGGTCCGACGTGGCCGCTTACGCCGCGTACCGGATGCCGGCCACCTTCGAAGCCGTACGGTCCGCCCTGGACGGCCTCGCGGAGGCGGCCCCGGACTGGGCGCCGGCCTCGCACGTGGACGTGGGCGGCGGCACGGGAGCCGCGATCTGGGCGGTGGACGCCACCTGGGAGGGCCCGCGGGAGACCACGGTGCTGGACTGGGCTGAGCCCGCGCTGACCCTCGGCAGGGAGCTGGCCGCCGTCTCCACCTCGGACGTGCTGCGCGCGGCCGAGTGGCGGCGGGCCGTCATCGGATCCGGGCTGACGCTCCCCGAGACGGACCTGGTGACCGTCTCGTACGTCCTGGGCGAACTGACTCCACAGGCCCGCGAGGCGGTCGTCGCCGAGGCGGCGCGGGCGGGCCGCGCGGTGGTGCTGATCGAGCCTGGCACCCCCGAGGGGTACCTGCGCATCCGCGAGGCGCGCGACCAGCTGATCGAGGCCGGGCTGCGGGTCGCGGCCCCCTGCCCGCACGACGGGACCTGCCCGATCGAGGTCGGCCAGGACTGGTGCCACTTCTCGGCGCGAGTCAGCCGGTCCTCCCTGCACCGGCAGGTCAAGGGCGGCTCCCTCGCGTACGAGGACGAGAAGTTCAGCTACGTCGCCGCGACCCGCTTCCCGGTGCGGCCCGCCGCCTCCCGGATCACGCGGAAGCCGCAGATCCGCAAGGGGCTCGTCCTGCTGGACCTGTGCGGTCCGGAAGGAGAGGGCCTGACCCGGGCCACCGTGGCCAAGCGCCACGGTGACCTCTACAAGGCGGCGCGGGACGCCGACTGGGGCCAGGAGTGGCCGCCGGCTCCGTAGCGTCCGCGGTTCCGTAGTTCCGCGATCGCACGGTCCTGAGGTCCGTCCCGCCTGTCCACGGAGCCGGGGCGGGACGGATGCCGGTCACGGCACTGGTCACAGCACTAGGGACGCAGCTCCTGGGTGCAGCACTTCACGCTGCCGCCGCCCTTGAGCAGCTCCCCCAGGTCCATGGGGACCGGCTCGAAGCCCCGGTCCCGCAGGGGCGCGAACAGCCCGGTGGCCGCCTGCGGGAGCAGCACGTGCCGGCCGTCCGAGACGGCGTTCAGGCCGAGGGCCGCCGCGTCCTCGCCGTCGGCGATCAGGGCGTCCGGGAACAGGCGCCGCAGCACGGCCTGGCTGCCGGGTGAGAAGGCGGCCGGGTAGTACATGATCTCGTCGCCGTCGAGGACGCAGAGCGCCGTGTCCAGGTGGTAGTAGCGCGGGTCCACCAGGTCGAGGCCGATGACGGGGCGGCCGAAGAACTCCTGGGCCTCGTCGTGCGAGAGCGGACTGGAGCGGAAGCCCCGCCCTGCCAGGAGGTAGCTGGCGGTGACGGCGAAGTCGCCCTCGCCCTCGTTGACGTGGGACGGCTCGTGGACGTCCTGGAAGCCGTGGCTGCGGAACCAGTCGAGGTGGATCTCGGCTTCCGCGGCGCGTTCCGGGTAGGCGAACCGGGCGCCGAGCACCCGGCCGTCGACGACCAGGGCCCCGTTCGCCGCGAAGACCATGTCGGGCAGCGCGGGGTCCGGTACGAGGGTCTCGACGGTGTGGCCGAGGGCGCGGTAGCGGTCCCTGAGGTCTTCCCATTGGGCGTGTGCGAGGGGCAGGTCCACCGGTTTCGTGGGATCCATCCACGGATTGATGGAGTACGTGACCTTGAAATGTACGGGTGGGCACATCAGGTAGCGCCGGGGTGTGGCGTCTCTGCGCAAAGAAGGCTCCTCACGACTTACGACTCGGACGAGTTCGCACGAGTGTGGAGAGAATCGTCTCTCCTCGACGGAGACGGCGCAGTGAACTGATCGGGTGGTTTATGCGATCAACGGAAGACGAGACGTATCGGGTTGATACGTTGACGCAGTGAGCAAGAGTCCAGACGTGAAGCCCCCGGCGAAGCCGCGGCCCCGGCCGGCCGCCGCGAAGAGCCCCACCGCGAAGCAGTCCGCCGGGAAGAGCCCGGACGCGGCCCGCCGCAGCGACCGGTCCCGGCGGGCCATCCTCGACGCGGCACTCGCCCTGGTCGGTGAGGTCGGCTACAACAAGCTGACCATCGAGGCCATCGCCGCCCGCGCGGGTGTCGGCAAGCAGACGATCTACCGCTGGTGGTCCTCCAAGGCCGCGGTCCTCCTCGACGCCTCCCTGGCGCTGGCCGGGGACGCGGAGACGGAGGCCGAGTGGACCGGCTTCCCGGACACCGGCGATCTCGCGGCCGACTTGAAGTACGTCCTGCGGGCGACGGTGGACGAGTTCAACGACGAGAAGTACGAGGCCCCCGCCCGCGCCCTGACGGCGGCCGGGGCGACGGACCCGGAACTCGGCGCCCGCTTCACCGAACAGCTGCTGGAGCCGCAGCTCGCCCTGTACGAGGCGCGGCTGCGCGCGGCGCGGGAGGCCGGGCAGATCGCCGAGGACGTGGATCTCCGGCTGACGGTGGAGATGCTGCTCGGGCCGCTGACGTACCGCTGGCTGTTGCGGACGGCGCCGCTGACGCACGCTTATACGGACGCGCTGGTGGACCGGGTGCTGGGCGGGGTGGCGGGCAGGGCCGCGGGCGGGGGCGCCGGCGCGGACGGGGTGTGAAACGTCACCGGCCCACAGCCGGGCGGAGGCCGGCCCCCGGCAACCCGCGGCGTTATGCACGAATTCTGCGGCTATGTGGCGGTTGCCTGTCACCCACCCCCGACCCCCCGGTTGAGGAGACCGGTCACCCGAGGCTCAGGATGGTGGGACGATGTGAGGGTCTGCCGGGGTTATCGGTGAGGTGAGGGGATAGATGGGGTCTGAATCCGGCCGCGTCAAACGCGGCGAGCAGAGCAGGATTTCCCAGTGGCTGCGCCGGCGGCAGAAACCCACCGCCGCCGAGGATCCCGGACAAGAGCGCGAGGCGCTCCTCCTGGCCGTCGCCGCCGCAGGTCTGCCGCTCGCCCCCGCCGCCCATCCCGCCGGTTACCGGTGCTCGTGCGACCGGATCGGCTGTCCGACGCCCGCACGCCACCCACTCTCCTTCGCCTGGCAGACCCAGTCCACCACCGATCGCGCACAGGTCGAACGGTGGGCGCGCAGCGAGCCGCAGGCCAACTTCATCACCGCGACCGGCATGGTCCACGACGTACTTGACGTCCCGTTGGAAGCCGGACTCGGCGCCCTGGCCCGGCTGCTGGCCGCCGGGATCGACGTCGGCCCGGTCGCCGAGTCGGGCGGCACCGGCGAGCAGGCCCGGATGCTCTTCTTCACGGCCACCCGCGGCACCCCCGAGGACGAGGACGAGTGGTGGCCCTGCGAGCTGGACTGCCACCCCGAGACGATGGACGAACACCCGGGCCTGCGCTGGCACTGCCGCGGCAGCTACGTTCTGGTCCCGCCGGCGGCTCTGCCCGGTGACCAGGCGGTGACCTGGCTCCGCGGCATCGAGCACCCGCTGCCGGACCCCCTCACCCTGCTGGAAACCCTCACGGACGCCTGCGCCCAGTACGCGGGCTCCTCTGACCAGACCCCGGCCGCGGTGGCCTGGCCCCTGGGCCGCCTCTAGGCCGTCTCTTTCGGACTTGCCGGGCCCGCGCTGCCCGGACCGGCCCGAACAGAACCCCGGCCCGCCCCCGACCGAGGCGCGGGCCCCGGCCCAGCCCCGCCGGCGCATGCGGCGCGGGGCCGGGGCAGAGCCCGGCGGCCGCGGCGCGTCAGTGGTGGATCTGGGTCACGACCACGTCGAGGGACCAGGCCTTGGCGGGCTTCGCCGGCGCCTCGGCCTCGACCACGTAGCCCAGGTCCCGCAGGGTCTCGACCAGTTCCGCCGGGGCCGAGGGCGCGGCCCCGGCCAGCAGCAGGTCCCGGACCAGCCGCCCCTTCGTCGCCTTGTTGAAGTGGCTGACCACCGACCGCTTCTCGACCCCGTCCACCATCTGCGAGTGCAGCACCCGCACGGTCGCGGTCCGTCCCGCCGTCTCGCCCTTCGGCTTCCACGCGGAGGCGTACGCCGACGACCGCAGGTCCAGGACCAGCCCCTCGCCCGCCGCCTCGGGCAGCACCTGGGCCATGGGTCCGCGCCAGTACGCGCCGAGCGCCCCCAGCCCCGGCAGCTTCACGCCCATCGAGCAGCGGTACGAGGGGATCCGGTCGGTGATCCGCACGGCGCCCCACAGGCCCGAGAAGACCAGCAGCGCGTCCTCGGCGAGTGCCCGCGCGGCCGGGGTCAGCTCGGCGAGCCCCAGCGCGTCGTACAGCACGCCGGTGTAGATCTCGCCCGCCGGGCGGGCCGCCGCCGAGCGGAGGTCGGCGTTCTTCGCGACCTCGCCGCGCAGCCCCTCGCTCAGGCCCAGCACCTCGCGCGCCTTGAGCTCGTCGCCCGCGCACAGCTCGACCAGCTCCTCCAGCACCGCCGCACGGGCCGGGGCCAGCCCGGACAGCGACAGCGCCTCCGGCTTCAGGGGTGCGCCGGAGCCGCCGGCGGCCTTTCCTTCGGACGGCGGCAGCAGCACGAGCACGGTGGTTCTCCTTCGGTACGACACGGCGCAGGGGATGCGGCCCCCGGGCCAGCGTAGACGGCTCGCCACCACCCGCTCGCCGTGCCGCCCGGGCCGACGGCCCCTAGGCTCAGTCCATGCCACGCCGTCCTATGCACATGACCGGCGCAGACGGGGCTGCCCTGCGGGCCGCGCTGCGCGACCTGCGGACGAAGCTGGACGTGCCGCGGGAGTTCCCGGCCGAGGTGGTCGCGGAGGCGGAGCGGGCCGCCCGGGCACCGCGCCTTCCCGACGCCGACGCCACCGACATCCCCTTCTTCACCATCGACCCCCCGACCTCCGTCGACCTCGACCAGGCCATGCACCTGGCGGAACGCGCCGGCGGGGGCTACCGGGTCCACTACGCCATCGCCGACGTCGCCGCCTTCGTCACCCCGGGCGGCCCGCTGGACGCGGAGGCCCACCGCCGCGTCACCACCCTCTACTTCCCCGACGGGAAGGTCCCGCTGCATCCGGCCGTGCTCTCGGAGGGCGCGGCCAGCCTGCTGCCCGGACAGACCTGCCCCGCGCTGCTGTGGCGGCTCGATCTGGACCCCGACGGCCGGGTCGAGACGACCGAGGTCCGGCGGGCCCTGGTCCGCAGCCGGGCCAGGCTCGACTACGACGGCGCGCAGAAGGCCATCGACACCGGAACGGCGGAGGAACCCCTCGCCCTCCTCAAGGACATCGGCCGGCTCCGCGAGGCCCTGGAGCAGGACCGCGGCGGCATCTCGCTGAACGTGCCCGAGCAGGAGATCGTCGCACGCGACGGCTCGTACGCCCTGGCCTACCGCGCCCCGCTGCCCGCGGACGGCTGGAACGCCCAGATCTCCCTGATGACCGGCATGGCGGCGGCCGACCTGATGCTGGCGGCCGGGGCCGGCATCCTGCGCACCCTGCCGACCGCCCCCGACGGCGCGGTCGGCAAACTCCGGCGCGCGGCCAAGGCCCTGCGGATCGAATGGCCGCACCACGTCCCGTACGCCGAACTCGTGCGCTCCCTCGACCCGCACCGCCCGGCCCACGCGGCCTTCCTCCAGGAGTGCACGACCCTGCTGCGCGGCGCCGGCTACACCGTCTTCACCGGCGGCGAGAGTCCGGACCCGGCGATCCACGCCGCGGTGGCGGCCCCGTACGCCCACTGCACCGCCCCGCTGCGCCGCCTGGTCGACCGGTACACCGGCGAGCTGTGCGTGGCGGCGGTGGCCGGGGCCGAGCGCCCGGGGTGGGTGATGTCCGCGCTGGCCGCGCTCCCGGCGGAGATGGCGGCGGGCACCCGGCTGGCCAACACGGCCGAGCGGGAGTGCGTGGACCTGGTCGAGGCCGCCGTGCTGAAGGACCGCGTCGGGGAGACCTTCGACGCCACGGTGATCGACGTCAAGGACCGGGAGCCGCTGGTCGGCACGGTCCACCTGGCGGAGCCGGCGGTGGTCGGCCGCGTCGAGTCCGCCGCTCGGGAGCTGCCGCTGGGCGAGCGCATCCGGGTCCGGCTGACGCAGGCGGACCCCGGTACGGCGAAGATCCTCTTCGCCCTGGCCTGAGCACACCCTGCCCGAGCACCTGGTCCGGGCGCCTCGTACGAGCACTGCCCCGTCACGCGGACGCTGCCGCTGCCGCTGCCGCTGCCGCTGCGCCAAGGTCAAGCCCGGCCGTCCCCCCGGGTAACATGGCCACCACGGCAGACGAGTCGGCCGGGCGGCCGCGTTGGGATCCTCGGATCCCGCCGAGGAACGTCCGGGCTCCACAGAGCAGGGTGGTGGGTAACGCCCACCCGGGGTGACCCGCGGGACAGTGCCACAGAAAACAGACCGCCGGGGGCCTCGGCCCTCGGTAAGGGTGAAACGGTGGTGTAAGAGACCACCAGCGCCTGGGGTGACCCAGGCGGCTAGGTAAACCCCACCCGGAGCAAGGTCAAGAGGATCCGTCTTCGGACGGGTCTGCGCGAACGCTTGAGGGCTGCTCGCCCGAGTTCGCGGGTAGACCGCACGAGGCCGGTGGCAACACCGGTCCTAGATGGATGGCCGTCTCCCCGGCGACCGTGAGGTCACCGGGTGACAGAACCCGGCGTACAGGCCGGCTCGTCTGCCCTTCCCACTCCCGTTCGGGGCACCGCGCACAGCGCGTCGGCCCTGAGCGCCGGCCCGCGGGCCCCACTCGCCTTTCCGCTTTCGCGGAAACCGCGTCGGCCCGGGACCCCCGCCCGCCGGGCGCCCCACTCCCGTACCGGGTACCGCGAGAACCACGCCGGCCCGGCCACCGGCCTTCCGGCGCCACTCCGTTCCGGATGCCGCTGAACCACGCGGCCCTGGCCACCGGCCTGTTGACCGCGTTCCCGTTCTCGCATCGGAAACCCGCGTCGGCCCCGGACACCGGCCCCGGGGTGCGGTGTTGGCGTCCCGGGGCCCCCAGCGCGCGGCTACCGCAGGTGGGACGTGTCGTTCAGGAGGCGCAGCGAGGCGTTGCCGTCCGCGTAGTAGGCCACCGCCGAGAGGGAGGCCGCCGAGAGTTCCATCCGGAACAGCGACTCCGGCGGGGCGCCCAGGGCCAGGCGGACCAGGATCTTGACCGGCGTCACGTGGGTGACGAGGAGGGCCGTGCGGCCCGCGTGGGCGGTCAGGAGCCGGTCGCGGGTGGCCGAGATGCGGCGGGTGGCGGCCATGAAGCTCTCGCCGCCGCCGGTGGGGGCCGCCCTCGGGGAGTCCAGCCAGGCCTGGAGGTCGTCCGGGAAGCGTTCCCGCACCTCGGCGAAGGTCAGGCCCTCCCACGCGCCGAAGTCCACCTCGCGCAGGCCTTCCTCGACGGTCACGTCGAGGCCCAGACGGTCGGCGACGGCCTGGGCGGTCTCGCGGCAGCGGCGCAGCGGGGAGCTGATGATCGTCTGGACGGTGCCGCGTGCGGCCAGTGCCTCGGCCACGGCGGACGCCTGGCGGCGGCCGGCCGGGGACAGCTCGGGGTCGGTGCCGCCGCTGCCGGAGAAGCGCTTCTGCGGGGTGAGGGCGGTCTCTCCGTGGCGCAGCAGCACGAAGGTGGCGGGCGTGCCCATGTCCGGGCCCCAGCCCGGTGCGGTACCGGTCGCGGCCGGGGCCGGGGTGGTCGCGGCCGGGGCCGGGGTGGTCGCGGCCGGCGCCGGGGTGGTGGCGGCCGGTGCGGTCGCCGTCCGCGCCGTGTCCGACGGTGCCGGGGCCGCCGCTGCCGTCGCCGTCTGGGCCGTGGCGGACGGGGCAGCGGACGCCGAGGACGGGGCCGTCGGGCCCTGGCCGGCCCGGCCGGGGCCCGCCGCCGGGGGTGGGACGCGCCCCGGTGCGAGTGCGTCCGCCTCGGGGAACAGCGCCTCGGCCGCAGCCGTCGGCACGGCCGGGCCCCTGCCGGGTCCCTCCGCGGGTGCGCCGACGACGGCGCCGCGCGGGGCGGCCGACGCGTCCGCGAACAGCGGCTCGGCCGCGCCCGCCGCCTCGTCCACCCGCCGGCCTCCGCCGGAGGCGAGGGCCGCCCGTACGGCCGCGGCACCCTTCGCCGCGTCCCCCGGAGGGCCGGCGGCCAGGGCGCGGGCGGCTCCGTGGTCGAGGGCGGCCGAGGAGTTCGCGGGCTCCCACGGTCGGCCGCGCTTGCCCGCGTCCATCGCCTCGTTGGCGAGCCGGTCCGCGTGCTTGTTCCGCTCGCGCGGGATCCACTCGTACGTCACCTGCGCGCGCGGCAGGATCGTGGCGGCCTCGGCCGCGAGCGGCTTCGTGTCGGGGTGCTTGATCTTCCAGCGGCCCGACATCTGCTCGACGACCAGCTTGGAGTCCATCCGGACCAGGACCGCCGCGTCCGGCGCGAGCTCGCGGGCGGCCTTGAGCCCGGCGATCAGGCCCTTGTACTCCGCCACGTTGTTCGTCGCGACGCCGAGGTACTCCGCGCGTTCCGCCAGCGTCTCGCCCGTCACCGGGTCGAGGACGACCGCGCCGTAGCCGGCGGGCCCCGGGTTGCCCCGGGAGCCACCGTCCGCCTCCACGACAAACCGCGGCATCAGATGCCCGAGTCGGCCGTACGGACCAGGATGCGGCCGCAGCTGTCGTGACGTACGACCTGGTTGCGCGGGGTGGCCTTGATCTCGTTCACGTCGGCCATGTCCAGCTCCAGCCGGCAGCCCTCGCAGCGGCGCTGGTAGAGGCGCGCGGCGCCGACCCCGCCCTGCTTGACGCGGATCTTCTCGTACAGCGCCATCAGGTCGGCCGGCATGGACGCGACGATGACCTCGCGGTCCTTGGCGATCTTGGCGGTCTCGGCGTCGATCTCGGCGGTGGCCGCGTCGCGGCGTGCGACGGCGTCCGCCGCCTTGACCTCCAGGCCGGAGACCCGCTCGGTCAGCTCGGTGACCCGCGCCTGCGCGGTCTCCAGGCGCTCCATGACCTCCAGGACCACGTCCTCCAGGTCGCCCTGGCGCTTGGCGAGGGAGACGACCTCGTTCTGCAGGTTCGCGAGGTCGCGGGCCGAGACGCCGACGCCGGAGTCCAGTCGCTGCTGGTCGCGTGCCGCGCGCTGGCGCACCAGGTCGACGTCCTGCTCCGCCTTGGTCTGCTCACGGGCCGCGTCGCTCGCCTGGGTCTGCGCGGCGACGAGCAGGTCGCGCTGCTGCGTCAGATCCTTGGTGAGGGAGTCGACCTCGGCGTGCTCGGGCAGCGACTTGCGCTTGTGGGCGAGCTGAGACAGCCGGACGTCGAGGTCTTGGACGTCGAGAAGTCGGATCTGGTCGGCGGGCTCGGCGTTCAGTTGGGGGCTCCAGAGATAGAAGGGGGTGTCACGGACGGCGCGTGCGCCGTCCACGGGTCGGTGACCGTGCGCGAGACGTGGGTACGCAGACCCCAGCCCAGGCGCTCGGAGATCGCGTCGAGCTGCGCGGCGGCCTGCTCGCACCAGGGCCACTCGGTGGCCCAGTGCGCGGCGTCGACGAGGGCGAGCGGGCTCTGCTCGCGGGCCTCGGAGACCGGGTGGTGGCGCAGGTCGGCGGTGAGGAAGGCGTCCACGCCGGCGGCCCTGACCGCGGCGAAGAGGCTGTCGCCGGAGCCGCCGCTGACGGCGACGGTACGGATGACCGCGTCGGGGTCGCCCGCCACGCGGATGCCCTGCGCGGTCTGGGGCAGCCGTGCCGCGGCGCGGCCGGCGAACTCGCGCAGGGTTTCGGGGCGGTCCAGTTCGCAGATCCGGCCGAGGCCGCGGCGGCCCTCCGGGTCGCTCGGGTCGGGTACGAGCGGGCCGGTGATCCGCAGGTCCAGGGCGCCGGCGAGGGCGTCGGACACGCCGGGTTCGGCGGTGTCGGCGTTGGTGTGGGCGACGTGCAGCGCGATGTCGTTCTTGATCAGCGTGTGCACGACGCGGCCCTTGAAGGTGCCGGCTTCGACGGTGGTGGTGCCGCGCAGGTAGAGCGGGTGGTGGGTGACGATCAGGTCGGCACCCAGCCGCAGGGCCTCTTCGGCGATCTCCTGTACGGGGTCCACGGCGAAGAGCACGCGGGAGACTTCGGCGTCGGGGTCGCCGCAGACGGTTCCGACGGCGTCCCACTGCTCGGCCCGCGAGGGCGGCCAGAGGGCGTCCAGCTCGGCGATGACTTCAGAGAGACGGGGCACAGGCCAAGGCTACCGTCCGTGGCGACCGGCCTCTGGCCTTGCCGGCCGGAGGACTGGGGGCGGGGCTCCGCACGGGCTGAGCCCCCGCTCCCGGCTCTGGCCAAGGCCGACCGGCCCCTGGCCTCGTCGGCCGGAGGATGGGGGGCGGGGGCAGCACAATCGTCCCGCCCACCAGGGACGAACCGCTGCGCGGCCACCCTTATGTGTGAAGCGGGCTGGGACCTGTTGTTCGGCAGGAAGTGCGAAAACTAGCTTCCTCACCGGAGGTGACGCACGGATGACTGTCTGTGCCATCGAAATGACGACGACGGCCCCGTTCACGATCGCCGCGGACGGGTCGTACGCCGCCCGGCTCGCCGGGGACGGTGACGCGCTCTACCCCGAGCGGTGGACCCTGTCCGGGCCCGAGCCCTACGCGGTGCCCTTGCCGCTCGCGCAGCCGGAGGAAGCCCACAGCGAGCTGTCGCCGCTGGCGGACGGGCGGGTGCTGATCCACCGGCGGGTGGCGCAGCGGCACGCCTTCGCGCTGCTGTACCCCACGGGCGCCGCGGCCGGGCCCCGCACCGGTGAGCTCCAGCTGGGCGCGGTCGAACCCGGTGAGGGCGTACGGGTCTTCCTGCTGCCTCCCGCTCCGGACGGACGCAGCGCCTTCGCCCTGGCCGCGGCGGACACCGCGACCACCGTCTGGCAGGTGGCCGGGAGCACCGGCGGCCCGCGGCCGGTCGCCCGGATCCCGGGCCGGTGCTCCGGTGGCGTCTGGCTGGACCGGACGGGCCGGCTGCTGTCACTGGACCGCGAGCTGGACGGCATCACCAAGGCCGTCGCCGTGGACCTGGGCCGCGGCGGCGAGGTGTCCCCGCTGCTCCAGATCACGGAGCGGAGCAACGACCGGCTCCTGCTGGCCGACCCGGACAGCGGGCTGCTGCTGATCGGCTCCGACGCGCCGGGCGCGCCGCGCCTCGGCTGGGGGGTGCTGGGCAGCTCCCGGCCGGTCCGCTTCCCGGAGTGCCTGCGGGAGGCTGCTCAGGGCGGATCCCTGGCCATGCCCTTCGCGGTCCAGCCGGGCCAGGCGCTGATGCCGGAGACCTGCGGGGTCGCGCTGAGGCTGCCCGACGGCGGCATCGGCCTGTGGCGCCCCGCCGACCGGCACGTCTTCCGGCTCGGCGCCCCCGTCGGCTGGCTCGGCGGTACGGGCCTGTGGAGCGCCGAGGGCCGCCTGCGCCTCCCGTACGCGACCCCCGAAGTGCCGTGCGGAGTCCTCGGGATGACCTTGCCGCCGGCTCCGGCGCCGCAGGTCCGCCTCGACCCTCAGCAGGTCCGCCTGGTCCCGCAGCAGGTCCCCCTGGACGCGCAGCCGGTCCGGCCTGCCTCGGCGCCGGCGGCCGGGCCGCGCCCGGTGCCGCTGCAGCAGGCCCCGCTGCGGTGACTCCGGGCACGGAGGGCCGTGGCAGCAGCCCTGTCAGCCGTGCCTGAGGCCCAGGACCTCCGTCGCGGCGAAGGTCTCGTTCGCCGGGCGGGAGTCGTAGTGCGGGGTCAGGACCTCGTCCAGCTCCTCGTAGGAGAAGGCCTCCTTGCCGGTGTCGAACTTCGCCGCCACCCTGGGGCGTTCCATCACGACCACGATCCCGCCGTGCACGACGAACAGCTGTCCGTTGACCTTGGCCGCGGCGGGCGAGGCCAGGTAGCCGACGAGCGGGGAGACGTGTTCGGGGGCGAGGGCGTCGAGTTCGCCCTCCTCCGGGACCTGGAAGCCGGCGAAGACGTCCTCGGTCATCCGGGTCCGGGCCCGCGGGCAGATGGCATTGGCCGTCACCCCGTACTTCGCCAGGGCCAGGGCGGTCGAGGTCGTCAGTCCCACGATGCCGCCCTTGGCCGCCGCGTAGTTCGGCTGGCCGGCGGAGCCGCCGAGGAAGGCCTCGGAGGAGGTGTTGACGATCCGGCCGTAGACCGGGCCGCCCGCCGCCTTCGACCGCTCCCGCCAGTGGACGGACGCGAAGTGGGTGGTGTTGAAGTGGCCCTTGAGATGGACCCGGATCACCGAGTCCCACTCGGCCTCCGACATCGAGAAGATCATCCGGTCGCGCAGGATGCCCGCGTTGTTCACCAGGATGTCGAGCTTCCCGAAGCTGCTCACCGCCAGCTCGACCAGCTCGCGCGCCTGCTCGAAGTCGGCCACGTCGCCCAGGTGCGCCACCGCCTGCCCGCCCTCGGCGCGGATCTCCGCGGCGACCTCCTCCGCGGGGGCGGCCGAGGCCTCCCCCGAGCCGTCCCGGCCGCTCTGGCCGAAGTCGTTGACCACCACGCTCGCGCCGAGCCGTGCGAGTTCGAGTGCCTCGGCCCGGCCGAGGCCACGGCCCGCGCCCGTGACGATGGCGGAGAGTCCCTGAAGTGGGAGCGACATCTACGTCCATTCCTCTCAGAGTTCGATGCAGGTGCGCAGGGCCACACCCGTACGCATCTGGTCGAGGGCGTCGTTGATCTCGGCGAGCCGCACCCGGTGGGTGATCAGGCCCGCCAGATCCACCCGGCCGGCCCGCCACAGCGCGATGGTGCGCTCGTAGGACCGGAGCACGTCCCCGCCCCCGTACATCGACGGCAGGATCCTCTTCTCGTCGAAGAACAGCGAGAACATGTCGATCTGGAAGTTGTCGTCCATGGCGCCCGCGCCGACCACGCACACGGTGCCGCCGCGCCGGGTCATCCGGTAGGCGGTCCGCGCGGTCGCGGACTTGCCGACCACCTCGAAGACGTAGTCGAAGCCCTCGCCGCCGGTGATCCGGTTCTTGGCGTCGTCGAAGGCTTCCGGCGCGACCGCCTCGGTGGCCCCGAAGCGCAGCGCGGCCTCGCGCCGCGACGCCACCGGGTCGACGGCGACGATCTGCGCCGCGCCCTGGACCTTGGCGCCCTGGATGACGGATATGCCGACGCCGCCGCAGCCGATGACGGCGACCGAGGACCCGGCCTCCACCTTGGCGGTGTTGATGGCCGCGCCGAGGCCGGTGGTGACCCCGCAGCCGATGAGCGCGGCGATGTCGAAGGGCACGTCGTCGGGGATCGGGACCGCGCACGCGGCGTCGACCACGACCTCCTCGGCGAAGGTGCCGGTCGCCGCGAAGCCGAAGATGTCACCGCCCGCGCGGCGGAAGTTGGGGGTGCCCGCGTTCACCAGGCCGGCGAGGCACAGGTGGCCCTGGTCGCGCTTGCAGGACGGGCAGTGGCCGCACGGCGGCAGCCAGCAGACGAGGACCCGGTCGCCCCGCTGGTGGGTGGTGACCCCGTCGCCGACGTCGGCGATCACTCCGGAGCCCTCGTGGCCGGGGACGAAGGGGGCGGGCTGCGGCAGGATGCCGCTCATCGCGGAGAGGTCGGAGTGGCACAGGCCGGTGGCCTTGATGCGGACCTTCACCTTGCCGGGGCCGGGACCCACGGCCTCCATGTCGTCGACGACCTCGAGCTTGTCCTGGCCGATCTCGCTCTGCAGTGCTGCGCGCACGGTGCGGCTCCTTCTACAGGTCTGGGACGGGGGGTGTGTCCGGCGGATCAGGGCCGTCCACGCGTAGGGCCCCTCCGCGTGGACGGCCGCTACGCGTGTTCGACGACGGTGTCGGCGAGGACCGGCGCGTCGTCCCGTTCGACGGCGGTCACCGACACCTGGACGCGGCCGGGTTCCCGCCACATCCGGATCCGCAGCGTCTCGCCGGGGAAGACGATCCCGGCGAAGCGCGTGCGGCAGGCGCGGACCCGGGCGACGTCCCCGCCGAGGGCCGTGTCGACGACGGCTTTGAGGGTCATCCCGTACGAGCACAGGCCGTGCAGGATCGGCCGGTCGAAGCCGGCCAGCTTGGCGAACTCGGGGTCGGCGTGGAGGGGGTTCCAGTCTCCGGAGAGGCGGTAGAGCAGCGCCTGTTCCTCGCCGATCCGCCGCTCCTCGGTGCGGTCGGGCGCCCGCTGGGGCGGTTGCGACCTGGCGGAGGGTCCGCGCTCGCCGCCGAAGCCGCCCTCGCCCCGTACGAAGATCTGCGCGTCGCTGGTCCACAGCGGCCCGTCCGCGTCCGCGACCTCGGAGCGCAGCACGATCACGGCCGCCTTGCCCTTGTCGTAGACGGCGGCGACCTTGGAGCTGACGGTGGCCCGGCCCTTGACGGGGATGGGCCGGTGCAGCTCGATGGAGTGGCCGCCGTGCAGGACGGCGGCGAGGTCGACCTCGATGCCGGGGGCGGAGAGGCCGCCCAGCATGGCCATGCCGGCGCCGGCGACGGTCGCGAAGCTGGGCAGGACGTGGAGTCTGGACTCCAGGGTGTAGCGCAGCTCGTCGGGATCGGTGGCCGGGGTGCCCGCGCCGAGGCCGAGGTGGTAGAGCTGGATGTCCTTGTGGTCCCAGCCGATGTCCCCTTGGCGGGGGGCTGCGGCGAGGGCCCTGGCGGCATCGATCGGCATGAGGATGCTGCTCCTTGTTCCTTCGTTCCTTGGAAGACCTCGGTGCGGCCGTCCGCACCGTCGGTCGCACCGAGGTCGTATGCGGGACCGGCTCCGCGAGGCGTTCTAGAACGCGTTCTAGGACCGGTGAGGGAATGTATAACGCACGGCCCCTTACTTGGGAAGGCTCCTGACTCCACGTCAGATGCGTGTGCGTCAGGCGCGTTCCACGCACGATGGCGGGCGGAGGTCTACCGTTCTCCCGTGGACGAAATGCCCGTGTACCACCGCCCCGCCCGGTCCCTGCGGGTCCTGCTGGTCCCGCCGGATCCGGCCCTGGCGCTCCGGCTCGGCCTCCAGCCGGACATCGAGGTGGTGGCTTCGCCCCTGTTCAGGCCCGCGGTGGCACTGGTCGAGGAGGTCGCGTCGGTGGAGGTGGTGCTGGCGGACGATCCGGAGTGCCGGGTGCTGGTCCTGACCGGGTCGGCGCACCCGGGCCTGCTGGACGCGGCCCTCGCCGCGGGCGCGGCGGGACTGATCCTGCGGGACGGCCCGATCGAGGACCTGGCCGACTCCATCCGCCGGGCCTCCCGGGGGGAAACGGTGATCGACCCCGCGCTCGCGCCGTAGCCGCTGCGCAGGCGCGGGGTCAAGGCGGAGCCCTGGGCGCGGCGGCGAGCCGGCTACTTCCGCAGCAGCGTGACCACCGCCGCGCCGCCCAGGCCTATGTTGTGCGCCAGGCCCACCCGCGCACAGGCCACCTGGCGGGGACCCGCCTCGCCCCGTAGCTGCCAGACCAGTTCCGCGGCCTGCGCCAGCCCGGTCGCTCCCAGCGGGTGCCCCTTCGAGATGAGGCCGCCCGAGGGGTTCACGACCCACCGCCCCCCGTACGTCGTCGCGCCGCTCTCCACCAGCTTCCCCGAGGCCCCGTCCCCGCACATGCCCAGGGCCTCGTACGTGAGCAGCTCGTTGACCGAGAAGCAGTCGTGCAGCTCCACCACGTCCACGTCCTCGATGCCGAGGCCCGACGCCTCGTACACTTGCCGTGCGGCCGCCGCCGTCATCGGCTTGCCGACCACGTCGATGCACGAGCCGGAGGAGAAGGACGCCTCCGTGTCCGTGGTCATCGCCTGGCCCACGATCTCGACCGCCTTGTGGTGCAGTCCGTGCCGCACCACGAAGCGTTCCGACACCACCAGCGCGGCCGCCGCCCCGTCCGAGGTCGGCGAGCACTGGAGCTTGGTCAGCGGATCGTGGATGGTCTTCGCCGCGAGGATCTCCTCCACCGAGTAGACGTCCTGGAACTGCGCGTTCGGGTTGTTCGCCGAGTGCCGGTGGTTCTTGGCGCCCACCGCCGCCAGCTGTGCGGGCGTGGTCCCGTACCGCTCCATGTGCTCCCGCGCCGCGTTGCCGAAGATCTGCGCGGTCGGCGGGGACATCGCGAAGCCGTGGCCGGCGGCCATGACGCCGTAGTGCCGGGCCACCGGCGACGTCGTGAAGTCTCCTCCGTCGGCCCCGCCCCCCAGCGCGCCCTTCTTCATCTTCTCGAAGCCGAGCGCCAGCACGCAGTCGTTGATCCCGCCCTCCACGAACTGTCGCGCCAGCATCAGCGCCGTCGAGCCCGTCGCGCAGTTGTTGTTCACGTTGTAGACGGGGACTCCGCTCAGGCCCAGTTCGTACGCGGCGCGCTGACCGGCCGTGGAGGCCTGGAAGCAGTAGCCCACCGGCACTTGCCCGACCAGCCGGTAGTCCACCCCCGCGTCCGCCAGCGCCGCGGACCCGGCTTCCTTCGCCATGTCCCAGTACTGCCAGTCCCTCGACTCGGGCTTCTCGAACTTCGTCATGCCGACGCCCACGATGTACGACTTCACGCCTGACTCCTCTGTGGCTGGTCCCTGGGAAGGCCGAGGATCCGCTCGGCGACGACATTGAGCTGGACCTGCGTGGTGCCCCCGGCGATGGTCAGGCAGCGGGCCATGAGCATCCCGTGCACGGCCCGCTCCCCCGCCCCTTCCCGCACGGCGCCCGCCGGGCCGAGCAGTTCGAGCGCGAGCTCGGCGATGCGCTGCTGGTGCGGGGTCTGGACGAGTTTGCGTACGGAGGCACCCGCGCCCGGCTCCAGCCCCGACACCTGCTGGAGCGTGGTCCGCATGCCGATGCAGGCCAGGGCGTGCGCCTCGGCGGCCAGCGCCCCGATCCGGGCTCTGTACGCACCGTCCAGTGCGGCGGAGCGCGCGAGGAGCGACTCCAGGCCGGTGTCGAAGGAGAGCTGATCGGCCATGTGGACGCGCTCGTTTCCGAGGGTGTTGCGGGCCACCTTCCAGCCGCCGTCCGCCGCGCCGACCAGCGCGTCCGCCGGGAGCTCCGCGTCGTCGAAGTACACCTCGTTGAAGAGGGCTTCGCCGGTGATCTCCTTCAGCGGGCGGATGTCGATGCCGGGGGTGTTCTTCATGTCGACCACGAAGTAGCCGAGCCCCTCGTGCCGGGGCGCGTCGGGATCGGTGCGGGCCAGCAGGATCCCGTAGTCGGCACTGTGCGCGGAACTCGTCCACACCTTCTGTCCGTTGACTCTCCAGCCGCCGTCGGCCATCCGCTCCGCCCTGGTCCGCAGCGAGGCCAGGTCGGAGCCCGCGCCCGGCTCCGAGAAGAGCTGGCACCAGGTCAGCTCGCCGCGCAGGGTGGGCAGGACGTACGCCTCGCGCTGCGCGGGGGTCCCGTAGGCGAGCAGTGAGGGCACCACCCAGGTGGCGATCCCGAGGTCGGCGACCTTGACACCGGCCGCCCGCAGCTCCTGCTGGACGACGAGCTGCTCGACGGGCCCGGCGCCGAGTCCGTACGGGGGCGGGAGGTGCGGGGCGGCGTACCCGGTGGGGGCCAGGACCCGCCGGGCGGCCGCGGGGCCGAGGCCGCACGCGTCCTGGATGGCGCGGCGGGCCTTCGCCCGGTAGGCCTCGGCTTCGGCCTCCGCCTCCGCCGGGAGCTTCAGGCGCAGTTCCCGCCGCGCACCGCCCGCAGCACACCGCACGGCCCGCAGCCGGTGCCCGTCACCGGGTCCGAGCAGCTGGCGGGCGACGAGCGCCCGACGCAGGTAGATGTGGGCGTCGTGCTCCCAGGTGAAGCCGATGCCGCCGAGGATCTGGATGCAGTCCTTGGCACACGAGTAGGCGGCGTCCAGGGCGGTGCCGGCGGCCAGCGCGGCGGTCAGCGACCGCACCTGCGCCGGCTCTTCCATGCTGTTGGCGGCGTCCCAGGCCAGCGCCCGGGCCTGTTCGAGGCGCACCAGCATGTCGGCGCACAGGTGCTTGACGCCCTGGAACTGCCCGATGGGCCGGCCGAACTGCTCGCGGACCTTGGCGTACTCGGCGGCCGTGTGCAGCGCCCAGGCGGCGGTGCCGCAGGCGTCGGCGGCGAACAGCGTGCAGGCCGCGTCCCGCACGAGCGCGGTGTCGAGCGCCAGCAGCCGGTCGGCGGCGGCGGTGACACCGCGCGCCCGCACCTCGGCGGTGGGGCGGGTCGGGTCGGCGCTCTCGTGCGTACGGATGTCCAGCGCGGCGGCGTCCACGGCGAACCAGCGGGTGCCCCTCGACCCCGGTTCGCCCCGGGGAGCGCCTTGCGCCCCCTGCGGCTCGGGCGCGGCCTCGGCCGCGAGCAGGACGAGGTCGGCCTCACCGGCGCCGAGCACCGGGGGCGCGACGCCGTCGAGCAGGTACCCGCCGCCCTCCACGGCGACGGCGGTCAGGGTGCCGGCGCCCAGCGCGACCGCGCCGACCCGCCCGGCGAGCGGGTCGGCGCCGGCCCGGTCGAGCAGTACGGAGGCCAGCGCGCTCGGCAGGTACGCCCCGGGCAGCGCCGCCCGCGCGGCCTCCTCGACGACGACGGCGAGGTCGAGCGGGGTCCCGCCCTCCAGGTGCGGTTCCAGCAGCCCGGCGGCGGCGAGCGCGTCCCAGTAGGCGGGGCGGGTGCCGGTCTGCGGCGGGGTGTCGAGCAGCTTGCGCACGGCCTCGGGCGGCACGGTCCGCGCCACCCAGCCGCGTACGGCTTCGGCCAACTCCCGTTGCTCGTGCGTGATTCCGATGCCCATGCGCGGCAGACTAGAACACGTTCCATTCTGACGGAAGGTCAGATGACGTTCCGATGTCCCTTCGTCGGCGCGGCGCCGTCATTGTCCTGCGACTTCGGACGCCAGGGGCCTGTTCGCCGCCGCCGAGCCAGACGCGAGTCCGAGGGCCCCGCCGCGTGATGAGGCACCCCATGGACACGGGCCGGTCAGCAGCGTGCGACTTATTACGTTGCGGGGATGTCCGGGGACGTTTTAGCCTCTTGTGGTTCCGTCGGTGCCCATTCCGGGGCCCGGCGCTGTGTTTCGAGGTGATGACGTATCTCCCAGGCCAAGTAAGTAGCCGCTCGTTCCGAGGCTCTTTCCGGTTGTCCGCGATGGCGGGCTTCCGACGCATGCCTCGACGGCGGTGCTGCCTGATGGCCTGGGCTCGTTGCACCCTGCTTTCCCCTGTCGCGCTGTAGGCGTGCGGGGGCATGCCCAGGCCTGCCCCTGCCCCCATTCCTTCTGTACGCGAACAGGAATCTTCCTCGTGTCAACCGACACCCATACCCACGGTCATCCACGCCCCACAGGGGCCGGCCGTGCCGCCACGATCATCCTGGTGGTGGTGCTGATCGCCGAGCTGATGAACGCGCTCGACGGCTCGATCGTCCATACCGCCTTGCCCTCCATCCAGGCGGACACCGGTGCCTCCAGCGCCGCGGTGCAGTGGATCCCCGCCGCCTACACCCTCACCTTCGCCCTCGCCCTGATCACCGGCGGGCGCCTGGGTGACCTCTTCGGGCGCAAGCGGGTCTTCATCGCCGGTACCGCCCTGTTCACGCTGGCGTCGCTGCTGTGCGGGATCGCGACCGGCCCAGAGCTCCTGGTGGCCGCGCGGGCCCTTCAGGGCGCCGGGGCTGCGGCGATGGTGCCGCAGGTCATGGCCACCATCGCGGTCACCTTCGACGGGGAGTCCCGGGCCAAGGCGTTCGGCATGTACGGCATGATCATGTCCCTCGGCGGCGTCCTCGGCCCGGTCCTCGGCGCCGTCCTGACCTCCGCCGACATCGCCGGTCTCGGCTGGCGGACGATCTTCCTGATCAACCTGCCCATCGGCCTGGCCACCGTGCTCCTCGCCCTCCGGTTCATTCCCGAGTCCCGCGAGCAGCAGGCCAGGCGTCTTGATCCACTGGGCATCGTGCTCTCCAGCACCGGCCTGCTCCTTCTCGCCTACCCGCTCACCGTGGGCGGCGAGAAGCACTGGCCGGCGTGGAGCGTCGTCATGCTCGTCGCGGGCGCCCTGGTGCTGGCGGCGTTCGTGGCCCAGCAGCGGGCGAAGACCCGCAAGGACGGCTCCGCCCTGGTGGCACTCTCGCTGTTCCGCAGCAAGGCGTTCGCCGGCGGGCTCGCCGCCCAGCTGGTCTTCGGCCTCCTCTCCGGCGTGTTCCTGCTGACGTGGGTGCTGTTCATGCAGTCCGGCCTCGGACTTTCGCCCGGGCAGTTCGCTCCGGCGTCCGTCGCCATCTCCATCGGCGGCATGGCCGGCGCGATGCTCGCCTCCAAGTGGGCGGGACGCCACATGCGGCGCGTGCCGCAGGCCGGGGCGGTGCTCATCGCCGCAACTCTGGTCGGCTACCAGCTGCTGGTCTCCGCCCAGCAGACCGGGATGCCGTTCATGGCCGCCGTCGCCCCGATGATCCTCGTCGGGGCCGGTTTCGGCATGGTCGGCGCGGGTCTTGCCGGTCTCACCCTCAGCCAGGTCGGCCACCAGGACGCCGGATCCGCGGCGGGACTGTTCAACACCGCCATGCAGCTCGGTACCGCACTCGGTATCGCGATGGCCTCCGTGGTGTTCTTCAACCACGCCCCCGCGGGCAGCCACGGCAGCACCGTGACCGAGGCGTTCGCGGGCAGCATCTGGTACGTCGTCGCCGCTCTCGCGGTGATGTGGGCGCTGATGTTCCGGCTGCCCAAGCCGGTCAAGGCCGCCTGAACCGCGGTCGGCGGCCCCGCCCCGTGCGGCCCGTGCGGGGCGGGGCCGCCGACCCCCCGCAGGGCTTGAGTGCGTTCTCCTGCCCGGATCCTCCCCTGTTCCGCCAGTCGTCGATGTGAGGTGATGACGTATCTCCCAGGCCCGATAGCCGTCCCTTCCCGGCACCGGCAGCACCCTCTCGGTGCCTACCGGCGTGCCGGCATCGACGGTGCCCCTTCCTCGGCCTGGGCCAGCTCCCCTCTTCCTGTGCGCAGTCGGCGTACGCGGCCCTGGCCTGCCCGTATCCCCGACCACCCACCGGAACAGGAGCCCTCCTCCCGTGTCCCACGACACCGACCAGACCACCACCAGCAGCCCGCCGCGCGCCGGATCCTCGGCCCCGGGCCGTGCCCGTGCCATCACCCTCGCCGTCGTCCTGACCGCAGAGCTGATGAACGCGCTCGACGGCTCCGTCGTCTACACCGCCCTTCCCTCCATCGCCGCCGACACCGGCGCCACGACCGCGGCCCTCCAGTGGATCCACGCCGCCTACGCCCTGACCTTCGCGCTCGGTCTGATCACCGGCGGCCGGCTCGGCGACCTCTACGGCCGCAAGCGGATCTTCCTGACCGGGACCGCCGTGTTCACCCTTGCCTCCCTGCTGTGCGGGATTGCCGCCGGACCGGATCTGCTGACCGCCGCCCGCGTCCTGCAAGGCGCCGCGGCCGCGGCGATGGTCCCGCAGGTCCTGGCCACCCTGCACGTCACCTTCGACGCGGGCTCCCGGGCGAAGGCGTTCGGCCTGTACGGGACGGTCATGTCGCTCGGCAGCGTCACCGGCCCGGTCCTGGGCGGTGTCCTGACCCAGGCCGACCTGTTCGGCCTGGGCTGGCGGCCCATCTTCCTGATCAATCTGCCCATCGGGATCGCCGCCGTCGTCCTCGGCCTGCGCTTCCTCCCCGAGTCCCATAACCGCACCGCCCAGCGCCTCGACCCGCTCGGCATGCTCCTGTCCGCGCTCGGCCTGCTGCTGATCACGCTCCCGCTGACCGTGGGCGGCGAACACGGCTGGCCCGCCTGGTCGCTCGCGGCGCTCGCCACCGGTCCGCTCGTACTGGTGGTGTTCGTGGTCCAGCAGCGGGCCAAGACGCGCAAGGGCGGCTCACCCCTGATCGTCCTCTCCCTCTTCACCGGCCGCGCCTTCAGCGCCGGGCTCGCCACCCAGCTCGCCTTCGGCCTGCTGTCCGGGGCCTTCTTCCTGTCCTGGGCCCTGTTCATGCAGGACGGCCTCGGCCTCACCCCGGGCCAGGCCGCTGCCGGTTTCGTCGCGGCCTCCCTCGGCGAGATGGGCGGCGCCTGGCTCGCCATGAGCCTCGTCGCGCGCTACGGACGAGCCGTGCCGCAGGCCGGGGCCCTGCTCGCCGCCGCCACCCTGTGCGGCTACCACCAGCTCATCACCACCGAGGGCACCGGCATGGGAACCGTGCTGGCCGCCGCCCCGATGCTCGCCGTCGGCTTCGGTCTCGGCATGATCGGTGCCCCGCTCGCCGACCTGACCCTCGGCAAGGTCCCCCACCGGCACGCCGGGTCGGCCTCCGGTCTCTTCAACACCGGAACGCAGCTCGGCATCGCGCTGGGAACCGCCCTGACCACTCTGGTCCTCTTCACCCGGATCAGCGCCGGCACCCGCGGCCCGTCCATGGCCACCGCCTTCGCCGGCAGCCTCTGGTACGTCGTCGGCACACTCATCACGATGTGGGCGCTGATGCTGCTGCTTCCCCAGCGGACCCGCACGAGCTGACGGGACGGTACGGGGGCGACGGGCGACGGGCGACGGCGCGTCCGTACCGTCGCCCCACCCACCGCCGGCGAGAAGACCGCTGAGGAAACCCTGCGCAGCACTGACATCCACTCTCCGTCCGACACATTGCAGACCTGCCGTGCAGACCTGCCTTTGCGGGCGAGTCCGCGGGTGGGTGAGCTGCGTTGCGGGCACCTGTGGTCTCGGGCGTGGAAGGCGGCCGGACAAGTCGCCGTCCATCGAATCGCAAGGTAGGTCTTCACCACCCCGGCGCGCGCCGTGAAGACACACGCTTCGTCCCGCTGGTCATCCGCGGCCGGCGCCGCAACCCCTGCCTCACCGGACAGTCACGCACGGGGCTTCGCGCGGACGTGCATGCGTTCCCCCTGCCTCCCGAAGAGGCTGAGGATCTCGACGGGCCGCCCGTCCGCGCTGCTGAACCAGTGGGGCAGCCGGGTGTCGAACTCGGCGACCTCGCCGGCGCCGAGGACCAGATCGTGCTCGGCGAGGACGAGTCGCAGCCGGCCGTCCAGGACGTACAGCCACTCGTAGCCCTCGTGCGTACGGGGCTCCGGCTCACCACGGTCAGAGATGATCATCTTGTAGGCCTGAAGGGGGCCCGTGCTCCGGGTCAGGGATACGAACGTACCGCCGCTCGCCAGGGTGCCGGGGGTCAGCCGCACCCGGGGATCCCCCACTTCGGGAGCGCCGACCAGGTCGTCCAGGGGCACGCCGTACACACCGGCGAGCGGCAGCAGCAGTTCCAGGCTGGGACGGCGCTGCCCGGACTCCAGCCGGGAAAGGGTGCTCTTGGAGATGCCGGTCGCCTCGGAGAGTGCGGCCAGGGTGAGGCCGCGCTGGGCGCGCAGCCTGCCGAGCCGGGGGGCGACCTCGTTGAGGACCGCTTGGTAGGGCGCTGGTTTGTCCATGCGGGCATTCCACTCCGCCGTCCCGGAATCGGCAACAAGAGTTGCCGCCACCCCCCGGCCGGTCCCACGCTCCCGGACATGAACCCACACAGCGATCCCGTCCCGGTCGGCGCGGCACAGGACGAAGCAGCAGCCGCGAGTGCGGGGCGCACTCCACCCTCGGTTCGGTGGGCGCTCACCGGCCTGGCGCTGTCCATGCTGCTGTCCTCGCTCGGCATCAGCATCGCCCATGTCGCCCTACCGACGCTGGCAGAGGCCTTCAACGCCTCCTTCCAGCAAGTCCAGTGGATCGTCCTCGCCTATCTCCTCGCCATCACCACCGTGATCGTCAGCGTCGGACGGCTCGGTGACCTCATCGGCCGTCGGCAGCTGCTCCTGGGCGGGATCTCTCTGTTCACGGCGGCCTCGGTCCTGGCTGGCATCGCGCCCACACTGGGGCTGCTGATCGCCGCCCGGGCGGCGCAGGGCCTCGGAGCGGCCATCATGATGGCCCTCACCATGGCGTTCGTCGGTGCGACGGTCCCCAAGGCGAAGACCGGTAGCGCCATGGGGCTGCTCGGAACGATGTCGGCGATCGGCACGGCGCTCGGTCCCTCGCTGGGCGGCGCTCTCCTGTCCGGTCCCGGCTGGCGGGCGATCTTCCTCGTCACCGCACCGCTGGGCGTCCTGACCCTGCTTCTCGCCCACCGCCACCTGCCCGCTGACGGGCGCGAGCCCCGAACCTCCCGGGCCGACTTCGACCATGTCGGCACGCTGGTGCTCGCCCTGACGCTCGCGGCCTACGCACTCGCCATGACCCTGGGAGGCGGCCGCTTCGGTCCGCTCAACATCGCGCTGCTGCTGGCCGCCGCCCTGGGAGTGGTCCTCTTCGTACGGACCGAGGCGAGAGCGGCCTCGCCCTTGGTCCGGTTGGCGATGTTCCGCGACCGCGCGCTGAGCGCGAGCCTCGCCACGAGCGCGCTCGTCACAACGGTGATCATGACCACGCTGGTGGTGGGGCCGTTCTACCTCTCCCGCACCCTCGGGCTCGGTGAGGCCCTCGTCGGACTCGTCCTGTCGGTCGGTCCGGTGGTCGCCGCGCTGACCGGTGTGCCGGCCGGTCGCATCGCGGACCGTTTCGGCGCCCGGCGCATGACCGTCGCCGGACTCGTCGGGATGGCGGCCGGCTCGTTCACGCTGTCCATGACACCGGCGACGCTCGGCATCGCCGGCTACGTCGCCCCCCTCGTGGTCATCACCGGCGGCTATGCGGTGTTCCAGACGGCCAACAACACCGCCGTCATGGCGGACGTCCGCCCGGATCAGCGCGGCGTGGTGTCCGGCATGCTGAACCTGTCGCGCAACCTCGGCCTCGTCACCGGCGCGTCCGCCATGGGCGCCGTGTTCGCGCTCGCGTCGGCGACGACCGACGTCACCACGGCGGGTCCCGAGGCCGTTGCCACCGGCATGCGGATCACGTTCGCGGTCGCGGGGGCCCTGATCCTCGTCGCGCTCGCCGTCGCGGCGTCGTCTTCTACAAGGTCTACAAGGCGCTGACGAAGGCGGCGAAGGCGACGGGGCCGACGGTGAAGGCCGGGCCGTCGGGATTCTTGGAGTCCCGGACGGCGATTCGGCAGGGCTGGGCGGCGACCTCGACGCACTCGCCGCCGGTGTCACCGCTGTACGAAGCCTTGCGCCAAGCGGCGGCGCCGAGTGGGGCACACTCGACGCAGTCGCCGCCGGTGGTTCCGCTGTACGACGACTTACGCCATTGCACGCTCGTCACGTCCAGGCCGGTCCCCATAACGTTCCTCCATTACCCGAGCGATCAGCGCCGCCGAGCGCTCCGGAGAGAGCGCCTCGGCTTGCAGCCGAGCGTAGCCGACTGAACGCTCCCGGATCAGTGCCGGGTTGGCGGTCATATGCCCCTGAGCGTAGCCCTCCTCGTAAAACAGATCCGGGTCGTCATCGAAGCGGAGGAGATTGAACGACCCCAGCATTCCTGTGTGCTGTCCGACCGAGAAGGGCAGCACCTGAATCTGTACCCATGGCCGTCCAAGGAAGGTCAACAAGTGGGCGAGTTGGTTCCGCATGACCTCATGACAGCCGACCTCCTGATACAGGACCGCCTCGGCGAGCACCACCCACAGAGCAGGCGGGTGCTCACGTTCGAGGATGCGCTGCCTCTCCATACGGGCCTCCACCAGCTCGTCGACCTGGTCAGGTCGGTCCACACTGAGCAAAGCCCGTGCGTAGTCCGGGGTCTGCAACAGCCCGTAGACCAACTGGGCCTGGAAGGTGGAGATGTACTCCGCCTTCGCCTCCATCTCCGCGTACGCCTGGAACCACGTCGGCAACTGGCTCCGCAGCACCAGCCCCACCAGCCGCGAGAACACCCCGTCCGTACCCAGCGCCGCGTCCACCCGTTCCGAGAAGTCCCGGGTCGGCACCTTCCTCGCCGTCTCGATCTGGCCGATCAACGAGCCCGTACAGAAGACGCTGGATCCGAGCGCCCCCTGCTTCAGCTCCGCTTCTTCTCTCAGGCGGCGCAGTTCGGAGCCGTAGTAGTCCAGCGGCGATGCGCTGGGATCGAGGTCGCGGATGTTGACCACGAGGCGGTCACCCCCCAAGTTCACGCCGTGCGGCGTTCGTTTCGGTCTGTTGCCGAGCGTAATCACTCCACTCCACGCTGGTGACATGAATCACGCAACTGAGCCCTGTCGGGCGGAAATTGGCGGCAGCTACCGCATGGGCTTCACCGTGGGTGAGCATTCCGCCCGGCACATGCGGCGCATCCTGCGGACCTTCCTCGTCCGCTGGGACATGGCCGAACTGGCCGACGCCGCCGAACTGGCGCTCACCGAGCTCGTCGCCAACGTCGTACGGCACGTCCCCGGCCGGGGCTGCGCGGTGCTCATCCTGCGGCGGCCGGAAGGGCTACGGGTCGAGGTCACGGACGGGTGCCCGCACCCGGTGCGCGTCTCGGAGGGGGGCGACGAACTCACCGAGGGCGGGCGCGGGCTGCTCCTGGTCGAAGCCGTGACCGACCGCTGGGGCACCGTGCCGCTCCCGGCGGGCAAAACGGTCTGGTTCGAGTGCGACGCCCCGGTCTGAGGCGCGGGGCCCAAGGCCGCGCCCCCATCCCAGCCCGGCCAAGCACAACCCAGCCCCGCCGGGAACACTCCAACCCCACCGGGCCCCAACCCAGCCCCGCCGGGCCCATCGCAGCCCCGCCGGCGTTTGAGGCGCGGGGCCCGGGGCGGAGCCCCAAACCCAGCCCCGCCGGCGTTTGAGGCGCGGGGCCCGGGGCGGAGCCCCAAACCCAGCCCGGCCGGCGTTTGAGGCGCGGGGCCCGGGGCGGAGCCCCAATCCCAGCCCCGCCGGCGTTTGAGGCGCGGGGGCTCGGGGGCAGAGCCCCCGCAACGGCGCCGCACCCGCCCCCACAAGCCACCCCGCAGGGGACCGGGCAACGGCGCCGCACCCGGACCCGGACCCGCCAAGCAACCCCGCAGGGGACCGGGCAGGGGACCCGCCCCCGCCCGCTACTCAGCGGTACGGCAGCATGGGCCGCCGCACACCCCCACCACCCCGGAGGAACCATGGCCACGCCCAAGCCGGAGACCCTCGCCGCGTTCGAGGCGGCCAAGGGGTTCATGCCCGTACGGGAGGGCCTCGCCCTGTACGAGGCGGCCACGGCCGCAGCCTCGCTCGGCCTGCCGCTGCTGGAGGTCGGCACGTACTGCGGGCGCTCCACGATCCTGCTGGCCGATGCCGCCCGCGCGGCCGGGGTGTCCGCCATCACCGTCGACCACCACCGTGGCAGTGAGGAGCAGCAGCCCGGCTGGGAGTACCACGACCCGACGGTCGTGGACCCGGAGATCGGGCTGATGGACACCCTGCCCACCTTCCGCCGCACCCTGCACCGGGCCGGCCTCGAAGACCACGTGATCGCGATCGTCGGCCGCTCCCCCCAGGTCGCCGCGGCCTGGGGCGGCCCGCTCGGCCTCGTCTTCATCGACGGCGGCCACACCGACGAGCACGCCTCCGGCGACTACGAGGGCTGGGTCCCGCACCTGGCCGAGGGCGGGACGCTCGTCATCCACGACGTGTTCCCGGATCCGGCCGACGGCGGCCAGGCCCCGTACCGGATCTACCTGCGCGCCCTCGCCTCCGGCGCCTTCGAAGAGGTGTCCGTCACCGACTCGCTGCGCGTACTGCGCCGGACCGGCCCCGGCATCTGAGGCCCGGCCCGGGCCCAGCGCACAGCGTTCCGGACCCGGGACTCCGGACCCGGGACTCCGGACCCGGGACTCCGGACCCGGGACTCGGGGAGTCGGGACTCCGGACCCGGGACTCGGGGAGTCGGGCCCGGACGCCGGGCCCGGCACCGCGCTGCCGTCAGGCATATAAGCGCACCGCGCCCCCGGATGGCCCAGGGTCCGCCGTACCACCGCGCCCGCGAACTAGCATCGCGACGTGCGCTACGACGACGACAGCCCCCCGCCGCCCGAGTCCGGCTCCCCGGCCCCGCCGGACCAGCCGTGGTTCACTCGCCGCTCCGCCCTCGTGGTCTCGGTCGCCGCGCTCGCACCGACCTGCCTGGCGGGCTGGGTCCTGGCCCAGGTGCTGACGGGGGCCGGGCCGGGCGAGGAACAGATGCCGCGGGCGACGCCCGTGCCCGCCTCGCACTCCGCCCTTCCGTCCGGCTTCCGGGACGCAAAGCCGAACGCCTCGTCCAACGGAAGCACGAGCCCCAGCCCGGCCGTCGGACCGAGTTCGGGCACGAGCCCGGGCGGCTCCCCCGCCAAGGGCCCGCTCGCCGGCCGGACCGTCGTCATCGACCCCGGCCACAACACGGGCAACTTCAAGCACGGCACGGAAATCAACAAGAAGGTGGACATCGGCACGGGCCGCAAGGAGTGCGACACCACCGGCACCACCACCAACTCCGGCTACATGGAAGCGGAGTTCACCCTCGACGTGTCCCAGCGCCTGCGCGCCGTCCTGGAGGCCCAGGGCGTGAAGGTCCTCCTCACCCACCAGGCCGACCGCCCGTGGGGCCCCTGCATCGACGAGCGCGCCCGCATCGGCAACGAGGCGGCCGCCGACGCCGTCGTCTCCGTCCACGCGGACGGCGTCTCCGCGGGCAGCCGCGGCTTCCACGTCATCCTCCCAGCCAAGGTCAGCGGTGGTGGCGCCGACACCTCGGCGATCGTCGGACCCTCGCGGCAGCTCGGCGAGCGGATCGTCGGAAACTTCGCCCGGACCACCGGATCCGCTCCCGCCAACTACCTAGGCAGCGGTACCGGTCTGGTCGTCCGTGACGATCTCGGCGGACTGAACCTGTCAACTCAGCCCAAGGTCTTCATCGAATGCGGCAACATGCGTGACGCCAAGGACGCGGCGCAGCTGGCGAGTCCGGAGTGGCGGCAGAAGGCGGCACAGGGCATTGCGGACGGCATCGTCGGCTTCCTGGGCGGGTAGTTCCTGCGGGAGTCCCGCCGGGACTGCTCGCCGCCCCGATCCTCTCGGCCGCGGGAGAACTCCGTACCATGGTCCCGCCCGCCCCGCTCCAGGCTCGATCTGCGACCGCGGCACCACGAGACGACCGAGACCGAGAAGGACACCTAAGACGTGAACATCCGCTCCCTCACTCGAGGCGACGGCGTGGTGATCGGAGCAGCGGTGCTGCTGTTCATCGCCTCGTTCCTCGATTTCTACTCCAAGACCGGTGTCGAGCTCCCGAACGCGTGGGACACCGACGCCTACCGCCTGGTCCTTCCCAGCGTCTTCCTGCTCGGATTCATCGCGGCAGGCCTGCTCATCGCCGCCCGTTTCCTGCCGGAGACCCGCAAGGTCCTGGGCCTGCCGCTGGCGGCGTGGGGCACCGTGCTCGCCGTCTCGGCCGCCTGGTCCGCGCTGTGGTCGCTGATCACCTGCCCGAGCACCGTCGACCTGGGTGCCGGCGCCATCATCGCCTTCCTCGCCACCCTGATCCTGGCCGGTGTCGCCGTGGCCGGCGCGAAGATCCCGGCGCTGGCCGGTGCGCTGGTGCCGGAGCCGAGGCCGGCGGCCATCCCGCCGTACGGCGGTCAGCCGCAGCCGGGCGCCGGGTACGGCTACCCGGGCGGCCAGCAGCCGCAGCCGTACGGGACCACCCCGCAGCCGGTCCCGCCGTACGGCGGCACCCCGCAGGCGGGTCCGGGTCCGCAGGACGCCGCCCAGCCCACGCCGACGCCGACGCCCGCCCCGGCGGCGGACTTCACCCCGTTCTGGTTCGCGGTCCCGGTGGCCCGCCCCCTCTTCGCCGAGGACGGCTCCCCCACCCCAATCGCCGAACTCGCGCCGGGCACCTGGTACCTGGCCGTGGAGCAGCGCGATCCGGCCACCCTGGTCGCCCAGACCCAGGACGGCCGCCGCGGCATCCTGAGCGACACCTCGGGGATCCAGCGCGGCTGACGCCTCGCGGACCCGTGCGGGCCCCAGTGGTTCCCTCTTCGCTTCGCCCCACCGGTTCCCCGGTGGGGCGAAGTGCTGCATGGGGACAGACAGGGCAGGTAGGACAGATCGGACCGGCAGACAGATGGGCCTTTCGTATGTGGCCGAACTTCTTACCTTTTGCGTCCACTTATGTCCGATAAGTGGAACCCCCGCCTCTCTTTCTGTCAGAGCGAACCAGTAGCATCCGGCCAACCGGTGATGCCACCTGGTGAGTTCGTGACAGGGGTTGAGGAAAAGACGTGAGAATAGGTCGAGTGCGCGGTACGGCTTTGGCCGCCGCGCTCGGTGTCGTAGCGGCACTGGGCTTCCAGGGAGTGGCCGGTGGCGCCGGTACGGACGCCTCGGACGGCGGAGGACCGGCCGCGGTCGCCTACAGCGCCACCGCCGGGGAGAACGGTCCCGTCGAGGCAGAGGTCCACAAGCTCCCTCTGAAGCCGAAGGGTGACGGTCAGGCCGTCCTCTCGCAGCAAGGCACCAAGCCCTTCGGGCTGCTGGGCGTGTCCTGGACGAACCCCGCGGCCGAGATGAAGGGCACCATCGAGGCCCGCAGCCGGGACGCCGTGACCGGCAAGTGGTCGGACTGGATCGCCCTGGAACCGGTCAAGTCCGATCTCGACGGCAAGCGCGCCTCGGCGCGCGGCGCCACCGAGCCGGTCTGGGTCGGTCCGTCGGACGGTGCCGAAGTACGGGTGGCCGGCGACAAGGGTGCCGGCGTACTGCCGGCCGGGCTGGAGCTGAACCTGGTGGACCCGGGCTCGGGCACCGCCGGCTCCGCGAAGAAGAGCGGTGACCTGAACGCCGCCCCAGTGGCCTTCGCCGCCCCGGCGACGGAGCCCGCGCAGCCCCCGTCGGTCCCCGGACCGACGTCGACGGCGCCGCGGCCGACCGTGGTCACGCGGGCCGAGTGGGGCGCGGACGAGTCCCTCAACAACGAGGGTCCCGTCTACCTCCCCGAGCCACTGATCAAGGCGTTCTTCGTCCACCACACGGCGGCCAGCGCGCCGTACGAGTGCTCCCAGTCCGCCGCGATCGTCCGCGGCCTGCACGCCTACCACGTGCAGAGCCTCGGGTGGCGGGACCTCGGCTACAACTTCCTCGTCGACAAGTGCGGCACGATCTTCGAGGGCCGGCAGGGCGGTATCGACCAGCCCGTCATGGGCGCGCACACCTTCGGCTGGAACTCCCAGTCGACGGGCACCGCGATCCTCGGTGACTACACGAGCGCCGGGGCCTCGGCCGCCGCGCTCGACGGCGTCTCCAAGGTCGCCGCGTACAAGCTGGGCCAGTACGACGGGGACATGAACGGCACGACGACGCTGACCGCGGGTGCCACCCAGAAGAACTTCTACGGCGCCTCCTACACCGCCGACCAGCCGTACACGTTCAAGACGCTCTCGGGTCACCGGGACGGCTACAACACCGAGTGCCCGGGCAATTCGCTCTACCCGCAGCTGGACACGATCCGCCAGTCCGGTCCCGCGGCGGCGCTGAAGATCGCCTCGGTGAACGGGGCCCCGGCCGGGTCCGCCGTCACGACCCCCGGTCCCGTGACCGTCAACTGGAGCACCAGCACGGCGAGCACCAAGCTCAGCAAGTTCGAGCTGCTGGTCGACGGCAACTCCGTCACGACCGTCGCGGGCACCGCCCGTTCGGCGTACACGGTACTGGCCGTCGGCAGCCACCAGGTCCAGGTCCGGGCGACCGCGCTGAACGGCAAGGTCTCCACCAGCCTGCCGGTCACCGTCGTGGCGGAGGTGAAGGCGGCCAAATTCGTCCCGGTCACCCCGAAGCGCCTGATGGACACGCGGGAGGGCCTGGGCGTCGCCAAGGCCCCGGTCGGCGCCGGCGGCGTCGTCACCCTGCCGGTCGCCGGCGTCGGGGGAATCCCCGCCACCGGCGTTACCGCCGTGGTGCTGAACGTGACGGCCACCAACCCGACGGAGCCCAGCTTCGTGTCGGTGTACCCGAGCGGAACCACCCGCACCAGCGCCTCGAACCTGAACTTCGTCGCGGGCCAGACGATCCCCAACCTGGTCGTCGTCCCCGTGATCGACGGAAAGGTCAACTTCTACAACCACAACGGCACCGTCGACCTCATCGCCGACATCACCGGCTACTTCACGTCGAGCGGTGAAGGTGCCACGCACACCAACTTCGGCCCGAAGCGCCTGATGGACACCCGTGAAGGCCTGGGCGTCCCCAAGGCCCCGGTCGGCCAGGGCGGCGTCGTCACCCTGACCGTCGCGGGCGTCGACGGAATCCCCTCCACCGGCGTTACCGCCGTGGTGCTGAACGTGACGGCCACCAACCCGACGCAGCCCAGCTTCGTGTCGGTGTACCCGAGCGGAACCACCCGCACCAGCGCCTCGAACCTCAACTTCGTGGCGGGCCAGACGATCCCCAACCTGGTCGTCGTCCCCGTGATCGACGGAAAGGTCAACTTCTACAACAACGTCGGCACCGTCGACCTCATCGCCGACATCACCGGCTACTTCACGTCGGGCGGCGAGGGCGCCAACCACCTCAACTTCGGCCCCAAGCGCCTGATGGACACCCGTGAAGGCCTGGGCGTCCCCAAGGCCCCGGTCGGCCAGGGCGGCGTCGTCACCCTGACCGTCGCGGGCGTCGACGGAATCCCCTCCACCGGCGTTACCGCCGTGGTGCTGAACGTGACGGCCACCAACCCGACGCAGCCCAGCTTCGTGTCGGTGTACCCGAGCGGAACCACCCGCACCAGCGCCTCGAACCTCAACTTCGTGGCGGGCCAGACGATCCCCAACCTGGTCGTCGTCCCCGTGATCGACGGAAAGGTCAACTTCTACAACAACGTCGGCACCGTCGACCTCATCGCCGACATCACCGGTTACTTCACCAAGTGATCTGAGCTCACGTCTGCCTCACTTCGCCCCACCGGTTCCGCCGGTGGGGCGAAGTGCTGTCCGGGGCCTTGGCGCGCACACCGGCCGGTACGGGCCCGGGCGTGGCCTGCGGCCCTCCCCGCGGGCACCACCCCCCTTTCCGGGCGGGGGCGGTTGCCCGTACAGTCACCTGACGCACCGTCAGGTCTGCTGTCGGCATCGCGGAGGGAACCGTCCATGCGCCTGGGACTCGCACTCGGCTACTGGGGCCGCGGCCCCGATCCGGCCCATCTCGACCTCGCCACCGAGGCCGAGAACCTCGGCTACGACTCGGTGTGGACCGCCGAGGCCTGGGGCTCCGACGCCTTCACCCCGCTGACCTGGATCGCCGCCCACACCTCGCGGATCCGCCTCGGCACGGCCATCGCGCAGATGGCCGCCCGCACCCCCACCGCCACCGCCATGCACGCCCTCACCCTGGACCACCTCTCCGGCGGCCGGATGATGCTCGGCCTGGGCCTCTCCGGCCCGCAGGTGGTCGAGGGCTGGTACGGGCGCCCCTTCCCCTCCAGCCCGCTCACCGCGACCCGCGAGTACGTCGACGTCATCCGCCAGGTGCTGCGCCGCCAGGGCCCGGTCGCGCTGGACGGACGCTTCCACAGCCACCCGTACCGGGGTGAGGACGGCGCCGGCACCGGCAAGACGCTGCGGCCCATCACCCACCCCCTCCGCGCGGACCTGCCCCTGCTCCTGGGCGCCGAAGGCCCGAAGAACATCGCCCAGACGACGAGGATCGCCGACGGCTGGCTCCCCCTCTACTGGTCACCGACCCGCACCGACGTGTACCGGGCATCGCTGACCGGTCTGCCCGAGGGCTTCATGATCGCGCCGATGGCCCGCGCCAAGGTCTGCGACGACGTCGCCGAGGGACTCCTGCCGGTCAAGGCGATGCTCGGCTTCTACATCGGGGGCATGGGGCACGCGGCACGCAATTTCCACGCCGACCTCATGGCCCGCATGGGTTACGAGGACGAGGCCCGCCGCATCCAGGAGCTGTTCCTCGCCGGGCGCAAGGAGGAGGCGGTGCTCGCCGTCCCGGACGCCTTCGCCGACGAGATCTCGCTGATCGGACCGCGGGAGCGCATCGCCGAACGCCTGGAGCTGTGGCGCGAGGGCCCGGTCACCGACCTGCTCCTCACGGCCCCGGACCCCCACACGCTGCGGGTGCTGGCGGAACTCAACAGCTAGTGCTGTGACCGTCCCGTTGCGGCACTAGGGCGTGTCCGGCCCCGTGTCGTCTCGCGCCACGGCCTGCGGCACGCCTTCCAGGAGCTCGCGCAGATCCAGGGGCATGACGGCGATCTCGATGCTGCCGCCGCCCTCGTACGTACAGGTGACGATCCGTGAGCCGGGGTTGATGGAGATCCCCTCCCGCACGGAGGGCGCGCGCAGGGCGGTGGCGCGGCCGCCGGGCAGCGCCACGGGCTCACCGCGCCCGGGGACCCACCGGGCCACGCCCTGATCGACGTACACCCGGCCCGTCCGCCAGCGGCCCTCACCGGCCGGATGCCGCGCCATGCACGGGATCCCGGGCACGGGTCCGCCGGCCACCCGGCGCAGGTGCTTGCGCCGCAACAGCCAGCCGGCCCCGGCCGCCCCGAGGACGACCACCACGAATTCGATCACACGACCCATTGAAGCAGGCCGGACAGGGCTCAGCCGCCCAGCTGGGAGGTGCTCGGGACCTGGTCCTTGACCTCCGCGCCCGCGCTCTTGCCGGCGTCCTTCACATTGCCGATGATCTTCTCGAAGGCGCCGACGTCGGCTTCGCTCGCCTCGCCCTTGCGCAGCTTCGTCCCGAGGTCCTTGAGCGAGTCGATGCCCGCCGACAGCGGGGCCACCGCCTTCGACAGCAGCGGGTCGCCCTTGGCGTTGTTGACGGCCGCCTTCAACCGGTTGTAGGTGAACGCGCCCGCGAGGCCCGCCTTGACCAGCGCGAACTTGCGGCCCTCCGCGCCCTGCTTGAACTTGCCCTCGCGGTACGGCTTGACGATCCACTGGTACGTCGCCCCGGCCGCGAGCCCCGCGTTGGCGACGAAGCGCGTCTTGGCGAACTTCTGCGCCTCCGCCGAGCTGGTGGGCGTGGCCGTCCCGGTCGCGGCGGCGGTGTCCTTCTCGTCACTGCCGCACGCGGTGCTCCCGGCGAGCAGCGCGGTGGACAGGATCACCGCGGCCAGGGCGCGGCGGAATCTGGCGGTACGGGGTGCGGGCACGGTTTCCTCCGGGGGCTCGGGGATCTTCCGCAGCCTCACCCGGGGCGCCGGGCTGCGCCACTTGGGGGACCCGTTCGGGTTTACAGCGCGCTTACGCGGCAAGACGGATGACATGTCCCCACTCACGCGTTCCCACGCCCGAGGTAGCAGTCAGGCAGGGCGAGCCGTCGCCTTGGTAGCGGACGTCGCCGCCCTGATCATCGCCCTGTGGATCGTGCTGTACCTGCTCGACGCCAACCAGGGAAACGGACTCGTCCAGTTCTTCCACAACGCCGCCACCTGGCTGGCCGGCTGGTCCCATGACCTGTTCACCTTCAGCCGCGAATGGATCCAGGTGGTGGTCGGTTACGGCCTGGCGGCCGTGGTGTACCTGATCCTCGGCCACCTGATCGCCGGCTGGCTCTACCGCCGCTGATCACGCCGACAGCGCCCCCTGGGGCGGGACCGCCCTGCGGCGGTCCCGCCCCACCCCTGACTCTCAGCCCCGTCGGCTCCTGCGATGCGGAGCGCCGGCAGCCGCCCGCACCGGCTACGGGCAGCAGTCGGGCTCCAGCCCGCCCGGCAGGGCCGACCCGCCGAACACCGACGTCGTCGCCTCGTCCCCGCCCAGCGCGGCCACCGCGAGCAGCAGCGACCCGGCCGTCCACGTCGTCTGCTCCACCGGCCACACGGCCTTGTCCTGGAACACGTACCCCGTCCAGTACATGCCGTTGTCGGCACGCAGGTGGGTGATCGAGCGCAGGACGTCCAGCGCCCGGTCCGACTCCCCCATCGCCCAGAGCGCGATCGCGAGCTCACAGGACTCGCCGCCGGTCACCCACGGATTCGGCAGGACGCAGCGCACGCCGAGCTCCGGCACCACGAACTCGTCCCAGCGTTCCTCGATGCGGGCCGTCGCCTCGGGGCCGGTCAGGGCTCCGCCCAGCACCGGGTAGTACCAGTCCATCGAGTAGCGGTTCTTGTCGAGGAACCGCTCGGGGTGCCGGCGGATGGCGTGCCGGAGCGCGCCCACCGCGAGTTCCCAGTCGGGCTGCGGCTCCTCGCGGTGCTCGGCGATGGCCAGGGCGCAGCGCAGTGCCTGGTGGATGGAGGAGGACCCGGTCAGCAGCGCGTCGGTGACCGCCGTGCCGTCGGGTTCCCGCTTCCAGCCGATCTCGCCGCCCGGCTGCTGGAGCGCGAGCACGCACTCGACGGCCGCGAAGACGGCGGGCCACATCCGGTCGAGGAAGGCATCGTCGCCGGTGGACAGGTAGTGGTGCCAGACGCCGACGGCTATGTAGGCGGTGAAATTGGTTTCGCGGCTCGCGTCCTGCGGCTCGGTGGTGTCCACGCCGTCCGCCCGGTCGGCGTAGGCCGCGTACCAGGAGCCGTCCCGGTTCTGGTGCCGGGCCAGCCACATGTACGCCCGCTCGGCGGCTTCGTGCTCGCCGGCCACGTCCAGCGCCATCGCGGCCTCGGTGTGGTCCCACGGGTCCAGGTGGTGCCCGCGGAACCACGGGATGGCTCCGTCCGCCCGCTGCGCGGCGAGGATGCCGGCCACCGTCGCGGCGGCCTCTTCGGCGGTCAGTACGCCGTCCAGGACGAGGTGTTCGGGTGCGGTGCGCCCGGGCGAGCTCACTGGGCGGCGCCGACGGGGAGGTGCGGCTTGGTCGCGTACGCCACGAAGCTCTTGCCGATGACCGGGTTGAGCACCTGCTCCGCGAGCCGGGTGGCCATCGGCTTCTTCATGATGTCCCAGACCAGGAGCTTGTGGTACGCCTTGACCGGCAGCGCCTTGTCGTTGTCGACGCCGAAGGCGCACTTGAGCCACCAGTAGGGGGAGTGCAGTCCGTGCGCGTGGTGCGTGCCGTAGGGCTTGAGGCCGGCCTGCCTCATCTTGCCGAGCAGCTCGTCCGCCTTGTAGATGCGGATGTGGCCGCCCTCGACCTCGTGGTACGCGTCGCTCAGCGCCCAGCAGATCTTCTCCGGGCCGTAGCGCGGCACGGTGACGGCGATGCGCCCGCCGGGCTTCAGCACGCGCACCATCTCGGCGAGGACGCCCTTGTCGTCGGGGATGTGCTCCATCACCTCGGAGATGATGACGACGTCGAAGGACTCGTCGGGGAAGGGCAGGGCGAGCGCGTCGCCCTCCATGGCGGTGGCGGTGGCTCCGGCCGGGGCCTCACCGGCCTCCTTCATGGCGGCGAACCACTTGGCGACCTCGCGGATCTCCTCGCCGTTGCGGTCGACGGCGACCACTTGGGCGCCTCGCCGGTAGCACTCGAAGGCGTGCCGGCCTGCGCCGCAGCCCAGATCGAGCACGCGGTCGCCGGCGGCGAGCGGGAACCGGGAGAAATCGACGGTCAGCACGGGGTCCTGCCTTCGCGGTCGCGGGGGTGGTGAGGGGGAAGCGGAAGCGGAATCGGGGGGAAGGTCACCGCGTACGGCGGGTACGGGCGGCCTGCTCGATGGCGGCCCGGTAGTGCCCGACGGTGCCCTCGGCGGCCTTGGCCCAGGTGAACCGGGACAGCACCCGGTCGCGCCCGGCGGCGCCGAGCCGGGCGCGCAGCCGCGGGTCCTCCAGCAGCCGGCCCAGCGCGGCGGCCAGGGCGCCCGCATCGCCCGGCGGCACCGCGAGGCAGGTCTCGCCGTCGGGGCCGGCGACCTCGGGGATGGCGCCGCCGGTGGTGGCGACGAGCGGGGTGCCGGTCGCCATGGCTTCGGCCGCCGGGAGCGAGAAGCCTTCGTAGAGGGAGGGGACGCAGGCGACCTGCGCGCTGCGGACGAGGTCGACGAGCTCGGCGTCGGTGATGCCCTTGACGAACCGGACGGCGTCCTGGAGCGCGTACTTCTCGATCGCGCGCGCGACGGGGCCGCGCTCGGCGCGCTTGCCGACGACGACGAGGTGGGCGTCGGGCCGCTCGGTGCGCAGCTTCGCCAGCGCCTCGACGAGGTGCACGAGCCCCTTGAGCGGCACGTCCGCGCTGGAGGTCGTGACGATCCGGCCGGGGACCTCGGCGACGGAGGCGTCGGGCGACCACAGGTCGGTGTCGGCGCCGATGTGGACGACGTGGATGCGCTCGTCCCGCACGCCCAGGTGCTGGGCGATCTCCTGCTTGGAGGACCCGGAGACGGTCAGCACGGACGGCAGCCTGCGGGCCACGCGCCCCTGCATGCGGGTGAAGCCGTACCAGCGCCGTACGGAGACCCGCTTCTTGCGGTCCTTCGCGGCGGCGAGGTCCAACTGCCGGTCCACGGTGATCGGGTGGTGGATCGTGGTGACGAGCGGCGCGCCGAGGTCGGCCAAGAGGCCGTAGCCGAGCGTCTGGTTGTCGTGGATGACGTCGAACTCGCCGACGCGGGCGGCGAGGTGGCGCCGAGCCCGCAGCGAGAAGGTCAGCGGCTCGGGGAATCCACCGGTCCACATGGTGGCGACCTCAAGCGCGTCGATCCAGTCCCGGTACTCGTCGCGCTTCGGGGTGCGGAAGGGGTCGGGGTGCCGGTACAGGTCGAGGCTCGGCAGCTCGGTGAGCGAGGCGCCCGTGTCGAGGACCGGGTAGGGCTGGGCGCCGATCACCTCGACGGAGTGTCCGAGGCGGACGAGCTCGCGCGAGAGGTGGCGGACGTAGACGCCCTGGCCGCCGCAGAACGGGTTCCCCTTATAGGTGAGGAGTGCGATGCGCAGCGGGCGGTCGCCGTCGGTGGCGGAACCCGCGAAAGGGCTCGTCACCATGGCCTCAGCGGTCACTCTCGGCCCCCTTCTCCCTGCACTTTCGCCGGAGCGTAACCGCTCGCATAATGTAGAACAAGTTTCAGACTTGATCCGTTGAAGACCATTGAATCTACCGGCCGGAAACCACACCGTAAGAGGCGGAGCAGGTGATTCACGCCACGGCTCCAGCGCCTGCCATGCTGGCCCCCGATCAGCCCCGAGGCGGACCGGATCAGCCCGCGCGACGCACACGCAACGCCACGTACGCAACGCCCAAGCAAGGTCCAGGCAAGGCCCACGTAACACCCAGACAGCGCCACACATCGACATACAGCGACATACAGCGACACGGAACGATACGGAACGACGCCGAACGCCATGGAACGGGACACATGACAGCGGAAGCCAAAGCCGTCAGCATACCGGCGTCCCCTCCCCTGACGGAGCGCCAGGAGGCCCGCCGCCGCCGGATCCTGCACGCCAGCGCCCAGTTGGCCAGCCGGGGCGGTTTCGACGCCGTCCAGATGCGCGAGGTCGCGGAGTCGTCCGGCGTGGCGCTCGGCACCCTCTACCGGTACTTCCCGTCCAAGGTGCACCTGCTCGTCGCCACCATGCAGGACCAGCTCCAGCACATGCACACCACCCTGCGCAAACGCCCGCCGGCCGGCGACGACCCGGCGGCGCGGGTCGCGGAGACCCTGATGCGGGCCTTCCGCGCCCTCCAGCGGGAGCCGCACCTGGCCGACGCGATGGTCCGGGCGCTGACCTTCGCGGACCGCAGCGTGAGCCCCGAGGTGGACACGGTCTCCCGGCTGACCACGGCGATCATCCTGGACGCGATGGGCCTGGACTCCCCGCCGACGGCCGAGCAGCTCTCGGCGGTGCGGGTGATCGAGCACACCTGGCACTCGGCGCTGATCACGTGGCTGTCGGGCCGTGCCTCGATCGCCCAGGTCAAGATCGACATTGAAACGGTCTGCCGCCTGATCGACCTGACCTCCCAGGAAACGGCCTGATCCCACCCCCGGGGGGCCCGGACAGGACCTAGTCCTCCGGCGGGAACACCACCTCGCCGCTGCCCGCCAGGGTGATCGCGATCGCCTCCACCGGGCAGCCCTCCGCCGCCGTCAGGACCGGTTCGTTCGGGTCCGTCTCCGCCGCGCGGGGGTGTGACTGGCGGGCCGAGTCGAGGGTGAAGCCCTCCGGGGCGTGGTTCACGCACATGCCCGAGCCGATGCAGACCGTGCGGTCCACCTCGACCTGCCAGCGGTCGCCCATCAGGCACCCGCCCGGCCGGCGCCCGGTGCGTACGCGGCCGGCAGGTGGATCATCTTGTGTTCGAGGTACTCGCTCAGGCCCTCCGGCCCGAACTCCCGTCCCAGGCCGCTGTTCTTGTAGCCGCCGAACGGCCCCAGCATGTCCAGGCTGAAGGTGTTCACGTTGAAGGTGCCGGTCCGTATCCGGCGGGCGAAGTCGATGCCGTGCTCGACGTCACCGGTCCATACGCTGCCGCTCAGCCCGAAGTCGGAGTCGTTGGCGATGCGCGCCGCCTCCGCCTCGTCCCCGTACGGGATCAGGCACACCACCGGGCCGAAGATCTCCTCGCGGGCGATCCGCATCGCGTTGTCGACGTCGCCGAAGAGGGTGGGCTCGACGTACCAGCCCCGCTCCAGCCCGGCCGGGCGGCCGCCGCCGGCCAGGACCTTCGCGCCCTCCTCCTGGCCGATGCGGATGTAGTCCAGGGACCGCTGCTGCTGCCGCTGCGCCACCAGCGGCCCGAGCTGCGTCGCCGGGTCCAGCGGGTCGCCGACGACCAGCGCCCCCGCCGCGGCGGCCAGGGCCTCGGCGACCTCCTCGTACCGGCCGCGCGGTGCGAGGACGCGGGTCTGGGCCACGCACGCCTGGCCGTTGTTCATCCACGCCGCGGGGACGATTCCGGCGATGGCGGATTCCAGGTCGGCGTCCGGGAGGACGACGGCCGCCGACTTGCCGCCGAGTTCCAGGGTGACGCGGGTGAGGTTGCGCGCGGCGACCTCCATGACGCGCTTGCCCGCGGCGACCGAGCCGGTGAAGGCGACCTTGTCGATGCCGGGGTGGCCGACCAGGTACTCGCTGACCTCGCGGTCGGCGGGCAGGATCGACAGCACGCCCTCGGGCAGTCCGGCCTCTCGCGTGATGTCGGCGAGGATGTACGAGTCGAGAGGGGACTCGGGGGACGGCTTCAGGATCACGACCGATCCGGACAGCAGCGCGGGCGCGAGTTTGGCGGCGGCCACGAACTGCGGGACGTTCCACGGGATGACGGCCGCGACGACCCCCACCGGCTCCCGCCGCACCAGGATCGGCCCGAGCACCCCCTGGCGGTGCTCCTCGTACGGGAAGTCACGCGCGACGGTGATCGCCGCGTCGTAGACCATCATCGGGCCGAGCGCCTGGGCGAGGATGCTCCAGGAGTACGGGGACCCGTTCTGGGAGCTGATCGAGCGGGCGATCTCCTCGTGCCGGACGACGATGGCGTCCTTGATCCGGGAGACGACGGCGATCCGCTCGTCCAGGCTCATCCGGGGCCACGGCCCCTCGTCGAAGGCTTTGCGCGCCACCTCGACGGCCCGGTCGACGTCCGCCTTCGAGGCGTGCGGGACGCTGCCGATGACCTGCTCGGTGTGAGGGGAGACGACCTGGATGGTGTCGGTGCCCAGCGGATCCGTCCACTCCCCGCCGATGAGCAGTTGTCCGTGTTCCACGAGCTCGGTCATGGCAGATGCCTCCTGCGGCTTGGCGGTTCCAGAACTGATACCAGTTCTAGTTCGAGGAGTCCACGGCCAGGACGAACCCCGGGAAGGATCCGACGACTAGTCAGGAGGGCGTCGACATGGTCGACTTGGGCTCCTACTGGAACAGGTTCTCGTTGCGTTCCCGGAGAACAAGGAAACAGGGGGCTCTCATGTCAGAGGATCCGGCCCGGGCGACGCAGGCGGCGCCGCAGGCGGCACCCCAGTCCCCACAGCCGCCACCGCACGTCACCGACCACGGCGGAGGCGTGTGGGGCATCAAGGTCCCCATCCCCGACAATCCGCTGGGACACACCCTCGTCCACGTCCTCGACACCGACCGCGGGCCCGTCCTCGTGGACACCGGCTGGGACGACCCCGCCTCCTGGCACACCCTCGTCGCAGGCCTCGCCGCGCTCGGCATCGCGGTCTCCGGCGTCCACGGCGTGGTCATCACCCACCACCACCCCGACCACCACGGCCTGTCGGGCCGGGTCCGGGAGGCGTCCGGCGCCTGGATCGCCATGCACGCCGCCGACACCGAGATCGTCGTACGGACCCGCCGGGCCGAGCCCGGCCTCTGGCTGGAGTACATGAGCGAGAAGCTCACCGCCGCCGGAGCCCCCGAGGAGCACGTCGCCCCCCTGCGCGCCGCCCGCGCGAGCGGCCGCGCGAGCACGCTGCCCGGCCTGCGGGCCGCCGTCCCCGACCGGGAGATCGTCCCCGGCGACCTGCTCCCCCTCGCCGGCCGCCGCCTGCGCGCGATCTGGACCCCCGGCCACACCCCCGGGCACGTCTGCCTGCACCTGGAGGAACAGCACCCGGCGAACCTCCCCGGCCACGGCCGCCTCTTCTCCGGGGACCACCTGCTGCCCGGGATCTCCCCGCACATCGGCCTCTACGAGGACCCCGGGGACACCCGCGTCACCGATCCCCTCGGCGACTACCTCGACTCCCTCGAACGCATCGGCCGCCTCCGGCCGGCCGAGGTGCTTCCAGCCCACCAGCACGCCTTCACCGACGCCGCCGGGCGCGTACGGGAACTCCTCGACCACCACGAGGAGCGGCTGACGGGCCTGTGGGAGCTGCTGGCCGAGCCGCTGACCCCGTGGGGGCTGGCGGAGCGGATGGAGTGGAACCGGCCGTGGGCGCAGATCCCGTACGGCTCCCGCAACATCGCCGTCTCGGAGGCGGAGGCGCACCTGCGGCGGCTGGTGAAGCAAGGGCGCGCGGAGGCGGTCCCGGGGAGCGAGCCGGTGACGTACCGCGCGCTGTAGGGCGTACGGGAGGACCGCGGCACCGGCCGGCGGCCCGGCGCGCGCACGCGCTCGCAGCGGCGCGGCCCCGCGCGCGGCACCGGCGCCGGTAAGGACCGCTCCCGGCCGGCGCCCCGTGCCCGCGGTCTACGGGCCGGTACAGTGTGCCCGTCGTCCACACTTCCGTACGGGGGGAAGCCGGTGCGAATCCGGCGCTGACCCGCAACCGTGACCCGCTCCCGGCACCGCCCGGGCGGGGAGCCGGATTGCCCCGTACCGGAGGTGCGCGGCTCGTGCCGCCGGGTCCCCCGGCGGCCGGCACCGTCGAGGTAAACGGAGCCGGAGCCCGGTGCCTGCGCGTGCCTGCCTCCCGCTCCCCAGCACGAGAGGCACCCGCCCCATGAACGTCCGCCGCAGCGCCGCCGCGCTCGCCGCCTCCGCCGTGCTCTGCGTGGCCGCCGCCCCCGCAGCCCTCGCCGACACCGTGCCGCCCTCCCCGGCCCCGGTCATCCCGTCCGGTCTGTACGGCAAGAACGACCCGACGTACGACGGTGTGTGGCGCCAGTCCTTCGCGCTGCTCGCCCAGCACACGGTCGGCGTCAAGCCCGCCCCGCAGGCCGTCGACTGGCTCGTCGGCCAGCAGTGCGCGAACGGCGCCTTCGCCTCCTTCCGCGCCGACACCGCGAAGGCGTGCGACGCCGCCACGATGCTCGACTCGAACGCCACCGCGGCGGCCGTGCAGGCGCTGAAGGCGCTGGGCGGCCAGGACGCGGCCGTGAAGAAGAGCGTGGACTGGCTGAAGTCCGTACAGAACGAGGACGGCGGCTGGAGCTACGTACCCGGCTCCCCGACCGAGTCGAGCTCCACCGCCCTGGTGATCAGCGCGCTGAGCGTGGCGGGCGAGAAGCCGGCCGAGGTGAAGTCGAAGGCCGACAAGTCGGGCTACGACGCGCTGCTCCCGTTCCAGCTGGGCTGCGACGCCGAGCCGGCCGCCGACCGGGGCGCCTTCGCGTACGAGATCAAGGACGGCAAGCGCGTCGCCAACCCGGACGCGACGGCCGCCGCGACGCTCGCCGCCCTCGGCCAGGGCGCCGTCGTCACCCCGGCCGCCGCGGACACCCCGGTCGCGGCGCTGGACTGCCCGGCCGGCGCGAAGGACCCGGCGGGCGCGGCGCGGGGCTCGGCCGGCTACCTGGCCGAGGCGCTGAAGAAGGACGGCCACTTCACCGTGGCGACCCCCGGCTCGGACCAGGTCACCCCGGACTACGGCAACACCGCCGACGCGGTGATCGCCCTGGCCGCGGGCGGCCACAAGCAGGCCGCGGCGGGCCCGCTGGAGTGGCTGAAGGCCAACACGGCGCAGTGGGCGAAGGGCAGCCCGGCGGCCCTGGGCACGCTGATCCTGACCGCGCACGCCACCGGCACCGACCCGAAGGCCTTCGGCTCCACCGACCTGGTGTCCGCGCTCAACGCGACGGGCCCGGCCCCGCAGGCCGCCGAGACCGGCGCAACCGAGGCCGAGAGCAAGGGCGACGACAGCTCCGGCAACCAGAACATCTGGTGGATCATCGGTGCGGGCGCCGCGGCCGGTGTGGGCATCGGCATCCTGCTGAGCGGCCGCCGGAAGAAGAACCAGCTCTGATGCGCCGCCGTCTGCCCGTACTGGCCCTCGCGGTCGGGATCACCCTCGCCCTGCTGGCCGCCGGTCCGGCGCTGGCGGCGGGCTACCGCTACTGGCTGTTCTGGGACGGTGCGGACGGCCGGTGGACGTACGCCACCCAGGGCCCTTCGCAGGCCCGTCCCGCGGACGGCACCGTCCAGGGCTTCCGCTTCGCGGTCAGCAAGGACGCCGCCGACGCGGCGGCGCAGGCGGCCCAGCCGCGCGCCGCCGCCGACTTCGAGGCCGTCTGCGGGGCCACCGCCCCGGCGGAAGGCAGGAAGCGGGTGGCGCTGGTCATCGACTTCGGCCTCCCCGCGGACGCCCCTGCGGGCGAGAGCCCGCCGCAGGAGGCCCCGCGCACGGCCTGCGCGCAGGTGGCTCCGGAGGCCACGACGGCGGAGGCCCTGGCGGCGGTCGCGAAGCCGTTGCGCTACAACAGCGCGGCGCTGCTGTGCGCGATCACCGGCTACCCGAAGCAGGGCTGCGGCGAGCAGGTCGCGGACGCCGACACCGAGCCCTCGGCCGCGCCGACGGCCCCGGTCCCGGCCCCGGCCCCAGCCCCCGGGGACGGCGGACCCTCGGCGGGCCTCCTCGCGGGCATCGCGGCGGTGCTGGCCCTGGCCGCGGCCGCCCTCTGGCAGTCCCGCCGCCGCGCGCGATGACCGACCACGCCGACACGACCGCCCCGCACCGATCTCCGGCATCCGCCGACGCCGCTCCGGCGCCCACCGGCGGCGGGCCGGTCCCGGCTCAGCACGCGGCCGCACCCGCCGACGGCTCTCCGGCGCCCACTGGTACCACCCGTACGGGCGGCCGTCCGACTCCGGCGGAGCACGGAGCCCCAACCGCCGACGGCGCCCAGCCACCCACCGGCGCCACCGGCACCGGTGTCGCGGGTGGCACGGGTGGGAACCCAGCCCGGCCGCAGGCCGGGCGCACCCCCGGCGGCGCCGCAGCCGGCACCGCACCTGCGCCCGGGCGCCGCCCCGCCGCGCAGGAGGGTCCCGCGCGCGGGACCCCGTATGCCCACTCCCGGGCGGCGGACGGCAGCCGCCCGCACGGGCCGACGTACACCCGCCCCCGCATGCTGCCCGCCCCGCCGGAGGCGACCCGCGGCAACGCCCTGCACGCGGGAGCGTGGTGGCTGTGGGCCCTCGGCCTCGCCACCGCCGCCTCCCGGACCACCAACCCGCTCCTCCTCGGCCTCGTCGTCGGCGTGGCCGGCTACGTCGTCGCGGCCCGCCGCACGAGCGCCCCCTGGGCCCGTTCCTACGGAGCCTTCGTCAAGCTCGGCCTCTTCGTCATCGGGCTGCGCCTGGTCTTCTCCATGCTGCTCGGCTCCCCCATCCCCGGCTCGCACGTCCTCTTCACCCTCCCCGAGGTCCCGCTGCCCGCCTGGGCGCAGGGCATCCGCTTCGGCGGCAAGGTCACCGCCGAGCAGCTGGTCTTCGCCTTCTACGACGGCGCCAAGCTGGCCGCCCTCCTCATCTGCGTCGGCGCCGCGAACGCCCTCGCCAACCCGGCCCGGCTCCTGAAGTCCCTCCCGGCCGCCCTCTACGAGGCGGGGGTCGCCGTCGTCGTCGCCATGACCTTCGCGCCGAACATGGTCGCGGACGTGGTGCGGCTGCGGACCGCCCGCCGCCTGCGCGGACGCCCCACCGGCGGGGTGAAGGCGATCCTCCAGATCGGCCTCCCGGTGCTCGAAGGCGCGCTGGAACGTTCCATCGCCGTGGCCGCCTCGATGGACGCGCGCGGCTACGGCCGTACGGCGCAGGTCCCGCCCGCCGTTCGGCACACCACCAACGTCCTCACCCTCGGCGGGCTGCTCGGCATGTGCGCGGGCACGTACGGACTGCTCGCCGCGCAAGGAGCGGCGTACGGGGTCCCCGTGCTGGTCATCGGGCTCGTCCTGGCCCTCGCCGGCCTACGGCTGGGCGGCCGCCGGTCGGTCCGGACGCGGTACCGGCCCGACCGCTGGGGTGCGCGCGCCTGGCTGGTGGCCGGGTCCGGCGCGGCCGTCGCCGCCCTGCTGATCCACGCCGGCGCCCTCGACCCCCACGGCCTGCGGCCGGGCGTGGTCCCGCTGGTCACCCCCACGCTCCCGCTCTGGCCGGCGGCGGCGATCCTCATCGGCCTGCTTCCGGCCTTCGTGGCATCCGTACCGCCCAAGGAGGCGTCGCAGTGATCCGCTTCGAGCAGGTGTCGGTCACCTACGAGGGCGCGGCCGGACCTTCGCTGCAAGGCGTCGACCTGGTGATCCCCGAGGGGGAGCTCACGCTCCTCGTCGGCCCGTCGGGGGTCGGCAAGTCCACCCTGCTGGGGGCCGTCTCGGGGCTGGTGCCGCATTTCACGGGCGGCACCCTGCGGGGGCGGGTGACGGTGGCGGGCCGGGACACGCGTACGCACAAGCCGCGCGAGCTCGCGGACGTGGTGGGCACGGTCGGCCAGGACCCGCCGGCGCACTTCGTGACGGACGTGGTCGAGGACGAACTCGCCTACGGCATGGAATCCCTCGGCCTGCCCCCGGCCGTGATGCGCCGCCGCGTGGAGGAGACGCTCGACCTCCTCGGCCTGAACGAGCTGCGCGACCGCCCCATCGCCACCCTCTCCGGCGGGCAGCAGCAGCGGGTCGCGATCGGCTCGGTCCTGACCCCGCACCCGAAGGTCCTGGTGCTGGACGAACCGACCTCGGCGCTCGACCCGGCGGCGGCCGAGGAGGTCCTGGCGGTCCTCCAGCGCCTCGTCCACGACCTCGGCACCACGGTCCTCATGGCGGAACACCGACTGGAACGGGTCGTGCAGTACGCCGACCAGGTACTGCTACTGCCGTCCCCGGGCGCGGCCCCCGTGCTCGGCACCCCGGCCGACATCATGGCCGTCTCCCCGGTCCACCCGCCGGTGGTCTCCCTGGGGCGCCTCGCGGGCTGGTCGCCGCTCCCGCTGTCGGTCCGCGACGCCCGCCGGCTGGCTGCGCCGCTCCGCTCCCGCCTGTCGGCCCTCTCCGCTCCGCTCGGGTCCCACCGGTCGGAGCCCGCCCGCACCGCCGCGCCCCAGGGCTCCGCCCCACACCACCCGTCCCAGCCCACCCCCGGCGCCGCGCCCCAGGGCTCCGCCCCGGACCCCGCGCCTCAAACGCCGGCGGGGCTGGAGTTGCCGCTCCGCGGCACCCCCCAGCCGGTGGCGACGGCTCCCGCAAACGCAGCCCGGCCGGCGCTTGAGGCGCAAACCCCAGCCCGGCCGGCGTTTGAGGCCCAAACCCCACCCCCGCCGGCGTTTGAGGCGCGGGGGTACGGGGGCGGAGCCCCCGGGTTGCTCGCCCGGCTGCTCCGCCGGAGCCGGCCGGCCACCCCCGCCGCCACCGCCCCCGCCCCCGCCAGGGAACCGGTCGAGGTCCGCGACCTCACCGTCCGCCACGGCCGCACCGAGGTCCTGCACGGGATCACCCTCACCGTCGCACCCGGCGAAACCGTCGCCCTCATGGGCCGCAACGGCGCCGGCAAGTCCACCCTCCTGTCCGCCCTCGTCGGTACGGTCCCGCCCGCCTCCGGCCGCGTCACCGTCGGGGGCCGGACCCCGCACCGGACTCCGCCGTCCGAGATGGTCCGCTGCGTCGGGCTCGTCCCCCAAGAGCCGCGCGACCTCCTCTACGCCGACACCGTCGCCGCGGAGTGCGCCGCCGCCGACTCCGACGCCGGCCAGGCGCCCGGCACCTGCCGGGATCTGGTCTCCGCCCTTCTCCCCGACGTCCCGGACGACACCCATCCCCGCGACCTGTCCGAGGGCCAGCGCCTGGCCCTCGCCCTGGCCCTGGTCCTCACCGGGCGTCCCGCCCTGCTCCTCCTCGACGAGCCCACCCGCGGCCTGGACTACGCCGCCAAGGCCCGCCTGGTCGGGATCCTGCGGGATCTCGCCGCGCAGGGCCACGCCATCGTCCTCGCCACGCACGACGTGGAACTCGCCGCCGAGCTGGCCCACCGCGTGGTGATCCTGGCGGGCGGCGAGATCGTGGCGGACGGGCCGACCGCCGAGGTCGTCGTCTCCTCCCCCGCCTTCGCGCCGCAGGTGGCGAAGATCCTGGCGCCGGGCCACTGGCTCACCGTGAGCGAGGTCGCCCGGGCGCTGAGGACGGCGGCCCCGTGAGCCGCGCGGCCAAGCACCCGGCGAACCGCCGAGCCCACCGCCCGGCCTACCGCCCGGCCAACCGCCCCGTCCGTATCGGCCCCCGGGCCGCCGCCGCCCTAGTACTGGTCACCCTCATCGGTATCGCGGCCTTCGGCTGGCCGCTGCTCGCCGACCGCCAGTCCGGCCTCGCCCACTCCCAGGACGCCCCCTGGCTCTTCGCCGCGCTGCTTCCGCTGCTGGTCGCCGTGGTCATCGCGACCATCGCCGACAACGGTATGGACGCCAAGGCGGTGGCGATGCTCGGTGTGCTCGCCGCCGTGGGGGCCGCACTGAGACCGCTGGGCGCGGGTACGGCCGGCCTGGAGCCCATGTTCTTCCTGATGGTGCTCAGCGGGCGGGTGCTCGGCCCGGGCTTCGGCTTCGTCCTCGGCTCGGTGACGATGTTCGCCTCCGCCCTGCTGACCGGCGCGGTCGGGCCGTGGATGCCGTTCCAGATGCTGGCCATGGGCTGGTTCTCACTCGGCGCCGGGCTGCTGCCCGGGCCGGAGCGCATCCGGGGCCGGGGGGAGCTGCTGATGCTGGCGGCGTACGGCTTCGTGGGCTCGTTCGCGTACGGCACGATCATGAATCTGCAGGGCTGGGTGATCCTGCAGGGCATGGGGCAGGGCGTCTCCTTCCACCCCGGGGAGCCGGTGTCCGCGAATCTGGCCCGGTTCGTCGCGTACTGCCTGGCGACTTCGGTGGGCTGGGACCTGGGCCGGGCGACGCTGACCGTGGTCACCACGCTCGCGCTCGGCACCACGCTGCTGAAAGCCCTGCGGCGGGCGACTCGCAAAGCTGCCTTCGACGCGCCTGTTTCCTTCGATTCGGGGGCCCCAAACGGCGGCGACCCGACCCTCGAAAGGGGTACGAACCGCGACGGAGGGTGATATTCAGCCCCTTCCCCGGTGACCCGCCCCACAGGACCCACGTCACATACGAAGCGCGATCGTAGGCCCTAAACGTCCCATATACGACCATTTACCCCGGGTCTCACCTGCACAGATGCCGATCGCGACCGAGGGGGCCGTTGCGCCCCCGCTCCGAAGACCCCTAGTAAGTCGGGTCGTTGCCAGGACCTGCGGGCGTCTGTAGAACTGGATGAGTCGCAAGGCGGCAGGGGTGCTTCACCCCCCGCCGACGAACCCCTCTCCCTCGCGTGAGTGGCTCACGCATGTCTTCGGCATGCCTGCGACCGCCCTTGTCCCCTTCGAAAGGTTCTCCGTGTCCAACGCCGTCATCCGCCGCATCGCCGCTTCCAAGAAGACCCTCATGGGCTCCGTCCTCGCCGTGGGCGTCGCCGGTTCCATGCTCGCCGCGGTCCCCGCCCAGGCGGCCCCGACCAGCGCCAAGGCGATCGCGCAGCAGATGATCAAGGACCCGGCCCAGTTCGCCGCGTTCAACAAGATCATTTCCCGTGAGAGTGGCTGGGACCACACCGCCACGAACCCCTCCTCCGGCGCGTACGGCCTGGTCCAGGCCCTGCCGGCCTCGAAGATGGCCTCGGCGGGCTCGGACTGGAAGACCAACCCGGCCACCCAGATCAAGTGGGGCCTGGACTACATGAACGACCGCTACGGCAGCCCCGTGGGCGCCTGGAACTTCTGGCAGTCTCACCACTGGTACTAAGCCACCAGCGGCAGCAGACGCCCGGCGCGCCGAGCGGCGCGCACGCGAAGGCCCCGGTGGCCGACCTCCCCAGGTCGGCCACCGGGGCCTTCGGCTTCCCATCGCGCTGTCACTCCCTCTGGTGCTGGTGGTCGACGCGGGGGTGAGCTCGCCAGCGCATCAGGTTCTGGAACAGTTCGGCCTGCTCGACCGCGTCGTCCAGGGCGTTGTGCGTGTGGGGGCGCGAGGACAGCAGATGGCCAGGCATCGACCGCTTCGTCGCCTCGCCGATCGGCACGGCGGCCTTGGCGGCGTACAGCGTCTTCAGGTCCATGCAACGCGAATGCCCGAACGGCGAGCCGGCGTCGGCGAATTGCACGAAGTACCAGTACATCCACATCCAGTCGTAACCCAGCGGGTACGCAACGAATACCGGAGTGGCGGCCAGCTCCTCGGACACGGCGGCGAGCCAGGCGGCCGCGGCGTTCATGGCCTGGGCGGGATCCTGGCCTTCACGTGCCAGCCGGCCGCGATCCAGGCCGCTGACCGCGAGCGCCTCCGCGTCGTAGGCGTCGCTGATCGGCCTGAGTTCGGCGTAGAACGTGCGCACGGCGGGGTCACACGCCTGGAACACGACCCCGTCGTGGATCCCCGCGACCGCCAGGCCGAAGCTCGACATCGAGAACGGCCCGGGCACCGGGCCGTCAGCCTCCACGTCAGCCGAAACATAGAATTCGGATTTCGCCATTGTTCTTTACCCGTCCCGAGCTTTAGGAGAGGACCTGGGCGGTGACGGTCAGCCCCGCATGAGCTACGGCGTCCAGAATCGTTCGCCGCAAGTCTTCTGTTTCCTCGGCAGGTAGCGGATCACGCTCGTAACTGAGCGAGATCATCCAGTCGTCATCCGCGTAGCGCCACAGGGTCAAGTCCACCCGCCCCAGCTCCTTAGGGCGCAGCTCCCGCCTGCCGAATTCCTCGTCCCAGTCGTCGTCGAGGCGACCGCGCGGTGTCAGCCCCACCTGATCCCGGAATACGGAAAGCCCACCTTTGGGGAACTCGCCCTTCATTCGGATCTTCAGTTGGCTATTCATCTCTATCGCCTCCCGGGCGGTTGATGATCCAATCAGTTTCACGGAAATGTGTGGATATTCCCTTACCCACGTCAGTCCGATCCGGAGGGCCTTCGGAGGTAAACAGAGCCGGGGCCACTTCGCGACCCGTCTCCTCTTCCCAGTGCTCTTTCCAGGCGTGCAGCGCAGGAAATGTTTCCTGCACCGTTTCCTTGTCCACGAAATCATATTTCGGGTGGATGACGTCTGGCCTCCGGGCTTCAGGGTCAGCGGCCTCCCACGTCTCCTTGGCCTTAGCGACCATACTGTCGGAAGAAAGCTGGACATCATAGTCGCTGGGCGGCTCCGGCGTACCATCGGCATCCTCCACGCCCAGCAGATGCTTAGCGTCGAAGGGGATCCGGGCGGGTCGTTCGGATTCCGTCCTGTCACCCATCCATTCCGTCAGCCTGCTCAACGCCTCAGGCTGGTCAGCCAGATCCTGCTCCGTCGGGAAGTCTTTGTGGGAACCGGAGAAGAATTGTGCCGACGAGCCCTGCAGCCGGATATCCACCTGCTCCGGATCGATCCCGTCCGCCGCGAGGGCTTCGTTCAGGCTCTCTCTAAATTCCGTGAACTGTTCCGGGTTCATTCCCAGTGGCGCCTCGAACCGCTGCCAGGCCTCTACCTGCTCCTCGTCCAGGCCAAGGTATTCCAGGTCCTCGGCCCGTATCTCGTAACCAGTGTCATCGCACGGCCGACCCCGCACCCGGTCACCCGAGTCGAGTTCTTCGACCGGGACGCGCCCGGCGTCGTCTATCAGCCCGTCGGCCTGCGCCGCCTGCTTCCTGGCATCCACGGTGTCGACCGTGTCGGCGGCATCGGTGGTGTCGCCGTCGGCGGCATCGTCATCCGCAACATCAGCAGTCGACAGCTCCACCTCCGCCGGATCAACAGGCGCCTCAGGCTCCGGGTCCTCATCGGGGGCTTCGGGCTCCTCCGGCTCGACGGCATCCTCAGCATCCGTAACATCGCCGTCTCCATCAGCCGCATCGCCATCCGCAGCATCAGCAGTCGACAGCTCCACCTCCGCCGCATCATCAGGCGCCTCAGGCTCCGTGTCGTCGTCGGGGGCCTCGGGCTCCTCCGGCTCGGCGTAGTCCGCCATCACCGAGTCGTCGGCAGCCTCGCCGTGGCCGGATTCCTCCGACTCCTGCGGTCCCTCCGGTTCCCCGACGGGCTCTGCAGTGTCCGGCAGCGGGGAAGGCGGAGGGGTGTCCGCCGCGGTGGTCTTGTCGGTGACGTCGAGCTCGCTCATCGCGTGTCCCCCGTGGACGGTTCGGGCACCACCGGCTTGCGCGGCCTGCGCTCGAAGCACTTGAGCGCATGGGCGAACCGCTTGGACCAGTCCTCCGACGGGTCCCCGCAGCCGACGGTCTTCTCCAGCACGGACGGCGTGTGGCGCCCGTGGTAGTACTGCCGCGTCTTCGTCCCCTTCCGGGCCTTCCACCGCGGCTCGGCGACCGGGCAGGGGTCGGAGCCGTCGAGTTGGGCCCGCATCATCGAGGCGACATGCCCGGCCAGGGCGGCGGGTGAGCCCGGGGCGCCCACGCGGCTGTGCACCGCGCGGTCGACGGCCTGGCCGATGGCGCACTCCACCAGGCGCCGGTCCGAGGTCCAGTACGGAGCGAGGTCGCGGCGCATTGCCTCGCCCGGCAGGGGAGTGATCCAGCCCAGCAGGTGTGCGGCCACCGCCATTTCGGCCCAGAGGGTGATGCGGAGCTCGTCCTGTTCGGTCAGGCGTTGCGCGGTGCGCAGTTGCCGGAGGGTGCAGGGAGCCGCCGAGCAGTCCTCGCCGCAGGCCCTGCTGCGCGGCGCGACCATCGGGGCCGGGGACGCCGGGCGGATGGCGGCCGCGTCCTCGCGCGACGTGCCGTCCTCCATGCGGACCAGCAGGGGGTAGTCCATGCCGTCGGTGAAGACCGCGGCCTCACCGGGCTTGAGGGTGACCAGGTACTCCGACTGCGCCTCGGTGATGTTCATCGTGGCACCGACGGCCTCGCGGTCGTCCTGTGCCGGGAGGCGGTGGACGATCTTGGCCGCGGTGTTCTTGATGACGTCGGGGACCAGTTTGGCGGGGATCTGGTCGGCGATCACCAAGCCCTCGCCGTACGCGCGGATTTCGGCGAGCAGGCCCGCGAACATCTCCACCGCGTGGGCGCTCGCCCCGCCGTCCTCCGAACGCCGCAGCAGCCGGTGGGCCTCCTCGAAGACGGTCAGGTGGCGCAGGGGGAAGGAGAGCCGGCGGGTCGTCCGCTGCTCCATGCGCAGGTACTCGACGAGCCGGATCAGGATGGTCCCCATCAGGAACGCCTTGTCCTTGTCGTCTCCGACGTCCTCGATCTCGAAGACGACGTTGCGCTTGAGCAGTTCACCGAAGTCGACGGGGTGGCCGCCCTCCAGGAACCGGCCGGTGGTGCCGAGTCGGAGGCTGGCGAGCCTGATCTTGATGAAGCCCTGGACGTTGTCGGTGATCTCCTTCCCGTAACCGATCTCCGCGACGATCCGCAGCGCCGTGTGCTCCAGGTCCTCAAGCGTCGGGTAGCGCGGCTCGGTCTCGGCGAACCGTGGTTCGCCGAGGGTGAGATCCCAGCCCAGGTCCTCGTAGCAGCGTGTCAGTGCGGCGCTCAGCACCTGCGGGAACGGCTCCTGCGGGTCGAAGGAGGCGAGGAAGAGGGCGCGGACCATGTCGAGATGGGTCTGCAGGGGGAAGCGTTCACCGTCCGCGAAGACGGACGGTTCCAGCGGGTTGAGGCCCGCGGGGAGGGCGTCGCGGTCGCCGGGCTTGATGACGATGACCTCGTGCTCGTCGCCCAGGCGCGCGGACATGAACCGGTACTCCGCCTTGGCCGGCTCGACGACCAGCCACGGCAGCCGCTCCCGCGTGGCCGCTTCGAGCAGGCCGCGTACGGTCTGGGACTTGCCGCCGCCCGTGGCCCCGCAAACGAAGGTGTGCCGGTTGAGCGTGGAGCGCGACAGGTCCAGGGCGCCCACCGGGCTGCGGTTGCGGTCCAGGATCATGCCGAGCCGGATCGGGGCGGCACCCGGCTGGGTGGGCCGGGGCCCGTTCTCCGGGGTCACGTCGAACTCGGGGCGCAGTGCGAACCGTACGCCGGGTACCTCCTGGGCCGGGGGCCGGGCCAGCGCCGCCAGCAGCTCCGAGCTCCCGTGGAAAGGGAAGCCGGCGGGCTCCGGCGGGTTGGCCCCGTGCGCGGTCGTGAGCGCGGGAGTGAGCACGGTCGGGAGGTCGCCCACTTGCCCGGTCGGCCTGAGCGCATAGGGGAGCCCTTCGAGATCCGCCGACGCGCAGACCAGGGCAGCCACCCGCTGTGCGTCTTGGGGTGTACGACCACCGGCCAGTAGACGTATGCGCCACAGCCCGGTGGCCGACGCCTTCGCCAGTTCCTTGTGTCTGCGCTCCAACCGGGCGGCTTCCAGGGAGTATTCGGGCGAGCCCGCCGCCTTGGACTGTGCTCTTCGCTGCCGGTCCGCGGTCTCACCGGTCAGCTCGTCGAGCTCGTCCGGCAGCACCGGGTCGGCCAGCACCAGCCAGGCGAAGGCGTCCTGCCATACGCCGAGCAGACAGTCCTCGAGGGTGGGACGCAGCCGGGGCGTCCCCTGCTCCCGGGCCTCGTCGTCGACCAGCAGTCCGTCCGCGACTCCGGCGACGGCGGTCCATGGGAGAAACGTGCCAGGGCTCCTGCGACGGCGCCCGGGGCCTGCCGCCGCGCTCGCGCCCCGGCGGGGAGGCGGAGCAGGGCCGTGCCCGGGTCGGCGGCGTCATCGCCACCGGCCAGCGAGGAGCCGCCGAGGAAGATGTCGAGGGGGTGGGCCGCCGAAGGGCGCGACCAGCCGAGGAGGACGCTGCCCTGGCCCGGGTCGTACGGATCTCGGGTGTGGAATGCGGAGACGAGGGCGGCGAACCGGTGCCCGCGCAGTTCGTCGTCGGGGCCGGACGGCCGCGAGGCGTCGGGCCGCCGGCGCGGCACCTCTGTCAGCGCGAAGGTGGGCATGGCGAGGAGGCGGTGCCATGCCTCGCCGGTGGCCGCCGTGGGGGTCATGTCCGACGTCCCGTCGACGTCATGTCCGGTGTCATGTCCGTATCCATCGCCGTCGCCGCGCGGGAGGGTCCCTTTCCGTACGGCTCGAACGCGTCGAATGCGTCGCCGGAGCCCGCCACACCGAGCTCGCTTTCGGGGAGGGACGGGTCCGCCCACAGTCCGGGCATGCCGGGCGGTGTCGCGATCGGAGCGGCATCCCCGGCCTCACCCGTGTCGTCTTCGCGCAGCACGGTCGGCACGGTCCGGCCCCCCTCGTAGATCGCTCTCGTCGGCAGCATCCTAGAGTCGATCAAGATCGGGTCCAACCTCGCGCGGGACGACGGGCGTTGCCCGGAAGTGAACAGGACGCCGAGCCGCGCGTGATGCAGCATGACTCGACTACAGGTCGATCAACGGCTCTCCGCTTCGGCGGATTCGGGGGCGAGTCGAATCACTGGGATGTCCCATAGACCGTCTGCCGGGTCGACAGTTGACCAACTGTCTTGATCTCAGCGCCTTTTGTAGCGCCAGGCACCCATAGGGCGGACCCTCCGTGAACCAACCCGTCGATCCTCGGCAGCCGCACTACCCGCCGGGTAGCGGCGAATCCGCCGAGCCCAACTCTCCTCAGGCTTCGCCGCCTTACCCGTACGGGCAGCATCCCGGATTCCAGGGGCAGGCGGCGCCGCAGGGCGTACCCCCCTATCCGCAGCAGGGCCACCCCTACCCGCCGGCTCCGCCGACGCAGGCACCGGGCTACCCGGCCACTCCCCCCGCGCAGGCACCGGGCTACCCGGCCGCCCCGCCTCCGCAGCCCTACCCGCCCACTCCGTCGGCGCCACCGCAGCACGCACCCGGCTCCTTCGCGCCGCCACCGCCCTCCGCGGGCTTCCAGGCCACCGGCCGCCCCCCGGCTCCTCCGCAGGGGCAGGCGCCGGGCCACCACCCCGGCACGCCTCCCCCGTCCGTGCCGCCCACGCTCGCGAAGCCGCAGCCCGGGTACCCGCAGATACCCGGCGGAGCTCCTGCGCCCGGGTACCAGCCCGCCGCGTACGACCCGACCGCGCCGCCGCCCACCCGTCGCGGCGCGGACTCGTCGTCCATCACCACGCTCCTCCTCAACCTGCCCCTGTTCCTCGGCAGTTTCCTCGTCATCTGGCTGATCTCCCAGATGTTCCCCACCGGCCTGGACGTCGTCTTCGTCCTCGCCTGGCTCGCGTCCGGTGCGCTGATGTTCCACCGCCCGACCGAGCGCGCCCTGGCCCGACTCCTCTACAAGGTCCGCGAACCCACCGCCGCCGAGCTGGCCAGGCTCCAGCCGCTGTGGGACGACGTCACCCGGCGGGCCGGTCTCGACGGCTCCGGCTATGACCTGTGGGTCGAGGACAGCGACCAGGTCAATGCCTTCGCCGCCGCGGGCCACATCGTCAGTGTGACGCGCAAGTCGCTGGGCAACCTTCCCCCGGAGCAGCTCGCCGCCGTCCTCGCCCACGAGCTGGGGCACCACGTGGGCGGTCACGCCTGGTCTGGGCTACTCGGTGTCTGGTACGCGTTCCCGGCCCGGTTCGTGATGGCCGTCGTGAAGTTCGTCGTGAAGTTCGTCTTCCTGGTGGCCGCGCAGATCGCATGCGTCGGCACACTTCTCTTCGCCCTGATCATCGGCGCGGTCGCCGTCTCCCTGGCTGTCACCTTCCCGCCCGCACTGGCCCTGTTCGCGGTCCCGTTCCTGCTCGCCTGGGCGGGGCGGCTCGGTGAGCTGCGGGCCGACCGGTTCGCTGCGGAGATCGGCTACGGGCCCTTGCTGCTGGCCACGTTCACCGGCTGGCTCGACCAGGGCTCCGACGACGACCGCGGTCAGCAGGGCGTGGTGGCCCGGCTGATGGCCACGCACCCTGCGCTCCACCAGCGCATCCGCGCGCTGGAGCCGTTCGTGGCCGGACCCACCGGGCTCACCGGACCGACGGGACCGACGGGACCGACGGGACCGACCGGGCTTACCGGACCGACCGGACCGACCGCACCCGCCGGACCCGCCGGACCCGCCGGACCCGCCGGACCCGCCGAACCCGCCGAACCCGCCGAACCCGCCGGGAGCCTGCCCTCATGACGATCCAGGACTCCAAGGCCGCACCGCCCGACCGGCACCTGCGCCTCTTCGCCCCCGGGCAGCGGCTCGGCTGGACTTACCGCGACCCCGAATCGCTGCGCCGGCCCTTCCCCGAGCCCGAACCGCAGCGGCAGCCCGTACCCGTGGCGTACGAGAACCGGGCGCACGCCGCCCGGCTGGCCCATGAGGGACGCAAGGGATCCGTCACCAAGGCCGGTGGCGCGATCGTGCTGGTGTGCCTGCTGCTGGCCACCGTGGGCGGCGCCACCATGGCCGTACTCGCCGTGGTCGCCGCGGTGGTGAGCCTGGCACTGGTCGCCCACGCCGGACAGTCGGCCACGACGGCCGGCGCACACCTGGAAGCCAAGCGCGCGGAACTGGAGCATCACTTCCAGTACGCATGGCAGGACTGGCACCAGCGCGGCCTCCAGCACGCGGCGGCGCAGGACCAGTGGGTGCGGAGCCTCGACGCGTGGGGCGCGCTCCCGGCGGGTCCCGGCATGCGACGCCTGGACATCTTCGGCGGCAGCCAGCGCAGTCGGGAGGGCTTCCTCACGGTCTTCGGTACGTCGACCCTCCAGCAGCAGCCGCTGATCGTGGTCGACCTGACCCAGGCTCTGGTCTGCCAGGAGCTGTCCGAGGTGGCCGAGCTGGCCGGTGTCCCCGTCGACGTACAGCTGCTGCCGAGCCGCATGGCCGAGAGCGGCATCGTGAGCGGTCTCACGCCGCAGGAGCTGGTGGACAGCCTCGTGGAGGCGGTGTACGCCGACGACTCCGAGGCCAACAGAGCCGCGCGGGCCCTGGACACCAGGATCCTCCAGCAGCTGTGCGGAGCCCTCGGCGGCGATGTCACTCCGGCCCGCCTCGGAGCGGGCCTGCGGGCCCTGATGGGCGAGACCGACGACACCGAAGCCCTCACCCGGGCGGAGCGAAACCGTATCGCGGACGACCTGCTGGGCGACAAGAACAAGGACCAGATGCGGGACAGCCTGCTGCGGCTCGCGTCCTTCATACATCCGCTGGAGCGCCTGGGCGCGGAGCGGGGCGGGCGCGGCCCGGGCTATCTCACCTGCATCGCGCTGGACTTCGCCGCCGGATCGGTCGGCACCGCCCTGCTGGCGGACCTGGCGGTTCAGAGCGTGACCCGGCGTCTGGCCTCCTTCCAGGAGGCGGCGCCGTCGGTGGTCGTCGCGCTCGGCGAGCAGGGTCTTCAGCGGCGGTGCCTGGAGCAGCTGGCCAGCGTCTGCGAGCGTCGCGGCGCGCAGCTCACCGTCCTGCACCCGCACTTGCGCGAGGGGTCACAGGAGGTGATCGGTGGTGGCACGGTCGGCTTCATGAAGCTGGGGAACCACCAGGAGGCCGGGATCGCGGCGGACTTCCTGGGCCGCCACCACTCCTTCGTCCTGCACTCGCTGACGGACACCGACGGTACGACGTTCAGCACCTCCGTGGCCAAGACCATCGGGTCCTCGGTGAGCACGGGCACCACGTACAGCGAGTCGGTGACCACAGGCTCGAACTGGGGGAGCAGCAGCTCCAGCAGCTACCAGGGCACGCCCAATCCGCTCTCGTCGAGCAGCTCCAGCAGTTCCGGCGGCAGCTACAGCGAGACCTCCGGCACGTCGACCAGTACGACCCGCACGACCAACGAGTCCACCTCGTACACGACCAGTGACGGTCAGAGCACGAGTTTCGCCCGCGGTCAGCAGCGCGTCTACGAGTACGCGGTCGAGCCGACCCAGCTCCAGGCGCTCGCCGACTTCAGCCTGCTGCTGGTGGAGCGCGGGCCGGACGGTTCCGTGGCGGTCCACCCGGCGGACTGCAACCCGAACATCGTCCTGCTGGACCGGGTGAGCACCCAGCCGCTCCCGTACGCCGCGCCCCTCGCGCCATCCGGCGGGGCGGGGGCGTGGTGAGCTCGTCGGCGGCTCCGTCCCGTAGCCGGTCAGCGGTGTAGGGGCGCTCGCCCTGGCTCAGACACCGGCCTGCCGTGGCGGGGTCGCGCCGTCCGCCCTGGCGACCGGGCGGACGGCCCGGCCCGGCCCGTCAGGGGCGTCCCGGCCGTTGCACCACGCACGGCACCTCCCGGGTCCGGCCGCCGGGGCCTTGCGCATCCGTCCCGCGGGGTTCGCGTACGCCTCGACACCGGTCTCACAGGCGCTGGATGATCGTCCCGGTCGCCAGCGCGCCGCCCGCGCACATGGTGATCAGCGCGAATTCCTTGTCTCGGCGTTCCAGCTCGTGCAGCGCGGTGGTGATCAGCCGGGCGCCGGTGGCGCCGACGGGGTGGCCGAGCGCGATGCCCCCGCCGTTGACGTTGACCTTCTCCAGATCCTGGTCGAAGACCCGGGCCCAGCTGAGGACGACGGAGGCGAAGGCCTCGTTGATCTCGACCAGGTCGATGTCCTTGAGGGACATGCCGGCCTTGCCGAGCACGGCCCGCGTCGCGTCGATCGGCCCGTCCAGGTGGTAGTGCGGGTCGGCGCCGACCAGGGCCTGCGCGACGATGCGGGCGCGCGGCTTGAGCTTGAGGGCGCGGGCCATCTTGCGGGAGGCCCACATCACGGCGGCGGCCCCGTCGGAGATCTGCGAGGAGTTCCCCGCGGTGTGCACGGCGGTCGGCATGACCGGCTTGAGCCGGGCCAGCGCCTCCATGCTGGTGTCGCGCAGTCCCTCGTCCCGGTCGACGAGCCTCCACATGCCCTGCCCGGCGGCCTGCTCCTCCTCCGTCGTCGGCACCTGGACGGCGAAGGTCTCGCGCTTGAACCGCTCCTCCGCCCAGGCGGCCGCGGCCCGCTCCTGGGACAGCAGGCCGAGCCGGTCGACGTCTTCGCGGCTCAGGCCCCGGTGGCGGGCTATCCGCTCGGCGGCCTCGAACTGGTTCGGGAGGTCGACGTTCCACTCGTCCGGGAAGGGCTTTCCGGGACCGTGTTTGGAGCCGGAGCCGAGCGGCACGCGGCTCATGGCCTCGACTCCGCAGGCGATGCCGATGTCCATGACGCCGCCGGAGATCATGTTGGCGACCATGTGGTTGGCCTGCTGGGAGCTGCCGCACTGGCAGTCCACGGTCGTCGCGGCCGTCTCGTACGGGAGTCCCATGGCGAGCCAGGCGTTGCGGGCGGGGTTCATCGACTGCTCGCCGGCGTGGGTGACGGTACCGCCGACGATCTGCTCGACGCAGTCGGGCTGGATTCCGGTACGGGCGAGGAGCTCGCGGTAGGTCTCGCCGAGCAGGTAGGCGGGATGGAGGTTGGCGAGCGCGCCCCCGCGCTTGCCGATGGGGGTGCGTACGGCTTCGACGATGACGGGTTCCGCGGCCATGAGCTCGTCCTCTCCTGCACTGTGCCGGCGCGGCGGGCCGTCCCGGCGCCCCGCCCGAACTAGTACGCGTTCTAGTTCCCCCCGCAGTCTTATGACCTCAGCCCCTGCCACGCAAGGGTCTTGCACGCGGCCTGCACGGATTCCACACGCAACAGTTGACGCGCCGACCCTTGTCACTTCTAGAACTCGTTACTACCTTCAAGCCAACTTCTGATAGGCCGTCAGACCTTGGAGTGCCGATGTCCTGCCCCGCGCTGCCCGAAGGCTTCGACGCCACCGACCCCGACCTCCTCCAAGACCGGGTACCGCTGCCGGAGTTCGCGCAACTCCGGCAGACCGCACCCGTGTGGTGGTGCCCGCAGCGGCGGGGCATAACCGGCTTCGACGACGAGGGCTACTGGGCCGTGACCCGGCACGCGGACGTCAAGTACGTCTCCACGCACCCGGAGTTGTTCTCCTCCACCACCAACACGGCGATCATCCGCTTCAACGAGCACATCCAGCGTGAGCAGATAGACGCACAGCGGCTGATCATGCTGAACATGGATCCCCCGGAGCACACGCGCGTACGCCAGATCGTGCAGCGCGGTTTCACCCCCCGCGCCATCCGGGGCCTGGAGGAGGCCTTGCGCACCAGGGCACGGAAGATCGCCGAGGAGGCCCTGGCGGCCGCCGGGAACGGCGGCGACGGTGACGGTGACGGTGACGGCAGTTTCGACTTCGTCACGCAGGTGGCGTGCGAACTCCCGCTCCAGGCCATCGCCGAGCTGATCGGCGTACCGCAGAAGGACCGGGCCAAGATCTTCGACTGGTCGAACAAGATGATCGCCTACGACGACCCGGAGTACGCGATCACCGAGGAAGTCGGCGCCGAGGCGGCGATGGAGCTCATCGGCTACGCGATGAACCTGTCCGCCGAGCGCAAGGAATGCCCGGCCAAGGACATCGTCACCCAGCTGGTGGCGGCGGAGGGCGAGGGCAACCTCGGCTCCGACGAGTTCGGCTTCTTCGTGCTGCTGCTGGCCGTCGCGGGGAACGAGACCACGCGCAACGCCATCAGCCACGGCATGCACGCCTTCCTCACCCACCCCGACCAGTGGGAGCTGTACAAGGCAACCCGGCCGGCCACGGCCGCCGAGGAAATCGTGCGCTGGGCCACGCCGGTGGTGTCCTTCCAGCGCACCGCCGTCCAGGACACCGAGCTGGGCGGGCAGAAGATCAAGGCGGGCGACCGGGTGGGCATGTTCTACTCCTCGGCCAACCACGACCCCGAGGTCTTCCGGAACCCGGAGGCCTTCGACATCACCCGCGACCCGAACCCGCACCTGGGCTTCGGCGGCGGCGGCCCGCACTTCTGCCTCGGCAAGTCCCTGGCCATCATGGAGATCGACCTGATCTTCAACGCCCTGGCCGACGCCCTGCCCGACCTGCGGCTGACCGGCGAGGACCCGCGCCGGCTGCGCGCGGCCTGGCTCAACGGCATCAAGGAGCTCCGGGTCAGCCACGGCTGACCCGCGACCCAGGGCGGCAGGGGCCGCTCCCTCCCACGCCCCGGCCCCTGCCGTCCGCTGGCCGACGTGGCCGCGCCGAATCGTCGTAGGCCGGGGAGGAACGGGGAGACCCGGCCGCACGGGACCGCCGCATGCGGGGCGCAGGCCCGGAACCGGGACCAGGCCCTGGCCGGGCCTGGCCGCAGGGTGCTACGGCCCCGTCCGGGCAGGCGCCTTGGCCCCTGCCTCGACCCCTGCCTCGACTCCTGCTCCGGCCCCTGCCCCGCCCTCCGCTTCGCCGCTCGTCCCGGCGGCGCCGGTCCGCTGTACGGGCAGCTTCAGCTGGAGGCCGCGCGGCCCCGACAGCACGTAGACGAGCCCGAAACCGGCGGTGACCACCACCGCGCCGCCCACCGCGTCCAGCACCCAGTGATTCGCGGTGGCGACGATCGCGCACACCGTGATCAGCGGGTGCAGCACCCCGAGGAGCTTCTGCCAGCCCTTCGGTGCGAGGACGACGATCACGATCCCGCACCACAGCGACCAGCCGAAGTGCAGCGAGGGCATCGCCGCGTACTGGTTGGAGATCGCGGTCATCGCCCCGTACGAGGGGTTGGCCAGGTCCTGCGGCCCGTGCACGGTGTCGATGAAGCCGAGACCGGGCATCAGACGCGGCGGCGCGAGCGGGTAGAGCCAGAAGCCTATGAGCGCGAGGACGGTCGCCAGGCCCAGGGAGGCGCGGGCCCAGCGGTAGTCGCCGGGCCGCCGCCAGTACAGGACGGCCAGGATCGTCAGCGGGACCACGAAGTGGAAGGAGGTGTAGTAGAAGTTGAAGAAGCCCTCCAGCCAGGGTGTGTCGACCACGGCCAGGTTCACGGCGTGCTCGATGTCGATGCCCAGCGCGCGCTCGATGCCGAGGATCTGGTCCGCGTTGCCCTCGGCGAGGCTGCGGCTGGTGGGTGCGGCGGCCCGGATGTGCGAGTAGAGCGAGTATCCGACCCGTATCAGCAGCAGTTCCAGCAGCAGGTTGGGGCGCGACAGCACGCGCCGCCAGAAGGGCAGCAGCGGCACCCGCGACCAGCGTGCGGCCGCCGGCTGCCCGTACGCGGTCGGGACGGGCTCACGCCAGTACGAGGAGGAGCGCGGCAGGAACGGTACGGCGCAGCCTGCGGCCAGCGCGGCGAGCAGCAGCACGTTGTCGCGTACGGGGGCCAGTACGGCCAGGTTCGGCAGCAGCACCGCGCTCGGCAGGGTCATGGCGAGGACGACGGCCACGGGCCACACGGGCCGGTCAGCGGCCCTCTTGCCGACCTTGCCGGCGACGGCGAGCAGCACCCACAGCAGCTGGTGGCGCCAGCCGGCCGGGGACACGGCGACGGCCACGCAGCCGGTGACGGCGACGGCGAGCAGCAGCTGGCCGTCCCGGGCGTAGCGGGCGGCGCGGCGCAGGCCGAGCCAGGTGATCCCGGCGGCGAGGGCGACGTACAGCAGGATCTCTGCGGGGCCGCTGAGGCCGAGGCGCAGCAGCGCGCCGTGCACGGACTGGTTGGCGAGGCCGTCGGGGGCGCCGCCGAGGCCGGTGCCGGCCAGGTGCTGGGCCCAGTAGGTCCAGGAGTCGCGCGGCATGGCCGCCCAGGACAGGGCGGTGACGGCGGCGAAGGTCAGGGCGGCGGCCCGGGCGGCGGGACGGCGTCCGGTCAGCCACAGCAGCGGGGCGAAGAGCAGCAGTGCGGGCTGGAGCGCGGCGGCGAGGCCGATGAGGAAGCCGGCGGGCCGGTCGCCGGGCACCCGGAAGAGGGCCAGGAGCACCAACAGCACCGGCAGGACGGCGGTCTGGCCCGGAGAGGCGGCTTCGCGGACGGGCAGCGAGACCATCATCAGGACGACCAGCACGGGCGCGGCCAGCAGCGCGGTGCGCCGGGGCACGGGGTCGGGCAGGCCGCGTGCGGCGACCAGCCCGATGGCGGCCACGAACAGCAGCGTCACGCAGGTCCAGGCGACCTCCAGCGACGGGGCGGCGAAGCCGGTCAGTGGTTTGAGGACCAGCCCGGCGAAGGGCGTGCCGGTGAACTGGCCGGCGTCGTAGAGGGAGCCGGGAAGGCTGCCGGGGAGGTGGAGGCCGCTGAGCCACTCCCCCGGTGGCACGCGCAGAGCGGCGGCGGCCTGCCTGACGGCGAGCGCGCCCGCCAGCGCCCACAGGAGCAGGCGTGCCGCCCCGAGTCTGCCGCTGCCGTCTATGACCCCGGCATGTCCGTTCGCACCGCTGTGCTCCGCCGCGTTAGCCACGCCTCGCAGGCCTCCCGCCCAGTTGACCGCAAGCCCGACTTCGCCCGGCTGCCGCGCTTCATGCCCCGTTCCATTACCGGGACGACGATATCCCCCGCGGGATACCTAGGATGGCCCGCATGAGCATCGTGAAGATCAACGCACTGTCCGTCCCCGCCGAGCAGCGGGAGGTCCTGGAGCAGCGGTTCGCCTCGCGGGCGGGGGCCGTGGAAGGTTCGGACGGGTTCGAGTGGTTCGAGCTGCTGCGCCCCGTGGAGGGCACCGACCAGTACCTGGTCTACACGCGGTGGCGTTCCGAGGAGGACTTCCAGGCGTGGATGGAGGGGCCGATGAAGGCGGCTCACCAGGGCGGGGGCGCTGGCGGCGGCGCGGGCGGCGGCGAGCGTCCGAAGCCTGCGGCGACCGGTTCGTCGGTGTGGTCGTTCGAGGTCGTGCAGCAGGCGGCGCCGAAGAAGGCCTGACCTCGTGAAGCCCTGAGGGCGGGCAGGGCCCGGGCGACCCGCCCCGGGCCCTGCCCACTCCGGATCCACCCCGGGATCCACCCCGGGATCCACCCCGGGCCCACCTGATGCCGCTTGGTCCGCCGGGCTCACGCCTGCCCAGCCTGCGCCGAGCCCGAGCCGCGCGTGACTCACGCTGAAGGACGCCCGGGGCTCTCACACCCGGCGCTGACGCCCGGCGCTCACGACCGGCGCGGGTGCGCGGCACCGGCGCCCGGCGCTGACGCCCGGCGCTCACGCCGACGCCGACGCTGAGGCCCGGGGCGCTCACCCCCGGCGCTCACCACTGGCTCTCACGCCCAGAAGGCGTCGATCTCGTCGATGTCCGCGGTGCACTGGTCGATGTCGGTGATCTTGTGGCCGATGATGGTGATGAAGAGGCCTTCGCGGATCTCGATGCCGCGGTCACCCCGGTCCCCACGCGACGTGTGGAAAGACATCACATGGCCGCGGCCGTCCGCGAGGACGGTTTCCAGGTGGACCTGGAAGGTGCCGTTCGTCTCCTCCCCGAGGCGCCGGTAGAGGCCGAGGACGGCTTCCCGCCCCTTGTGGTGCCCGGACACCGGGCTGTTGCCCGGCACGTGGTGGATGACGTCGGCCGTCATCATCGTGCTCAGCGTCTCCATGTCGCCCTTGCCGAAGGCTTCGTAGGCGCGGCGGATCAGGGCACAGTCCGGATGCTCCGACATGACGGTTCCACCCTCCGTGTGCGCGGTTTGCCCTTTTTCCTATCATCAGCCCGGCACTGTGGATATTCCACGCGGGAGATCCGGCGCGAACTCCACAATGACGTCATGGACAGCAACGCGATCACCACCACCACCTCAGGCCCTCCAACGACGGCCGGGCCGGCCGGGCCGGCCGGGTCGGCCGGGCCGGCCGGGTCGGCCGGGCCGGCCGGGTCGGCCCGATGGACCGTGGCCCCCGAGGCGTTCACCACTGCGGACGCCACCGTCCTGCGCCGCGCGTACTACGCGGAGGTCGCGGGCCGGTACTGGAAGCGGACGGTCAGCGAGGCCGAGATCGACCAGGGCCTGCTGGACTTCCCCGACGACGGGCTGGTCCCGCCGACCGGCGAGTTCGTGGTCGGGCGACTCGACGGCGTGCCCATGGCGTGCGGTGGCATACGCCTGCTCGACCCGATCACCGCAGAGCTGACCAGGGTGTACGTCGACCGGCGCGCCCGAGGTACCGGCGGCGGGGCGGCCCTGCTCGAAGTCCTGGAGCAGGCGGGCCGAGCGCTGGGCGCCGAGCGGGTCCGGCTGGACACCCGGTCGGATCTCGTGGAGGCCCGGGCGTTGTATGCGCGCCAGGGGTATGCGGAGATACCCGCGTACAACTCGGGCCCCTATGCGCAGCATTGGTTCGAGAAGCGCCTGGTCTGAGGAGGCCAGGGGCTTTCAGGGACTGAGGGCACGGGCTTGAGCGCGCGGGCTTGAGCGCGCGGGCCTGAGCGCGCGGGCCTGAGCGCGCGGAGCCCCCTGCCGGGTGTCAGCGCGGGGAGTGGTCCCAGCGGGGCGGAGTGTCGTAGGGCTCCTCGGCGTCGGATCCGCACAGCTCCGCGTTGAGCTCGGCGACGAGTTCGACCAGGTCGGTCGGGCGGTCCGGCCCCCACCAGTCCCCCAGCAGTTCGGCGAGCGACTCCTGCCGGGCCGCGGCGAGCTTCACGGCGCTCTCGCGTCCCTTGTCGGTCAGCACCAGCGCCAGCCCGTCCCGGACGGCGAGCCCGCGCTCCTCGACCTGGCGGGCGGCCTCCGTGATGGCCTTCAACGGCACGACGGTGCGTTCGGCGAGCAGCGCGGGCTCGGCGGAGCCGTACTTGTTGATCCGCAGCAGCAGCCAGCTGGCGGCGGGCAGCAGGTCGTAGCCGGCCTTCTCGGTGATCTTCTCGTACACGTGGCGACGGCCCTCGCGACTGCCGAGGACCGACAGCGCGCGGGCGACCTCGTCGCGTGAGGAGCGGTGGACGGGGTTGGAGGCGAGGGTCTCGCTCACATCGGGTGCGGTGACCGAGCCTCGGAGCTTGTCCTCCGTGAGGAACCAGGCGATCAGGAAGGCGAGGAGGACGACGGGCACGGCGTAGAGGAAGACGTCGGTGATGGAGGTGGCGTAGGCGTCGAGTACGCGGGGGCGCAGCTCGGCGGGGAGTGCGCCGATGGCCCGGGGGTCGGCTTCCAGCTGCGCGACGCCCGCGCCGGGCGGCAGCGGGACGCCCGCGAGGGCGGTGGCCAGTTTGTCGTCGAGCCGGTTGGTGAAGACCGTGCCGAAGATCGCGACGCCGAAGGAGGCGCCGATGGAGCGGAAGAAGGTGGCACCGGAGGTGGCGACGCCCAGGTCGGCGTAGCTGACCGCGTTCTGCACCACGAGGACGAGTACCTGCATGACCAGGCCGAGGCCCGCGCCGAAGACGAAGAAGTAGGCGCTCATCTCCCAGGTGGAGCTGGTGCGGTGCAGCTGGTGCAGGAGGAGCAGGCCGAGGGCGGTGACGGCCGTGCCGACGACCGGGAAGACCTTCCACCGGCCGGTGCGGCTGACGATCTGGCCGGAGGCTGTGGAGGAGATCAGCATGCCGGCCACCATCGGCAGCATGTGGACGCCGGACATGGTCGGCGAGACGCCCTGGACGACCTGGAGGAAGGTCGGCAGGTAGACCATCGCGCCGAACATCGAGAAGCCGACGATGAAACTGATCACCGAGGAGAGCGTGAAGGTCCGGATCCGGAACAGCTTGAGCGGCAGGACCGGTTCGGCGGCCTTCCCCTCCACGAAGACGAAGGCGCCGAGCAGTACGGCGCCGAGGACGGCGAGGCCGATGATCCGGCCCGAGCCCCACCCCCAGGTGCCGCCGAGGGAGGCGACGAGCACGAGGCAGGTGGCGACGGAGGCGATGAGGAAGGTGCCCAGGTAGTCGATGGTGTGCTTCGAGGAGCGCACCGGGATGTGCAGGGCGGCGGCGATGACGAGGAGCGCGACGAGACCGATGGGGAGGTTGATGTAGAAGACCCAACGCCAGGACAGGTGGTCCACGAAGAGTCCGCCCAGCAGCGGGCCCAGCACACTGGTCGCGCCGAAGACGGCGCCGAAGAGGCCCTGGTACTTGCCGCGTTCGCGGGGCGGCACGATGTCGCCGACGATCGCCATCGACAGCACCATCAGTCCACCGCCGCCCAGGCCCTGGAGGGCGCGGAAGCCGATGAGCTGGGGCATGTTCTGGGCGATGCCGCAGAGGGCGGAGCCGATGAGGAAGAGGACGATGGCGAACTGGAAGAGCTTCTTGCGCCCGTACTGGTCTCCGAGCTTGCCCCACAGGGGGGTGGCCGCGGTGGCGGCGAGCATGTAGGCGGTGACGACCCAGGACAGGTGCGCCATGCCGCCGAGGTCGCTGACGATGGTCGGCAGGGCGGTGGAGACGATGGTCTGGTCGAGTGCGGAGATCAGCAGGCCCAGCAGCAGGGCACCGATGGAGACGAGTACCTCGCGGGAGGTGTGTTCACCGGTGGGTCCGGACTTGCGCGGGCCCGGGCCGGGGCCCCCTGCCTCCGTGGTCACATCCTGAGCCATCGATTCCTCCTCAGGCCGGATCAACATCTCCATCCTGAGTGGTGTGTCCGGATATGGCCTCCCGGGTGGGTTGGGAGGGACCCGGCGGGTCTGCATAATCGCAGGCAATGCCCAGGGAGGGGTTCCAGTGAGCGGTGAGCAGTGTCCAGCGTGCGGCGCCGTCGGCGCCGGGTGCGAGTGCGCGCCGGGTGCGCGTTTCGAGCCCTTGCGCGTCCGCCCGTATGTGACGTTGCCCGACCCCGGGAGCGCAGTCGGCCCGACTGCCCCGTCCCTGGTGCCGGGCCTGATACCCCCGGGCCCGGTCGCGGGTCACGGTCCGGTTGCAGATCACGGCCAGGATCCGGGCTACGGCCAGGATCCGGGTCACGGCCAGGATCCGGGCTACGGCCAGGATCCGGGTCGCGGTCCTGCGGCGGCGCCGCAGGAGGGCACTGCGCCGTACGGCATACCCGTACCGCCGGTTCAGCCATGGCCGGACGCCCCGGCACATGCGTCGGGCCCGGACGAGACGGTGCAGCTCCCGGCACTCGCCCCGCAGGCCGTGGGCGGGGCCGGAACGACTGGCGGAACGACTGGGGAATCGGACGGCGGAGGGGGAGGGGGTGGGGGTGGGGGTGGGGGCCCCGAGGCGCGGAACAGCAACCCCGCCGCCCGGCGGTGGCCGCTGCCCCTCCTGGCCGGAGCCGCCGCGGTCGTCGTCCTCGCGGGGACGGCCGTGGCGCTGTGGGTCCTCCCGAGTTCCCCCGACATGGACGCGACCCTGCTGAACGCGAAGCCGCCGGCGTCCGTCGGGGGCGTGGCCCCGGCCGGGCCGTCGCAGACCGCGTCCGCCGAGGCGAGCCCGTCCGCCTCGGCCTCGGGTTCCCCGTCGCCCAGCGCATCCCCGTCCCCCTCGGCCTCGACCTCGGCGTCGCCGTCGTCCACGCCGTCGCCGTCCGCCTCGCCGAACGAGTCCCGCCCGGCGGCGCCGCCCTCTCCCAGCGCGAAGCCGAGTACGAGCCGCAGCTCCAGCCCGACAACCACGCAGCCGCCGACCCTGCGGGTCGGGGACACGGGCCCGGAGGTGGAGAAACTGCAGCGGCTGCTGGCCGCGCGTGGCCTGTACCAGGGCAAGATCCACGGACGGTTCGACTGGAAGGTGGAGGAGGCGGTGTCGACGTTCCAGTACAACAACGGCATCGACTCGGAGGAGTGGGGCGTCTACGGACCGGTGACCCGCAAGGCCTTGGAGGGATAGGCCACACCTCCCGTGGTGGCGCGGACCACCCACCTTTTGTATCGTGTAGAAACAAAGTGGTTCCGCCTTCACTCCCTGACCGGTGGGCGGAACCACTTGTTCTCTTTTCCCGCCCGTCTGGAGCCCCGCCGATGCCGGCCAGCACCCCCACCACCGCCACCACCGCACCCGTCGTCCTCACCGCCAAGGCCCTGCTGCTGGACATGGACGGCACCCTCGTCAACTCCGACGCGGTGGTCGAGCGCTGCTGGCGCGACTGGGCGGTGTCCCACGGGCTCGATCCGCAGGAGGCCCTCAAGGTGGTCCACGGCCGCCAGGGCTACGCCACCATGGCCGTCCTCCTGCCGGACCGCCCGATGGAGGTGAACCACGCGGAGAACGCGGTGATGCTCGCCCGCGAGACCGCCGACACCGACGGCGTGGTCCCCGTCGCGGGTGCCCCGGAGTTCATGGCGGCGATCGACGGGCTGCCGCACGCCCTGGTCACCTCCGCCGACGCGGCCCTGGCCGCGGTCCGGATGGACGCCGCCTCCCTGCCGATGCCCGGGGTGCGGGTCACGGCCGAGTCCGTCCAGGCCAGCAAGCCGCACCCCGAGGGGTTCCTCAAGGGCGCCGCCGCGCTGGGTGTGGACCCCGCCGACTGCATCGTCTTCGAGGACTCGGCCGCGGGCATCGCCGCCGGTCAGGCCGCGGGCATGCGGGTGATCGGCGTCGGCCCCCGCGCCGCCGCCCACGCCCCCACGGCCCACGTCCCGGACCTGACGGCCCTGCGCGTCACATCCGCTGCCGACGGGTCGATCCACGTCACCGTCCAGTCCGCCGCCTGAGAACGCGCACGGCTCCGCCGCCCCGGCCTGAACTCGAAACCGGAAGCGGGTCTAGGGGTTACTGTCCGACCCGGCCGTCGACGCGCTCGCGCAGGAAGTCGGCGTGGCCGTTGTGGCGGGCGTACTCCTCGATCATGTGGACCAGCACCTCGCGCAGTTCCATCGGCTCCCCGCCGTCGTCGCCGGTGACATCGAGGCCGGGGGCCTCGGCGACGAGCTGTTCCGCGAAGGCGACCTCGGCCCGCCAGGTGGCCCAGGCCTCTGCCACCACCGCCGGGTCGGCCTCCGCCCCGTTGAAGTCCCCGGCCGGGTCGCCCTGCGAGCGAAAGTGCCGACGTACCTCCTGGCCCGCCATGACATGCCGGAACCAGTACTGCTCCACGCCCGCGAGGTGGCGTACGAGGCCCAGCAAGGACAGGTTCGACGGCTCGACGGAGCGCCGCGCGAGGGCCTGCGCGTCCAGGCCCGCGCACTTCATCTCCAGCGTCAGCCGCTGGTCGCGCAGGTAGCCGACGAGTACGGCCCGCTCGCCCTGGAAGCCGCCGTCACTGCGGGTGTCCTCGTCGGGGTGGAGGAACATGTTCGACCAGGCGAAGCGCCGGTCGGGCGTCACGGCGGGATCGGCATCCGAGTCGGGCACGGAGGGGGAGGCGGCTGAGCCGGTGGTGGTGGTCACGCCCGCGAGCGTGCACCGTACGCCGGCCTCCCCGCAACGGAAATTCCGCCCGGCTCCCGCCGCCTCGTCCGCCTCCCCCTGCCCTCTGCCGCCCTCTGCCAGGGAGGACGGCCCTGTCGGCCTCCCTCCGGCGCCGCAGCCGGCTCGGCCCGTACGACCCTGCCCGGCCCGGTCAGCCCGGTCAGCCCGGTCAGCCCGGTCAGCCCGGTCAGCCCGCGATCGCCTCGTACAGCGAGAAGACGGCCAGCGCCGCCATCACCGCGGCCGCGATCTTCGTGATCAGGCGCAGCGGCACGTACTTCATCAGGGTGCGTCCGCCCAGGATGCCGATGGCCGCGACCGCCCACAGGGCCAGCACGGCGCCGATGCCGACGGAGACGGGATTGTCGTACCGGGCGGCGAGGTTGGCCGTCATGATCTGGGTGAGATCACCGAACTCGGCCACCAGGATCAGCATGAAGCCGGCCCCGGAGACCTTCCAGAAGGACTGGTCGGCGGGCGGCTTGACCTCTTCACCGTCGTCGTCCTTCTTCAGGAGCAGCATGGCCGCACCCGCGAGGAAGAGGACGCCGACGACGGCTTGGACGAGCCGGTGCGGGAGCAGGGTGAGTACGCTGCCGGCCGCGATGGCGAGCGCGACGTGCACGGCGAAGGCGGCGGCGACGCCCGCGAAGACGTATGAGGCGCGGTAGCGGGTGCCGAGCATCAGGCCGGCGAGGGCCGTCTTGTCGGGGAGCTCGGCGAGGAAGACGACGCCGAAGGCGATCGCCGTGACGCTGAAGCTGAACACGGGGTGAAACCTCGATCGGTCGGGCAGGACGCCAGCGGTACCGAGAGACCTGGGGTGGATCAGGGGTCGCTTCGGCTCGGCGGCGTCCCGGCTTGCGTGTGCGCGCACAAACGCGCCTACGCGTGAACAGGACACTGCGGCCGAAGGTCTCGCTGGCCGACCGCTGTCCGCGGCCTGCCTCCGGGCGCCGGCTGGTGTGACCCAGCAGTATGTCGACGGTCCGGCGAAGAGCTACTCCCCTTCTGCTCGGTACAGAGTACGCGAGGCCCGCGGGCGCCCGAAATAGGTCCTTGGTCCCGCCGGATCCGGCCGTATCGGCGCCGGACCGGCACCGATACGGCGCCGCGCACGGCAGCCGTCCCGCGGCCCCAGCCCGTTCACACCCCTACGGAATCTCAACGTCCGCATAATCAGGGGTCCTTGCGGGCTTGATGTGACGTGCTCATGTCGCCAGGCTGTCACCTGGCGCCCATCCCCGCGAAACCTGGCGCCGACACCATGGCCGCGGCCCGCCGGGGCCGCACGGCCACACCCCCCGCATCAAGGGAGCCCCTCATGGCACTCATATCCAGCGTCTACGCGCGTCGCATTGGCGTGCTCGCGTCAGCAGCAGCGCTCGCCTCGCTCACCTCCCTCGTCAACGCTCCGACCGCTCAGGCCGCACCGCCGACCCCCATCAGTGCCGCGTCCGCCCGCTCCTACCTGGCAACGGTCACGCCGAAGGCGGAAGGGTCCAGCACCGGCTACAGCCGCGACCTGTTCCCGCACTGGAGCACCGTCTCCGGCACCTGCAACACCCGCGAGACCGTCCTCAAGCGGGACGGCGTGAACGTCGTCCAGGACTCCGCCTGCGCCGCGGTCAGCGGAAGCTGGTACTCCGAGTACGACGGCGCCACCTGGACCGCCGCCTCCGACCTGGACATCGACCACGTCGTCGCGCTCGCCGAGGCCTGGCGCTCCGGCGCCAACTCCTGGACCACCACCAAGCGCCAGCAGTTCGCCAACGACCTGTCCCGCCCTCAGCTCATCGCGGTCACCGACGACGTCAACCAGGCCAAGAGCGACCTCGACCCCGCCGAGTGGCTGCCGTCGCGGACCGCCTACCGCTGTACCTACGCCCGCATGTGGGTCCACGTGAAGCAGTACTGGGGCCTGAGCATGGACTCAAGCGAGAAGACGGCCCTGGTGAACGTCCTGAACGGCTGCTGACCGGCCGATCTTTCCCCCGCCAGGGGGAGGCGCGGCTCCCCCACCCCGTCGTACCGTGATCGCAGGGGCTACGAGGAGGGGGAGTCGCATGGCCGGATTGCGTCTGGGACCACTGCTGCGCTATGTCGACTGGGACACGGGCGGTTCGGCCACCATATGGGTGGAGGCGGACCGTCCGTGCACGGCCGAGGTGCGGTGTGCCGACGGGGCGGGAGGCAGCGTGCGCACCTTCCAGATAGCCGGGCACCACTACGCGTTGGTACCGGTGACCGGCCTGACTCCGGGCGCCACCACGGCGTATGAGGTGCTGCTCGACGGCGTGCGCGTATGGCCGCTGCGCGACAGCGGCTTCCCGCCGAGCACGATCAGCACACCGGCCGTGAGGGGCGCCGGGCGCCCCGGGCCCGAGCTGCGCGTCACCTTCGGCTCCTGCCGTCAGGCCGCGCCGCCCGCCGGCCGGCACGGGCCGCACGGCCCGGACGCGCTCGACACCCTCGCGGCGCGGCTGGCCGCCGAGCCGGAGGCGGTGCGCCCGGACGTCCTGCTGCTGCTCGGCGACCAGGTGTACGCGGACGCGCTGTCCCGGGAGACCCGGCAGTGGCTCGCGGCCCGGCGGGATCTGCGGGACCCTCCCGGAGCCCAGGTCGCGGACTACGAGGAGTACACCCGGCTCTACTACGAGTCCTGGCTCGATCCGGAGATCCGCTGGCTGCTGTCGACCGTGTCGAGCCTGCACATATTCGACGACCACGACGTCATCGACGACTGGAACACGAGCGCGGCGTGGCTGGCGGAGATGCGGGCGACGCCGTGGTGGCAGGAGCGGATACTCAGCGGGCTGATGTCGTACTGGGTGTACCAGCACCTGGGCAATCTCTCGCCCGCGGAGTTGGAAGCCGACGGGCTGTACGGGTCGGTCCGGGAGACCCCGGACGGTACGGACGCGCTGCGCGCGTTCGCGGCCAGGGCGGATGCCGATCCGGGCACGGTGCGCTGGAGCTACCGGCGCGACTTCGGACGGGCCCGGCTGCTGATGGTGGACACGCGGGCCGGGCGGGTGCTGGCGGAGGACGGGCGGGCGATGCTCGACCCGGCGGAGCAGGAGTGGCTCAGGGAGAACGCGCTCGCGGGGCGCGGGGGTTACGACCACCTGCTGATCGGGTCCTCACTGCCGTGGCTGCTGCCGCCGCTGGTCCACGACGCCGAGACGTGGAATGCCGCGCTGTGCCGTGGTGAGAGGGGGCCGCGATGGGCGCGGATCGGGGAGAATCTGCGCCGTCGCAGCGATCTGGAGCACTGGGCGGCGTTCCCGGCCTCGTTCGCGGCGCTCACCGATCTGATCGAGGAGGTGGGGACGGGGCCGCGGGCGCCGGCGACTGTACTCGTGCTGTCGGGGGACGTGCATCACGCGTATGTGGCCGAGCCTCGAATACCCAGTACGGCGCGGCTGTTCCAGCTGACGTGTTCGCCGGTGCACAACTCCATCCATACCGCGGTGAAGCTGGGCTTCCGGCTGGGCTGGTCGCGGACGGGGCGGTGGCTGGGGCGCGGCTTCTCCCGGCACGGGCGGACGGGCCGGCCGCCGGTCAGCTGGCGGCGTACGGGTGGGCCGTGGTTCGGGAATCAGCTGATGACGCTGGCGCTGGCGGGCCGGACCGCCCGGCTGCGGCTGGACCAGGCGCGCAAGGAGCGGAAGGGGGCGGCCCGGTTGGTGACCGTGCTGGACCGTGACCTCACCGGGGCGCAGTGACGTGCCGGGGCGTAGGTGACGGGGCGAGGCAGTGCGGCGCGGGGCGGCAGGGGGCGCGGCCGACCTGACACCGTCGGGCGGTGTGGCGCAAGGGACCTGACACACCGTGGCCGGGGGGCGGCCCCGCGTGTCCGGGGTACGAACGTCAGGCGTACGCTGTATGGCTGTCAGCCGCTCCTGCCGCTCCCCGCGACGTCGCGGCGCTTCATGCCGCAGCACGTCAACCGGACTGGGGAGTCCCGCCTTGTTTGAGACTCTGGGGTCGCTGACCACGAGCCCATGGATCTACGCCGTGGTGGCGCTGTCCGTCGTGCTCGACGTCTTCCTGCCGGTGCTGCCGAGCGGGGTCCTCGTGATCACCGCTGCGGCGGCCGCTGCGGCCGCCGGGGCGGCCGGACCGGTGCCGGTTCCCGCCCCGGTGCCGGACATCCTGGCCCTGCTCGTGATCGCCACGACGGCCTCGGTGCTGGGTGACATGGCCGCGTACCGGCTGGCCCGGCGCGGTGGAGCGCGGCTGGACCGGGCCATCGCCCGTTCCCGTCGGCTGACGCGGGCCCAGGAACGCCTGGGCACCGCCCTGGCGCGCGGCGGCGGCGCCCTGGTGGTGATCGCCCGCTTCGCCCCGGCGGGCCGCTCGGTGGTGTCCCTGGGCGCGGGCAAGACGCACCGCAAGGTGATGGAGTTCCTGCCCTGGTCGGTGCTGGCGGGCATGGCCTGGGCCGGTTACAGCGTGGCCCTCGGCTATTTCGGCACCCAGTGGCTCGGCACCCAGTGGCTCGGCACCGCGCTCTCCCTCATCGCCCTCTTCGCCGCGGGCGCCCTGGCCGCCTTCGTCATCCGCCGCCCCGTCCCGGTGGCGGCGGCTCCGGCGGCGTAGCAGGACCTCCCCCGGGCGGAGCAACGACTCACCCGTTCACCCGGCCCCGATCGCCGCCGCGGCGCCGGGCTCCTAACGTCACAACACGGTGCGCAACCGAATCCGCGTCACATCCGTGCCCTGGCCGCGCCGTTTCGAGGAGCCCGAGGAGTTCTCTCCATGCCGCACGCCGAGCCGCAAGCCCAGCCGCACGCCATGCAGCGCCGCCTCATGACCGTCGCGGCCGCGACCCTCATCGTCGCCGCCGCCACTCCCGCCACAGTCGCCTACGCCGGCCCCTCCGCCACCGTCTCCCCCAGCACCGTCGCCCCAGGCGGCCGGGTCAGCCTCAACGTCATGGGCTGCGGCACCAAGACCGGCAGGGCCTCGTCCAGCGCCTTCGGCGACGTACGCCTGACCCCGGGCAATCTGGAGGCCACCAACCTCTTCGGCAGCGCCACCGTCTTCCGCAACGCCAACCCGGGCACGCACCGCGTCACCTTCGAGTGCGGCGGCCCCGGCGGCCAGCGCGTCACCGTCTCACTGCACGTCACCCCGGGCGGCGCGCGCGGCGGTACGGGTGGCAGCGTCGGTTCGATGAACACGGGTCAGATCGCGGTCGGCGGCACCCTTGTCGCGGGCGCGCTCGGAGCCGGGGTGTGGCTGCTGCGCCGCCGCTCCGCCTGAGCAGCGGCGACCGCCGATCCCGCGCGCCGCCCGCGCCGTCACGCGGCGGGCTCGGCCTGCCCCCGTACGCGTACCCCGTCGAGCAGCATCCGGGTGGCCTCGGCAACGGCGTCCACGGCTGCCTCGAACACCTCGCGGTTGTGCGCGGCGGGCACCCGGAATCCGGAGACCTTCCGTACGTACTGCAGGGCTGCGGCGCGGATCTCCTCCTCCGTGGCCTTCTCGGGGATGGCGGGCGGGCGCAGGGTCTTAATGGAGCGGCACATACTCCTACTATCCCGCTACCCGGGCAGCTCGGCCCCGGACAGTTTCATGATCAGCCCGGCCTGGAGCCGAGCCCGCAGCACTGGGTCCGCGACCTCGTCGAGCAGCCCAATGGCCTGCTGCGTCGTCTCGGCGGCCCGCCGGTCGTCGCGCAGCGAGGCGGTCTGGTCGGCCATGTGCTTGAGCGCGATGTCGGCGCGCCGGTGGAACAGCTGCCCGACCAGGACCACGACCAGGCCCACCGAACTGGTGACGACCCCCAGATACAGGTCTCCACTGCTCTCGGCCTTCCATACGGCGAGCCCCACCCCGAAGAGGAGGATCGCCGCCCCGAAGCCGGCGAATATCTGGCTGGTCGCGAAACTGCTCCGCGCCTGGGTCAGCCCGTAGGCGTAGTACTCCACGAGGATCGGCGTGAAGTCGTCCCGCCGGTCGCCCGCTTCCGCCGTCGGCCGGATGCCGCCGACGTCCGCGTACTTCGGATCCGATGAGTCGACCGCGCCCGTCGCCGCGGGCCCGGCGACCTGCGCGAGCATGCGCGCCCGCGCCTCGGCCCGCCTCCGCTCGAACCCGGCCCCAGCGGCCCGTTCCAGCACCACCACAGCCGCGACCAGCACCGCGACCACCCCACCCGACAGGAGCCACTCGCCCATGCTCCCGACGATCCCACGCCGACCGCTGATGCGGACCTCCTGGGCCGAATCTAGACTGGCGAAGGCATGAAAGATCCCCGAATGAGGGAGTTGTCCAGATGGCCAAGCGAGGGAACAAGCGTCGCGCCCGCAAGAAGAAGAAGTCCAACCACGGCAAGCGTCCCAACGCCTGACCGCACCCCACGACCCATGCAGAAGACCCCCCGCCGTGATCGGCGAGGGGTCTTCGTGCTGGTGGGCGTGGACGGTTTCGAACCGCCGACATCTGCTTTGTAAGCTCGCCCGGACTACCCTCCGGCGCCCCTGGCCGGGGACCAGAGCTCCCTTGAGGGTCGTCGGCCGCCGCTCCTGTCCGCCGTCGTTGATGTCGCCTCTCAATGTCAGCTGGCGCCCGTCACGGGCTCGATCACGTCGGCCCACACGCGGGCGGTCCAGGGGTTGCCCTCTTCCCCCAGTCGTGCGGCCACCACATCGTCGAGGAAGAGTGCGTTGGCGATATCCGTCCTGGCGTGCGGCCACCAGAAGGCGTCGCACTCCTTGCACAGCGAGAACGCGGCTCCATCACTCTTGAAGCGGTACTGATGGATCCAGTCCTGACAGCGTGGGCAGGTCGGTCGCGTGCTCATGAGCGCCACCCTACTTCCGACCGTCGATGCGAGCTCCTCTGATTTGGAACTTGTCGGTAGGTGAAGCGGCTTGGTCAGCGTCCTGCGGGGTCCGGTGTCGAGCGCGATCAGGCGGTCGTACCGGATTCGCTCCGAACGGGTGGAGCACCAGAGACCGGACGGTGTCAATCCACACACGGCTTTCCGGAGGCCCCGTGTGGTCTCACGCTTAGGGGGCATCCCCGCCCCGCTCTCGGTCTCGCTCTTCACGAATAGGCCGCGAGGCGGGTGGTGGCATTGCGCCTGGCACCTGCATCGCTGCCCCCCGCGTGCGCTCTCGCAGTTCCCCGAAGGCCCAGCCACCGTCGAAGATGCTGAAGGTTGCCTCTGACAGTGCCACGAGTGCGAGGTGGGAGCGGTATGGGGGAAGCAGGGTCAGGATCGGAGTGGGCACTCCGAACGTTCGGGGATCTGGCCGCGCCGCTCCGGAGCCTGATACCGCCGTGCATCATGCGGGCTCATGAGCGAGCGCGTAACGGCCACCAAGGTGTTCACACCCAGACACTTGAGGCGTATGGGCACGGTCTGCACGCCGTTCAGTACGAGGAGTTGGCGAGCGGCCTGGCCCATGTTCCCGGCTCCGCGACGATTCGCCTCCAAGGACGAAGCGTGGTCGTGATTGCGGGACAAGTCCTCTATCCGTTCCGCTACGCCAAGACGGACGTCGCAGTGACTGAGGCACGCCTCCGTCGCGCCGTGGGGCTGCGAGCCGATCTTCTCCGGCGGTATGGGCCAGAGTCCTTGCAAGGCGAGTTCGACTTGGGGCTAGACGAGCTCTACGCGGAGGAGTTCCACAGCGACCTGGACCAGCTCGGCCCGGAAACCCGTGTCGTGCTCCTCGCCTACGCCTGCTCGATGGACCGCGGTGTGATGCGCCTGGAATGGGGAGAGGCAGAGCTCCAGGCCAACCGCTATCTGCTTTGGCACCACCACCAAGCGCTGTCTCTGCCCGGCGAGCGCCGCTCGGCCTAAGCGTTGTACTCGGCGCTGCTGGGTCCCCCCGGCTCCTTTGGTGGCGGAAGCGGTAGTTAAGGCCGGAACCTGATCAAGGAGAGCAAATGGGCTTTCAAGTCAAGTGTGGGTCGACTAAGACCAAGACCGGCAAACCGTGCCGGAATCCCGCGATGATCGGCTACTCCCGTTGCCAAACACATCGAGGCGAGTGGACCCCACCACAGAAGAGGAAGACCAAAAAACGCTGATCGTCACCTCGCCGCTTATGTCGTGCCGGTGGCTCCCACCAGGGCTGGGTGATCTGCGCAAATGACAAGCCGGCGAGCCAGTGCGGCTCCAGATCATCCACCCGGAGCACTTGTCTCCACCGGCCGCACCCAGCGCCCTGAGCTTGGGAATCACTGATTCTGCCCACACCGTCCGGCCGGTGCCCAGCGGAAACGGATGCCAGGGGGAACCCGAGGGCTCTCGCTGGTACCTGCCACTGACCACTGTTCTCCGCCTTACCTGGCACGCGTCTGGCACGGTCAGCCTTCTAATCCGTGCCTCTAGCCAGAGCGGGCGGTGCTGGCCATTCCGGCCACTTCATGGCCCCGGAGGGACGCTTCAGGACGATGCCGGTTGCTGCGGTTGCGGTACTGCGCTGCTGTACGGCGGACTCAGCGGATAGTGGTGATGATCGCTCCCAGTCCCGTAAAGAGCGTACCGACGCCAACCATTAGCAGAGCGATGGCGCTGGCCCCACTTGCCGGTTGATTACTACGCTGAGGCTCAGGGACGGCGTGTTGCTCCATGTCTCCTTTCTCAGGCGTCTCCCATCTGGGGTGATGCCCGAGGCCCCGTCCGTAGAGTCTTGGTAGACCGGGCGGGGCCTTCGTTTGGTCAGCCGTGTCCGCAGGATTTCGATCGGCTCCTTTTGCGTACCTGCGAGAGACCCGCGCGCCTATGGCGACTCTCGGCACGGTTAGAGCCACGTAAGTGACTTACGCAGCTCTGACCTGCTAGTTCATCGCCCTCGTTCCATACGTGAAACAAACTGCTTCTCCTATGGAACAGCGAGCCGTTGAATCACAGCCACTGCCGATACAGCTATCCCCCTATAATCCGCATATCCACTCTCTAGAGATGGCCTCGTCTCTGCCTTGTGGGCCCAGGCCTCCTGATCAGAGAGTCGTCTGTAAGTCAGTGGTTTGAGGGGCGTAATCGCGGCCAGCCGCGCCTTATCGGTCGCGCCAGTCACAGTGCGCTCCTGCTGTCATCCCGTCTGTCGTCCACCCACACGGAGTGATAGGTGGCAGGCTTCTGGGGCCCAGGTGGAGCGCCCTGCTGGACGAACGACCTGGTCCCCTGATGGCTGGTCTGCTAAAGGCTTGCCTGGGTCGGCGGCAGACGGGATGACAGCCCGCACCCCAAACCACAACTCAGCCGCAGCCGCACGACTGGCCCCCGCGTCCCAAAGTCAGAGCGCCCCCGCCGGAGGCATCGCCCTGACAGGCGGCTCACAGATCAGGCCAGGCTCATCCGGCCCATCACACTCTTAACCCGATGATCTGCCAGTCGTGGCCCCCGCAATGGGTGGTGGCCTAGGCGAGGCCCGGGGGATGTGGACTCGTAGTGGCCTCCCGAGACGGGGAAAGCCCCCTAGCCGATTGCGACTAGGGGGCCAAAACAGGCTTTCACCTGCTACTTCCTACTGGTGGGCGTGGACGGTTTCGAACCGCCGACATCTGCTTTGTAAGAGCAGCGCTCTACCCCTGAGCTACACACCCGTGGACGAGTCGACAGCCTACATGGGGGGCACACCCCCCATGCAAACCCGTTCCGGGGGAGAATGGACCGGGGCATGGCGGACGCGGTACGGGAGAGGCATTGTGACAACGGCATCCCGGCGTTGGTTCGGTGGGCGGGACGAGAGTCGGCGGGCGGATGCCCAGGCGGCGAAGGATGCCGCCGCGGCGGCGTTCTACGCGTTGGACACCGCACAGCGGGATCTGCGGATCTCGGTCGAGACCATCGCCGCGGCGGACGGATCGCCCGCCGCGCGGCAGGTGGGCGCGGGCTTCACCGCGCTCGGGCAGCGGATCGATCAGGTCAGCCACGTCTACATCGAGGCGGTCGACGCGCACGATCTGGACCGCCCCGAGCTGGACGCGTCGGTCGCCGCGCGGGCCACGCAGCAGCTGACCCGGGCGCGGGACGAGCTCGTGCGGGTGCAGGCGGAGCTGGACCGGTTCGCGCAGGGGCTGCAGCCGTTGCTGGACAAGGCCGAGACGCAGCTCGCACGGGTGGCTCCGGCGCGGGAGCGGGCCAAGGCCGCGCTGCTGGCGGCGAGTGACGCGCTGGACGCCGTACGGGCCGAGGGGATGCGGGCCGATGACCTGGCCGCGCGGCTGGCGGCTCTGGGGCCGGAGCTGACCAAGCTGAATCAGGGTGCCGGGCTGCACGGAGTGCAGGCGACCGTGCAGCGCGCGGACCGGATCCTGCGGGACGCCGAGGCCATACGGGTGGAGGCGGTCCGGCTGCCGGAGCGGGCCGCGGAGATCGACCGGCGGCTGGTGAGCCTGCGGACGCGGGCGCAGGCGCTGCGCAACCGGGCGGACCGGGTGGATCCGGTCCTCAGTGAGCTGCGCCGGCGTTTCAGTGCGGCGTGCTGGCAGGACCTTCAGCAGGTCCCGGACGAGGCCGTACGGGAGGTCGCGCGGGCCGAGGAGAGGCTGCGGGACGCTGCCCGGGCGCGCGAGGAGCAGCGCTGGGCCGACGTAGGGACGCTGATCGAGGCGGTGCGGACTTCGCTGGACGCCGTCGACGAGGCGGTGTCGGCAGCGCAGGACCGGCTGACGCGGCTGGAGGCGGTGGCGCGGGATCCCAAGGCGGAGGTGGAGCGGACCCGGTTCGCGATCCGGGATGCGCAGCGGCTGGCGATGGCCGGCCGCAGTGTGCCTGATCCGCGGCACGCGCGACCGCTGGACGAGTCGGTCGCGCGCATGAACCGGGCGTTGGCCGGGCTGGACGTGCGCCACCCGGACTACTGGGCGTTCATCCAGGAGATGGAGGGCGTCCGGGCGTCAGTGAACCGGGTGGTGACCGACATCCGGGAGCAGCTCGGGCACGGCTGACTTGTCCGGGTTCTCGGGGCGGCGGATGCTGGGAGGTGGGTACGGCCCGAGGCAGAGGAGGGCGGTATGGGTTGGCGTGGGTCGCCGCGCGTCCGCCGGCCGTTCGGGACCCGGCTCGATGAGCATCTGCCCGTCGACCACAAGCTCAGCCAGGTGTACCGCGTCGGGGCGGGGCTGACCGGTCTGCTGCTGGTGGTGTTCGGGATCCTGGGGCTGATCGACCGGATCGGTTTCTTCGACACCGGCGGCGACACGGTCCTCACGCTGAACACCAATGGGGCGCTGAGCGTCCTTTCCATCCTCGTCGGTCTGCTGCTGCTCTACGGGATGGTCGTCGGCGGGAACTTCGCCTCGACCCTCAACATCGTGCTGGGTCTGCTGTTCATCGCGAGCGGCTTCGTGAATCTCGCGCTGCTGGACACGGGTCTGAACTTCCTGGCCTTCAGGATGCCCAACGTGATCTTCAGCTTCGTTGTCGGCGTGATGCTGATGTGGTTCGGGATGTACGGGAGGGTGGGCAGCGCTCTGCCGCACGACAATCCGTACTGGCGCGCCCGTCACCCCGAGCAGGCGGCCCGGGAGCAGCGAACCATCGCCCGGAGAAGGCGCCGCCCCTAGAGGGTGGCGCCCCCGAGGAGCGGGCGCCCGGAGGAGGAGCGGCGCCCGTGGGAGCGGCGCCGGCGCGGTGTCGCACGGACAGGGATACCCCCGCCCGGCTCGGCGGCTTAGCCTGTGCGCATGCCTCGTTACGAATTCCGCTGCCGGACCTGCGACGACACCTTTGAGGTCAGCCGTCCCATGGCCGAGTCCTCCGCGCCCGCCGACTGCCCCTCCGGACACGCCGACACCGTCAAGCTCCTGTCCGCCGTCGCCGTCGGCGGGACCGGCAACGCGCCCGCGCCGGCCATGGGAGCCGGCGGCGGGGGCGGGGGCTGCTGCGGTGGAGGCGGCTGCGGCTAGGCCGTCGCTTCCGTTGCGCCTGGACACGGCCACGGCCCCGGCCCCGGCCGGGCGCCGGCTGCGACTCCCCGGGCCGGCGCCAGGACCGGCTTCCCGATCAGGGGTGGATGGTTCGCGTCACCGGCACGTCGGCCGTCAGCGGCGCGGGGGCCGCGGGCGTGGGGCGTGGGCGTGGGGCGTGGGCGTGGGGCGTGGGCGTGGGGCGTGGGCGTGGGCGGAAACCATGGGGCCGGTCACGCGTCCGACCCGCAGAATGCAACCATGAACGACGGGCTCGACGACGTCCCCGGCGCCCCCACGGCCGCCCCTGCGACGGACTGGATCACCACTCCCCTCACCGCGGACCTCCTGCGCGGCGCCCTGGATCTGGAGCGCACCGCACACGGGGTGCTGCCGCACCGGCTGCCCGCCCGGGCCCGTGCGCAGTGCGCCGACGGGCAGCTGGCCATGGCGGAGGCCCAGCCCTCCGGCGTACGGCTGGTGTTCCGCACCCGGGCCACCGCCGTCGAGCTGGACGCACTGCGCACCAAGAATGCCTACCGGGGCGTCCCGCCCCGCCCCGACGGCGTGTACGACCTGCTCGTCGACGGCCGGCTGGCCGGGCAGGCCAGTGTGACCGGCGGCAACGTCCTGATGATGGACATGACCACCGGGTCCGCGGAAACCCGGCCCGGCCCGGTCGGCACCATCCGGTTCTCCGGCCTCGCCGACCGGGTCAAGGACGTCGAGATCTGGCTGCCGTACAACGAGATCACCCAGCTGGTCGCCCTGCGCACCGACGCCCCCGTCGAGCCCCTGCCGGCTGGGGACCGCAAGAAGTGGCTGCACCACGGCAGTTCGATCAGCCACGGCTCCGACGCCGCGAGCCCCAGCACCACCTGGCCCGCGCTGGCCGGCTCCCTCGGCGGAGTGGAACTGACCAACCTGGGCCTGGGCGGTAGTGCCCTGCTCGACCCGTTCACCGCTCGCGCCCTGCGCGACACCCCCGCGGACCTGATCAGCGTCAAGATCGGCATCAACCTCGTCAACACCGACCTGATGCGCCTGCGCGCCTTCGGCCCCGCGGTGCACGGCTTCCTCGACACCATCCGCGAGGGCCACCCCACCACTCCGCTCCTGGTCGTCTCGCCCCTCCTGTGCCCCATCCACGAGGACACGCCCGGCCCCAGCGCCCCGGACTTCAGCAGCCTCAGCGCGGGAAGGCTCCAGTTCCGGGCCGCGGGCGACCCGGCGGAACGGGCCGACGGCAAGCTGACCCTCAACGTCATCCGGGACGAGCTGGCCCGCCTGGTGAAGCAGCGGGCATCCGACGACCCGAACCTGCACTACCTCGACGGCCGCGACCTCTACGGCGAGGCGGACTTCGCCGAACTGCCGCTGCCCGACCAGCTCCACCCGGATGCCGCCACACACCATCGCATCGGCGAGCGCTTCGCCGCCCTGGTCTTCGGGCCCGGCGGCCCGTTCGCCGCCGCGCGTGCCTGAAAGGCCCGCCCCAGCCCGGCCGACGCCAGCGCCAGCGCCAGCTCTCGCGCCAGCTCTCGCGCCAGCGCCAGCGCTAGCGCTTGCGCGAGAGCGTCAGGCCGTCCGAGATCGCCAGGAGGACGGATTCCATGCGGGGGTCCGCCGAGACGTGGTCGTTGAAGGCGCGGACACCCGCCGCCGAGCCCGTGGCCGATTCGTCGATGACCTCGCCGTGGAACAGCGTGTTGTCCGTGACGATCAGGCCGCCCGGGCGCAGCCTCGGCACCAGCTCCTCCCAGTAGGCGATCTGGCTCTCCTTGTCCGCGTCCACGTAGGCCATGTCGATGTGCGCTTGCGCCGGCATCGCCCGCAGGGTCTCCAGCGCCGGCGCGATGCGCAGGTCGATGCGGTCGGCGACGCCCGCCTCCTTCCAGGCCTCCTGGCCGTACGCAGTCCACTCCCGCGAGATGTCGCAGGCGATGATGCGGCCGTCGGCGGGCAGCGCCTGGGCCATCGACAGGGTCGAGAAGCCGGTGAACGTACCGACCTCCACGATGTGCCGGGCGCCGGTCAGCCGGACCAGGAAGGCGAGCAGCGGCCCCTGTTCCTCCGCCGACTGCATTCCGGCGACGTCCGGGAACTTCTCGTACGTCGTCGCCACCAGCCCCCGCTGGACCGCGTCCAACGGGGGGTTGTGCGCAAGCATGTACTGGTAGAGCTCGTCAGTGATCTTGGTGCTGTTGCCCTTGGTCATGCCCCCAGTGTGCCGAGTCGGCTGCCCGCCTCGCGGGCGAACGCGCGGACGATTTCCTCGCCGGCGAGGACGCCCGCCGTAGCCAGGGCCGTCACCGTCGGCGCCGCCCACAGCGCGTCCGCCAACTCGCCGTGGCCCGGCCGCCAGCCCGCGTCCGCCGCCAGCAGCAGGTCCGCGTCCAGGAGCGAGTCGCCCGCGGCGAGGGTCACGGTGGCGCCGGTACGCCGTGCCACTTCACGCATCGCCGCGCTCTTGGTCAGCGGACGCGGAACGGCGTAGATCTTGCGGCCCTGGAGCGAGACCGTCCAGCCGCGCGCCTCGGCCCACTCCGCCAGGGACTTCAGCCATTCGTCCGGCACCAGCGCGCGCTCCACGACCAGGTACGCGAAGAGGTCCTCCGCCAGCCGCGCCTTGCGCAGCCACACCGGGTCGGCCGTCGCCAGCAGGTGGGCGTGGACCTCCTCCAGCGGGGCGCACTCCTGCGCGAGCCGTGCGGCGACCTGGCGCCGCCAGTCCCGGTCCGGCACCCCGTCCACGAGCAGCTGGCCGCCGTTGGCGCAGATCGCGTAGGGGATGGGACCGCCGGGGAAGCGGATCCGCTGGTACTGCTTGCGGGTCCGCGTCGTCGTGGGGACGAAGACGACTCCCGGGTCGGCCGTCAGCTCCGCCAGCAGTCCCGCCGCCGTCTCCGTCATGTAGGACAGCGGCTTGCTCTCGTGGACCTCGACGCACAGCAGCCGCGGGGCCACCGGGTCGGGCATGGTCAGGCCGAGGGCGGCCGCCGAGTAGATGAGCGTTCGGTCGAGATCACTGGCTACCAGGACAGTCACTTCGAGGCCACAGCCTTTCCGTCGGCGCCGGTCGCGCCGCGTGTGAATCGGGGATGGATGAGTCCTACGCACGTGTAGGGGAGCCCGTCGACCTCTTCCACCGGGACCCCGCGCTGCTCGGCGAGCAGGCGTACGTGGTCCAGGTCCGCCCCGGCACCCCGCTGGGCCAGGATCTTCCACGGCACCCGGCGCAGCAGCACCCGGGTGGTCTCGCCGACGCCCGGCTTGACCAGGTTCACGTCGTGGATGCCGTACTCCTCGCTGATCCGCTCCACCGCCGCCCAGCCCTCCCAGGTCGGCGTGCGGTCGGCCGCGAGCAGTTCCTTGACTTCGGCGTCGACGGCCTCGGCCACCTCGTCGAAGTGGGCGGCGACGGTGTCGATGAACTCGACGGAGACATCGGCTGCGGCGAGCTCGCGGTAGAACTTCGCGCCGTGGAAGTCGGCGGGACCGACCAGGTCGGACCGCAGAACCGTACGTGAGATGAGACCGGAGACGGTGGAATTGAGACAGGCGGAGGGGATCAGGAAGTCCTCGCGGGTGCCGTACGTCGGCACGCAGGAGCCGGGGTCGGCGAGGACGACGATCTCCGGGTGGAAGCCGGGGAACTCACCGAGCGCGGCCTTCAGTTCGCGCGTGATGGCGCCCTTGCCGGTCCAGCCGTCCACGAAGACGACGTCGGCCGGGTCGTGGTGTGCGGCCAGCCAGCGCAGGGCGTTGGCGTCGATGCCGCGGCCGCGCACGATGGAGACGGCGTAGTGCGGCAGGTCCAGGCCGTGCCGGGCGTGGGCCCAGCGGCGCATCAGCACGCCGACGGGCGTACCGGCCCGGGCCAGGGAGACCAGGACGGGGGACGGGGACCGCTCGGCGAGGACGGTCTCGGTGACGGTGCCGACGGCTCGCGCGATGCGGGCGGCGGAGGCGGACAGGGCGCTCTGGTAGAGCTCCTGGTACTGCGGGGACGGCTGGTACTCGACGGGCAGCGACTCGGCGTAGTGCGCGCCGCCCGCCTGGATCGCCTCCTCGCGCTCCTCGGTCGGGGCCTCCAGCTCCACGTCGGAGAAGTCCTGGAGCAGCCAGCCGACGTCCTCGGCGGCGTACGAGGAGTAGGCGGGGCCGCGCAGGGGCTCGGGCATGGTCGGCTCCTGCCGGTGTGAAATGTGCGGGTCTGAGGTGTGCGGGTCCGAGGTGCCCGGGTCCGAGGTGCCCGGGTCCGAGGTACGCGGCTGCGAGGTACGCGGCTGCGAGGCGCGCGGGGGCACGTACGACGGGATCACGGCGAGCAGGACCCGGCCGGTGTGCGGGGCGAGGGCGGCCAGCAGTCCGGTACGCAGAGCGGGGGTGTCCCCGGCCGAGTCGACGACGGCGACGACTGCGTCGAAGCCGGCCCCCGCGACGTTGTAGGCGTACCGGTCCCCGGGTCCGTCGGCCGGTGCGTCGTGGGCGGGGAAGACCAGCCGGGTGCGGATGGCGTAGCCGGGGTCGTCCACGGCGAGCACCGGCGAGCGGGTGGTGGTCGAGAAGCGGACCTCGCGGGCCGCCGCGGCGTCCTCCAGTGCCTTCGCGAGGCGCAGCGGCGCGTACATCAGCTCCTCGTTGCCGAGTACGAGGACCCGACCGGGCTCCGTGCCGAGTTCTCCCGCGAGCTGGCGGGCCATGGCGGGCAGGGCCGCCTCCAGCGCTGTGCGGTGGGTGGGGGTGAAGCCGTGCCGGGCCCCGTCGGGGACGCCGGCGGGCCAGTCGAGCGCGACCCGCCGGCAGGTGCCGTCGCTGTCCGGCCGCGGGCCGTCCGCCGGGGCTCCGCCCGGTGCCCCGAGCTTCGAACGCCGGCGCGGCCGGATGTCCTCGTACTGCTCGACCAGGGCCTGGCCCTTGGCCAGTACGCCGTCCGGGAGGGACACCGTGCCGGAGGCCAGGGCCACCAGGTCCACCCGCGCGCCGAGCTCGGCGGCGAAGGCGGTCAGCCGGTCGCGGTCGGCCGGTGAGCGCATGTCGACGAGGGCGACCACCACGTAGTGCGAGCGGGGGTGGCGCGCGTGCAGGTCGCGGATGGTGTTGAGGACCGTGTTGCCGGTGGAGAACTCGTCGTCGACGAGGACCAGCGGCCCGCTGCCGGCCAGCAGTCCCGGGTCCTCGGGCAGCAGCAGGTGCGAGGTGGCGTGTGAGTGCGCCTCCTCGAAGCCGCCGGCGGGCTCGACGCCCGTCACGGGCCGGCGGGTGGAGTGCAGGTAGGGGGCGGGGCCCAGGCCGTCGGCCACGCAGTGGCCGAGCCCGGTGGCGGTCTCCGCGTAGCCGAGGACGACCGCACGGGCGGCCGCGTCGTCGCCGAGGAGGGCCCGGACCCGCCGGCCGAGCCCGTACCCGGCCGCGTACACGGTGTCCGGGGACTGCGGGACGTGCTTGCCCAGCACCTGCGAGACCAGCAGGTGCGCCCGCTTGGGGTTGCGCCGCAGCGCCAGCCCGAGCAGCTCCGCGAGCCGTGGTGATCCGGGCTCGGCGGCCTCCTCCAGGCTGATGCCCAGCCGCTCCGCGACCCAGGTTCCCGACCACACCGCTTCGATCGTCTTGCCTTTCCTCGTTGTCTCGTGGCGCTCGGCCGTCCCGCAGCCCTCGGTCGCGCCGTGGCTCTCCGTCGTCCCGCAGCCCTCGGTGGTCCCGTGGCGCTCGTGGGACCCGTCCTCGCCCTTGCCGGACACGCTCACCCGCTCACACCTGGAGCCCGGCCGTGAGCAGGTCGACGAAGCCGACCTCCTCCTTCGCCACACCGAAGACCTCGGCGCGCAGCATGGTGCGCTCCGCCCAGGCGCGGTGGGGCTTCACCTCGTTCATCTTGTTCGTGTAGGCGGAACGCATTACTCCGCCGCCGCCGCGCTCGGGGCGCAGGATGTCCTGCGCATCGCTGAACTCCTCGTGGGAGACCACCGACAGCGCGTGGACGGGGGTCACGTGGGCCGGGTGGATGCAGGTCTTGCCCAGCAGCCCGTTGGCCCGGTCGAGTTCGATCTCGCGCAGCAGGCCGTCCAGGTCGTGCTCGATCAGTGCGGTGCGCAGCTCTTCCACGCCCTCCTCCAGGAAGGGGCTGCGGCGCAGCTGGGGTTTGAAGAGGCGCTGCTGGCTGCGGAAGTACTCCCACACCGGGCCGGTCACGGTGAAGCCGGTGCCGTCGGCGCGACTCAGGACGTTGACGACGTCCGCGATCACGCCGGCCACGATCTGGACGTCGTAGGCGGTCATGTCGGGCGTGCGCCGCAGGCCGTACGCCGAGCAGAAGTCGGTCACGCCGAGCCGCAGGGCCAGCACCCGCTCGCGGTGGCTGTTGACGGTGCGCGAGATGCCGGCGAGGGCTTCGACGCGGGTTTCGAGGTGGAGGAGGTCGGGGGTCTCCAGGACCGGCATGGCGTACAAGCGGGGCTGCCCGCTCGCGGCCTCGGCCTGGGCGACGGCGTCGAGGAAGGCGGTACCGCGGCTTTCGGTGAACTTGGGCAGTACGAATCCGGCCAGTCGCCGCGCGGAGCTGCCGAGGCGCTTCACGAGGTCGGGTATCTGCTCGGGCGTACGGATACGGATGAACAGCAGCGGGAGCTCGTCACCGTCCCCGTCGAGCTCGGCGAACTGCCGGACGAGGTTCTCCTCGGCGCCGGTGACATCGCCGTCGCTGATGGAATCCTCCAGGCAGAGGACCATGGAGACGACTCCGCGGCCGGCCTGCTTGCGGATGTCCGCGGCGAGCTGGGGGCGGGTGGCCGGGCTGTAGAGCGTGGCGCCCAGTGCGGCGGCGAGGGTGCGGGCCGGTGAGGCGGCGGTGAATTCAGCCGGCTCCTGGTGGAAGAGGTCCTTACGGACGGTGGGCGATATGTGCCCGAAGTGACGCATGTGCTTCCCCCGTACTGCCTCGGCGGCCCAACTGGCGTGGCCGGTAATAGCCGGTAATAGTACGTACGAATGAGATCCAAGAGTTCCTCAAGCACATGAAGTTCGGGTAACCCTCATGCACCATGCCCAGGTCTTCCGTTCGAGACAAGGCCCTACGGGGGGCCGCATTGTCCCGCTCCGCCCCGGGAGGGCAGGATGACGGGCATGACGCACGCGATGCAGAAGGGCTCCAACATCCCGGTGACCGCCGTGGCGGTCCGGGCGGTGCTGCGCTGGACCGGTGGCCCCGACGTGCCGGACGTGGACGCCTCCGCGCTGCTGGTGGGCCCGGACGGCCGGGTGCGTTCGGATGAGGACTTCGTCTTCTACAACCAGCCCCGCCACCCTTCGGGGGCCGTCTGGCGGCTCGGCAAGAAGCAGCTCGGCGACGCGGTCACCGACGCCGTCCAGGCGGACCTGCGCGCGGTGACCCCGGCGGTGGACCGGATCCTGGTGGTCGCCTCCGCCGAGGACGTCCCCTTCGAGCGCGTCCGCGACCTGCGGATCCTGCTCTACGACGCCACCGCGAGCGGCGGCTCCGACCCGCTGGCCCACTTCGACGTGCGGCCCGAGACCGGCGCCGAGACGGCGCTGATCTGCGGGGAGCTGTACCGCCGGGGCGAGGGATGGAAGTTCCGCGCGCTCGGCGAGGGCTACTCCGACGGGCTGGTGGGGTTGGCCACCGACCACGGAATCTCGGTGGACGAGAACGCCCCCGAGCCCGCCGGGAGCCCCGAGGCCGGACCCACCGCCGAGCAGACGGCGGCGATGAGCCCGCCGCAGCCCCTGCCCGCGCCGGCACCGCCCACCCAGGCCCCGCCGGCCGTCCCGCCCGCCTACGGGTACCCGCAGCCGGTGTCCCCCGCCCCGGTGCCCGGTCCGGGCGGCGACCCGACCTTCCGGCTTCCGGTGCAGGGCCCGCAGTTCATCCGCCGCTGACCCGATACCCGCAGCCCGCCCGGCGGGGCCGTCAGGCCTTGGTGCTCTTGTAGCCCCGCCCCCACTGGAGTCCCCAGCCGTAGAGCCGGTCCAGCTCGGCCTGGAACCCGTACACGAACTTCACCTCGCGCCGCACGACCAGCTCGCCCTTGACCTTCTCCAGGGAGACGACCGCGCAGGAACGGGCCTCCGGCTGCCGCTCCTCCAGCGCGATCTCGATGCGCGGACCGGAGCTCGGGTAGAGGGTGACCAGGGCGTGGGTCCGGTCGAAGGCCGGGGTCTGGTCGTAGATGTAGACGAAGAGCAGCAGCCGCTTGATCTCGTCGGCGTGGTCGAGGTTGACGTAGAGGGTCTCCCCCGACGCCGATCCGAACCGGTCGTCGCCGCTGAGCTTGACGTACGGCGGGTCGTTGATGTCCCCGAAGAGGTTGCCGAGCGGCTGTACGGCGCCGCGGGTGCCGTCGGTGAGCTCGTAGAGGCAGCCGAGGTCGAGGTCGACATTGACCACGCCCTGGGTGTGCGCCTGCACCATGTCGGGCTTGAAGAGCTTGAACGGGTGCCGGAAGAGCTGGCCGCTCTGGCCGGAGCGGCCGCCGAAGTCCGAGGTGCGCATGCGCCAGGACAGGTTGACGCGCAGATTGCCGTGGACCGCTCCCTGCTTGGTGAGCGACACCGTCGGACGTCGCTTGGTCAGCTCGATCGCGTTCGACGAGGCGCTGCCCGACTGGAACTGCGAGGCGCGAGCGCCCCTGAGCCCGTCGAAGAAACCCATGCCCCAACCCCCCAGGTCGGTTCCCGCACCGGATGTGCGGCGGGGCGGCCGCGCGGTCCTGAAGGATCCGCGCGGCCGCCCCGCCGAGTGAATGGTCCCGCCTGAGAGTATTTCGCGGTCGGGGCCGGGTTACACCCCGGCCTTGACCTCCGCCGGCTCTCCGCCGTCGCCGCCCCCGGCGGTCAGGCGCTTGTTGCGGCGCAGCGAGGACCAGAAGGACCACGCGATCAGCACCACGCCGACGAGGCCGGTGATGAACTCGCTGATCTGGTACTGGATGGTGACGAGCAGGATGACCGCGAGCGCGCCGATGGCGTAGTGCGCGCCGTGCTCCAGGTAGACGTACTCGTCGAGGGTGCCCTGGCGGACCAGGTACACCGTGAGCGACCGGACGTACATGGCGCCGATGCCGAGGCCGAGCGCCATCAGCACGATGTCGTTGGTGATGGCGAACGCGCCGATGACACCGTCGAAGGAGAACGACGCGTCCAGGACCTCCAGGTAGAGGAACATGAAGAACGCGGCCTTGCCGACGAGGACGATGGCCGGGACGGGCTTGCCGCTCTTCTTGGCCTCCTCCTCGACCTCGTGCTCCCGCTCCTCCTCTTCCTCGAGCTTGTTCTCGAAGAAGCCGGAGAGACCGCCGACGACCAGATAGGTGATCAGGCCGGCGATGCCGGAGAGCATCACCGTCGCCGACTTGTCGACGTACGCGCCGCCGTGCTGGTGAGCGTGGGTCGCCACGGTGACGGCGGCGACGAGCAGGACGATCAGTGCGATGCACGCGGAGAGCATGTCGATCTTGCCGAGCTTGGCCAGCGGCCGCTCCAGCCAGCCGAGCCACTTGATGTCGCGGTCCTCGAAAATGAAGTCAAGGAAGATCATGAGCAGGAACATGCCACCGAAGGCGGCGATCGACGGGTGAGCGTCGGTCACCAGCTGCTGGTACATGTCCTTGTCGGTGAGCGCCAGGTCGACGGCCTCGATCGGGCCGAGCTTGGCGCTGATGGCAACGATCACGACGGGGAAGACCAGTCGCATACCGAAGACGGCGATGAGAATGCCGATGGTGAGGAAGATCTTCTGCCAGAAGGCGCTCATCTTCTTCAGGATTCCGGCGTTGACCACCGCGTTGTCGAAGGACAGCGAGATCTCGAGGACGGACAGGATCGCCACGATCCCGAAGGCGGCCCACCCGCCGTAGAACACCGCTGCGACCAGACCGAGCGCGGTGACCGCGAACGACCAGCCGAAGGTTTTCAGAACCACTGGCTACCCCATCATGTGTGTACGGGTCTCCCGCGCGCCGTGCGCGGCTTTACGAAACGTTGACCCCGAAGTCTAGAGCGATGCCTCGCAGCCCCGACGCGTACCCCTGCCCCACCGCGCGAAACTTCCACTCACCGCCGTACCGGTACACCTCGCCGAAGATCATCGCGGTCTCGCTGGAGGCGTCCTCGGAGAGGTCGTAGCGCGCCAGCTCCTGACCGTCCGCCTGGTTCACCACGCGGATGAAGGCATTGCTGACCTGGCCGAAGCTCTGTCGACGGGCATCCGCCTCATGGATCGAGACCGGAAAGACGATCTTGTCCACATGGGCCGGGACCTTGGTGAGGTCGATGATGATCGACTCGTCGTCGCCGTCCCCCTCGCCGGTGAGATTGTCCCCCGTGTGCTCGACGGAGCCGTCGGGGCTCGTCAGGTTGTTGTAGAAGACGAAGTAGTCGTCCCCGAGCACCCGGCCGCTGTTGCACAGCAGCGCGCTGGCATCGAGGTCGAAATCGGCTCCCGTGGTCGAGCGTGCGTCCCATCCGAGCCCGATCAGAACCCGGGTGAGGTTCGGTGCGGCCTTGGAGAGGGAGACATTGCCCCCCTTGGCGAGTGTGACGCCCATGCTGTGGTCCTCCCCGGACGACGACGGTGTGGCGGATGTGGCGGACGCGCCGCGTGCGGCGCCGGCCGCCGGTGGAGCGGGTCCAGCGGATCAAACGGGTAAAGCGGGTCCGGCGCCGTACACACAGTGCACGGCGCCGGACGGGTGAACTGCTCTCGGACTCAGACGTTGACGCCGAAGTCCTGCGCGATGCCGCGCAGGCCCGAGGCGTAACCCTGGCCGATGGCGCGGAACTTCCACTCCGCGCCATTGCGGTAGAGCTCGCCGAAGACCATGGCGGTCTCGGTCGAGGCGTCCTCGGAGAGGTCGTACCGGGCGAGCTCGGCGTTGTCGGCCTGGTTCACGACGCGGATGTACGCGTTGCGCACCTGGCCGAAGCTCTGCTGACGGCTCTCGGCCTCGTAGATCGAGACCGGGAAGACGATCTTGGCGACATCGGCGGGAACGCCGGCGAGGTTGACCTTGATCGCCTCGTCGTCGCCCTCGCCCTCACCGGTGGTGTTGTCACCGGTGTGCTCGACGGAGCCGTCGGGGCTCTTCAGGTTGTTGAAGAACACGAAGTTCGCGTCGCTGGCGACCTTGCCCTGGTCATTGGTCAGGATCGCGCTGGCGTCGAGGTCGAAGTCGACGCCGGTGGTGGTGCGAGCATCCCAGCCCAGACCGACGATGACCGCCGTCAGGTTAGGCGCGGCCTTGGACAGCGAGACGTTGCCGCCCTTGCTGAGGCTGACTCCCACGGGTCCTCCATTGGGTTTCATGTGTGGGGCGGGGCCCCGTCGTGCGGTTGCTTACCGGATCAACGTTTCGATCCTAGTGACGGGTTCCCGCCCGCACGCGGTTTTTGGCGGGTTGCTCAGAGACTGTCGAGGGCCTTGAGGTACTCGTTCAGGTCACGCGCGTCGGCCAGGCCGTTGACGACGGTCCAGCGCACCACGCCGTCCTTGTCGATGATGAAGGTGCCACGGACCGCGCAGCCCTTGTCCTCGTCGAAGACCCCGTAGGCGCGGGAGGTCTCCCCGTGCGGCCAGAAGTCCGACAGCAGCGGGTAGTCCAGGTCCTCCTGCTCCCCGAAGACGCGCAGGGTGGGCACGGAGTCGTTGGAGACCGCGAGGAGCTGGACCTCGCTGTTCTGGAACCGCGGCAGCTGGTCGCGCAGCTCGCACAGCTCGCCGGTGCAGACGCCGGTGAACGCGAACGGGTAGAAGAGCAGCACCACGGCCTTCTCCCCCCGGAAGTCGGAGAGCCGCACGGTGGCGCCGTGGTTGTCCTTGAGTTCGAAGTCCGGAGCCTTGCTGCCGAGCTCGATCGCCATGTTTCGCATCCCTTCGTTCCTGCATCCAGGGGGTGCCCCCGGACGGAGTCCGGAGGGGTTGGGCTGTTCGGGTGAGGCAAGCGTAGGGGGTGCCCGGACACCCGCCGGGACGGTGAACGCGCACACCCCGCCGACCGGGGTCACCTGGTCGGCGGGGTGTGGTTGCGTGTTCGCTCGGCTGCGGGGCGCGGCTCAGCGCTTGGACTTGGCGGCGGTCTTGGGCGTCACCATCTTGGTGGCGGCCCACTCCTTGCCGACACTGATGCTCCTGGTCTGCGAGAGGCCGGCGGTGTCGGCGGCCTCGCTGATGTCGCTGGCCTCGACGTAGCCGGAGCGGCCCGTCTTGGGGGTCAGCAGCAGGATCAGTGCGCCGTCCTCGACCAGCTCTGTGGCGTCGACCAGCGTGTCAGTCAGATCGCCGTCGTCCTCCCGGAACCACAGCAGAACCGCATCGGCGACATCGTCGAAGTCCTCGTCGACGAGATCGGTGCCGATGTGTTCCTCAATGGCATCACGGAATTCCTGATCGACGTCGTCGTCGTAGCCGATCTCCTGGACCACCTGTTCGGACTGGAAACCCAGCCGGGCGGCCAGGCTCTCCGCGTGGTCCGCGGTCGCGCTCACGGGGTGCCTCCTGCTCATGTTCGGTGAATGTCTTCGGCGGCGCGCGTACGCGCAGCATTGGGCGTAGTCCACACGGGCGCGGCGGATCGCGCAAGTACCCGGCCGCCGAGACCGTCGAAACGGTGACGATTGCGGCCGTCTCGCCGCAACTTTCAGCCTCCCCGTCCACACCTCTCGTGATGCATCCCACACCATTGCGGCTCTTTCGGCATCGCTTGAGGACTTTCCTACCTGTTTGAGGGACGAACGGCCTTACGGAGCCGGTGACCGGCTTGGGCGTAAGGTGACGGTTTGGCCGCACCGCCTCCGATCCCCTTCTGCCGGGGATCCCTGCGACTCCAGGGATTACCCACTGGTAAAGATGACGATTTCGGCCGAGCGTAAGACCATGGGAGGCGGCGAACCCAAGGCACGACCCCCCGACAGCGAAGGAACAGCGTGGCTTCCGCATCCGATCGCAATCCGATCATCATTGGCGGCCTGCCGAGTCAGGTCCCGGACTTCGATCCGGAGGAGACGCAGGAGTGGCTCGACTCCCTGGACGCCGCAGTCGACGAGCGGGGCCGTGAGCGCGCCCGCTACCTCATGCTGCGGCTGATCGAGCGGGCCCGCGAGAAGCGCGTGGCCGTGCCCGAGATGCGCAGCACGGACTACGTCAACACGATCGCCACCAAGGACGAACCGTTCTTCCCCGGCAACGAGGAGATCGAGCGCAAGGTCCTCAACGCCACCCGGTGGAACGCGGCCGTCATGGTCTCGCGCGCCCAGCGCCCCGGGATCGGCGTCGGCGGCCACATCGCCACCTTCGCCTCCTCCGCCTCCCTCTACGACGTGGGCTTCAACCACTTCTTCCGGGGCAAGGACGAGGGCGACGGCGGCGACCAGATCTTCTTCCAGGGCCACGCCTCCCCGGGCATCTATGCCCGCGCCTACCTCCTGGACCGGCTCTCCGAGCAGCAGCTCGACGCGTTCCGGCAGGAGAAGTCGAAGGCCCCGTACGGCCTTTCCAGCTACCCGCACCCGCGGCTGATGCCGGACTTCTGGGAGTTCCCGACCGTCTCGATGGGCCTCGGCCCGATCAGTGCGATCTACCAGGCCCGGATGAACCGCTACATGGAGGCGCGCGGCATCGCGGACACCTCCAAGTCCCACGTATGGGCGTATCTCGGCGACGGCGAGATGGACGAGCCGGAGTCGCTCGGCCAGCTGTCCATCGCCGCCCGCGAGGGTCTGGACAACCTGACCTTCGTCGTCAACTGCAACCTGCAGCGCCTCGACGGCCCGGTGCGCGGCAACGGCAAGATCATCCAGGAGCTGGAGTCCCAGTTCCGCGGCGCCGGCTGGAACGTCATCAAGCTGATCTGGGACCGCTCCTGGGACCCGCTGCTGGCCCAGGACCGCGACGGCATCCTGGTCAACAAGATGAACACCACGCCCGACGGCCAGTTCCAGACGTACGCCACCGAGTCGGGCGCGTACATCCGCGAGCACTTCTTCGGCGACGACCACCGACTGCGCGCCATGGTCGAGAACATGACCGACCGGCAGATCCAGCACCTCGGCCGCGGCGGCCACGACCACAAGAAGGTCTACGCGGCCTACGCGGCGGCCAAGGCGCACAAGGGCCAGCCGACGGTGATCCTGGCCCAGACGGTCAAGGGCTGGACGCTCGGCCCGAACTTCGAGGGCCGCAACGCCACGCACCAGATGAAGAAGCTGACGGTCGACGACCTCAAGCGCTTCCGCGACCGCCTGCACATCCCGATCACGGACCAGCAGTTGGAGAGCGGCGCGCCGCCGTACTACCACCCGGGCCCGGATTCCCCGGAGATCCAGTACATGCACGACCGCCGCAACGCGCTGGGTGGCTACGTGCCGACCCGCGTGGTGCGCGCGAAGCCGCTGCAGCTGCCGGACGAGAAGACGTACGCGGCCGCCAAGAAGGGCTCGGGCCAGCAGTCCATCGCCACCACGATGGCCTTCGTCCGCATCCTGAAGGACCTGATGCGGGACAAGGAGATCGGCAGGCGCTTCGTGCTGATCGCGCCCGACGAGTACCGCACCTTCGGCATGGACGCCTTCTTCCCGAGCGCCAAGATCTACAACCCGCTCGGCCAGCAGTACGAGGCGGTCGACCGCGATCTGCTGCTCGCGTACAAGGAGTCGCCGACCGGCCAGATGCTGCACGACGGCATCTCGGAGGCGGGCTGCACGGCCTCGCTGATCGCCGCGGGTTCGGCGTACGCGACGCACGGCGAGCCGCTGATCCCGGTCTACGTCTTCTACTCGATGTTCGGTTTCCAGCGCACCGGTGACCAGTTCTGGCAGATGGCCGACCAGCTGGCGCGCGGTTTCGTCCTCGGCGCGACCGCCGGCCGGACCACCCTCACGGGTGAGGGCCTCCAGCACGCCGACGGTCACTCCCAGCTGCTGGCGTCGACCAACCCGGGCTGTGTCGCCTACGACCCGGCCTACGGCTACGAGATCGCCCACATCGTCGAGGACGGTCTGCGGCGGATGTACGGCCCCGACGCCGAGGACGTCTTCTACTACCTGACCGTCTACAACGAGCCGATCCAGCACCCGGCCGAGTCGGCGGACGTCGACGTGGACGGCATCCTCAAGGGCATCCACCGGGTGTCGGCGGGCTCCGAGGGCGCCATCGGGGCGCAGATCATGGCCTCGGGTGTGGCGGTGCCGTGGGCGCTGGAGGCACAGCGGATCCTCGCCGCCGACTGGAACGTCAAGGCGGACGTCTGGTCGGCCACCTCCTGGAACGAGCTGCGCCGCGAGGCCGTGGAGGTGGAGCTGCACAACCTGCTCCACCCGGAGGAGGAGCAGCGCGTCCCGTACGTGACGCGGAAGCTGTCGGGGGCGCAGGGTCCCTTCGTGGCCGTCTCCGACTGGATGCGCGCGGTGCCGGACCAGATCTCGCGGTGGGTGCCCGGTGCGTACACCTCGCTGGGCGCGGACGGCTTCGGCTTCGCGGACACGCGGGGCGCGGCCCGGCGCTTCTTCCACATCGACGCGGAGTCGGTGGTTCTGGCGACGCTCACCGAGCTCGCCAAGGAGGGCAAGATCGACCGCTCGGTGCTGAAGCAGGCCGTCGACCGGTACCAGCTGCTGGACGTGACGGCGGCCGACCCGGGTGCGGCGGGCGGCGACGCGTGACGCCTGATGCCTGATGCCTGACGCCTGCCGCGGGCGGGACGGGACTACCGCGGGCCGGTGAACGAGTCCACCGGCCGTGGCGGCGGCCCCGGCGACGTGTGAGCCGTAGGGGGCCGGGACCTTGTTCCCGGCCCCCTTACGCGTTCCTTACGATGCTCCGCATGAAGGAACAGTCCGTGCAGCTCCGCTGGGAGCGGCGCACCCAGAAGCCGCTGCTCGTCCTCGCCGTGGTCTTCGCCGTCGCGTACGCCGTCCCGATCGTCGTCCCCGACGCGGAGCCGGTCGTCCATCGGGCGTGCACGGTCGCCGAGTGGCTGGTGTGGGGTGCCTTCGCCGCCGACTACCTCGTACGGCTGGCCCTGTCCCCGGCCCGGAAGGAATTCGTCCGCACGCACTGGATGGACCTGGTGGCGGTGGCGCTGCCGCTGGTCCAGCCGCTGCGGCTGCTGCGGCTGGTGTCCACCCTGCTGCTGGTGGGCCGGCGGGCCCGGATGGCCCCGCAGATCCGGTTGACCACCTACATGGCGGGTGCGGTGGTCGGGCTGCTGATGTTCGGCTCGCTGGCGGTGCTGAGCGTGGAACGGGACGCCCCGGGCGGCAACATCCGCAACCTCGGTGACGCGGTGTGGTGGAGTTTCACGACGATGACGACCGTCGGGTACGGGGACCACTCCCCCACCACCGGGCTCGGCCGGGTGCTCGCGGTGGGACTGATGCTGTCCGGGATCGCCCTGCTGGGTGTGGTGACCGCCAATATCGCGGCCTGGTTCATCTCCCGCTTCGAGCGGGACGACCGGGTGGAGCAGGCCCAGACCGCCGCGATCGCGGAACTGACCGGAGAGGTACGGGCGCTGCGCGCGGAGGTCGCCCGGCTGAGCGGCCCGGTCCCGATACCGGCCCGGGCCGCGGGCGACGCGGTGCCCGGGCCGAGGGAGCCGGCCTAGCTCTCCCACACCTTGAAGGCCCTGACTTGATAAGGGGACTGGGGCAGCCAGACGCCGTCGCCCGGGTAGGTCTGGAACTCGCCGGTCTCGGCGCACTCCGCCGACTGGTAGGTGGTCACGGGGCGTCCGGTCCGGTTGGCGAGGGCCTGGGCGCTCTTGCCGGCGTGCAGCGCGGTGCAGCTGTTGATGTCCAGGGTGCTGAGCTCGTGGACGTGCCGGGTGCCCTTGAAGTCCGGTTTCACCCACAGGCACAGCTGCCCTGTCGCGCAGGCCCCCAGCGGCGGCGGCCCGGCGGCGTGGGCGCCGGTGGTCGTGCTGGGGATGAGGGCGGTGGCGGCCAGGGCGGTGGCGGCGAGTGCGGTGCTCCACGTACGCATGACGGGTCAACTCCTTGTGGACGAAGGGCGCTCCGGACCGTTCCGCAGCACCGTCGGCACCACGCTGACCTGCGGCGACGGCCGTGCGGAAGGGGCTGGGAGCGGGTCCACCCGGATAGGCGACAGCCCCACCGGGGGCCCGGGCGGGGGCTGTCGTACGTACGGAGTTGACGCCTCCGCAAGGGTGGCCGGTGGTCCGTGGGACGGCCCCGGGGTGAGCGGGGGCAGCTCCGCCGCCCGCCACTTGTCCCCGAACGAGTTGCCGACCGTACTGGCCATGGCCGCGCCGAGGACGGCGGTGCCGAGGCTGCCGCCGACCGTCTGGAGTTCGCAGGCCACACCGGAGAGCTTCCAGCGGGGCGTTGCCGACGATGACCTCGGTGGCGCCGACCACGACGGGCGCGAGGCCGAGGACGGCGAACCGGAAGGACATGGTGAGGGTGGCCCGGGCCGGGGGGCATGGTTCCTTGGCGGGTATCGGGCCGTCGACGGTGATCTGATGTGGGCACGCGGTCAGGCTGATGACAGCGACCGACACGTCACAGACGGCTTAACGAGACAGTCCCTGTCACGTCGGTCACAGGTAGCCTGACCGCTCACTCAGCGTCAGATCAGGACCGATCAGGGGCGGCTCGACGGCAGAAAGGACACCGCGGTGATGACCGACGAGCGGCCGGCTGCGGCCGTACCGGTGGCCGGACTGCGCGAGCGCAAGAAGCGACGCACCCGGGACGCACTGCTGCGCGCCGCCCTGCTCCTCTTCATCGACCAGGGGTACGAGCACACCACCGTCGACGAGATCACCGACGCCGTGGAGGTCTCCCAGCGCACCTTCTTCCGCTACTTCGCCAACAAGGAAGAGGTCGCCTTCGCCGTCCAGGATCTGGTCGAGTCCCACTTCGTCGCCGCGCTGCGGGAGCGCCCGGCCCCGGAAGGGCCCTTCGAAGCCATGCGGAACGCCGTGCTCGCCGCCTGGGACACCGTCGGGGAAGCCATCTCCGAGGTGGTCCCCGTCGACCTCTACATGCGCAGCTACCGGCTCATCGAGTCCACGCCGGCCCTGCTCGCCGTGCACCTGCGCCGCTCCACCGAACTGGAGGAGCGGATCTCCCGGTTGATCGCCGACCGCGAGGGCCTGGACCTGGACGCCGATCCGCGGCCGCGGGTGGCCGTCGCCGCCTTCTGCGGTGTGATGCGGGTCACCGGGCGGCTCTGGGGTCAAGGTGAGGACGCCAGCGTGGACGGGATCCGGCGGATGACGGAGGTGTACCTCGACCAGATCGGCCCGGCGCTGGCCGCCGACTGGCGCCGCCCGCAGCCCGGCGGCGGACCGGGATCGGGCGGATCCGCCCCCCGTCCGCCAGAGCCGCGAGCGGGCCCGGTCGCGGCCGGCGCCCGCCCCGTCTGACTCGCCGTCGACCGCGACGGACCGGAAACCCGCCGTCACCCGGTCGGCGGTGACACCCGTCACCCAGCGCGCCGTGTCCGGAACCCGTCTCCTACGCTGGGTCCCAGTGAAACTGTCCGGCCCCGCCCTCCCCACCGCACTCGGCGCCGCCCCGCGCCCCGCCACCCCACACGCCACCGCCCCGCACCCCGCCGCCCTGCGCACCCTGCTCGCGCTCGCGGTGGTCTTCGTCCTGCTGGCGACCACCGGCTGGACCGCCGTGCACCGTCCCGAGGCCGGCACCCCGCTGCGCGCCACCGCCCTCGCCGCCTGGGCCAAGGCCCGCATCGACGGCCGCCCGGTACCGCCCGCGGACGCTCCCGTACGGACCGTGGCCCGCTTCTTCACCGGCCTGGACGGCGCCCAGCGGGCCCGGCTCGCCGACGGCTACCCGCTCGTCGTCGGCAACCTCGACGGGGTCCCCGCCGCAACCCGCTACCGGGCCAACCTGCGCGGCCTGGAACAGGCCGGCCGGATCGAGGACGCGCGCAGCCGCGACATCGGCCTGACCCCGTCCGACCGCACCACGGCCGCGCGCCGCGCCCACCGCTTCGCCTCGCTCGCCGAGTCCGGCCGGCAGATCCTCGCCTTCGACCCCACCGGCGGCGGCCGCGTCGCCGAGGTCTTCGGAGACCTCGACCAGGCCCGCCGGGTCTCGGTGATCGTCCCCGGTGTCGACACCGACCTGATCACCTTCGAACGGACCCAGCGCCGCTTCAGCGCTCCCGTCGGCATGGCGCAGTCCCTGTACGAGGCCCAGCGCGCGGCCGCCCCCGGCAGCCGGACGGCGGTCATCGCCTGGGCCGGGTACACGGCTCCCACCGGGGTCGGCATGGCCGCGGCCACCGGCGGGATGGCCTTCGAGGGCGCCGCCCTGCTGGAGTCGCTGGTGGCGGCGCTGCCCGGGAAGGCGAGCGTGGCGCTGTTCTGCCACAGCTACGGGTCGGTGGTGTGCGGGGTCGCCGCGCGCGGACTGCCGCACCGGGTGACGGACCTGGTGGTGGCGGGCAGCCCCGGGATGCGCGCGGAGAGCGCCGCGGACCTGGGCACGCGGGCCCGGGTGTGGGCCGCGCGGGACGAGGGGGACTGGATCGGGGACGTACCGCACCTGGAGGTCGGCGGGCTGGGCCACGGGGCCGATCCGGTGTCCCCGGAGTTCGGGGCGCGGCTGCTGTCCTCGGCCGGGGCCAAGAGCCACACCGGCTATTTCTCGCCAGGCACCACCTCGGTGGACAACTTCGCCAAAATCGGAACCGGTGCTTTCGGTTCCGTTGTCTGCGCACCCGCGGACGACGCGTGCCGACGCGGATTTTCCGCGACGGAAGCGGACTGACGCGCGTAGAGACCGGAAATCGGGCCGTGCAACGAGGGGGACGCCCGGGGGCCCCTCCCTTTACCATGTGCCGCATGGGTGACGTACTGGCCGGAAACCATGCCGTCTGGGAGTTCGACTCGGACTCGGTGCTCATCCGCTTCGCACGGGGGATACGAACGCCGAGGACGCCGAGACTCTTTCACGCCCTCGGCTCGCGCCGGGTCCCCCTGGAAGCGGTGTCCGAGGTGACCGTGACCGCCGGGAAGCGGGACACGGTGGTGTTGCGCGCCGTCCCGCGGCCGGGCGCGGATCCGCTGATGGAGGCCGCCGCCGGGCAGTTGAAGGAGACGTGCGACCCGTACCGGCTGGTGCTGCCGGGCGAGCGGGCGCCGCTCGCCGCGGCCTTCGCCGACGCCCTGCGCTCCCGGCTCGGGCCTGATGCCGCCGAGCCGGCCCCGCACTTCCTGGTCGGCGTACCGCAGCCGCCGGTCCACCTGAAGGCGTACGACGCACGGGTGAGCTTCGACGGTTCGTCGGTCGGCTTCCACTGGTCCCGTACCGGCGCCACCAGCACCAAGTGGAAGGCGGGCGACCAGCGTTACCCGCTGGCCGCCCTTACCGGCATCGAGTGGAAATCCCCGGACGGCCCGGGCGGCCACCTGCGGCTGCTGCTGCGGGAGCCCCGGCAGACCGGCGCCGACCCCCGCCCGGACCACGACCTCGCGGCCGCGGTCTTCGGCGTCGGATACGGGGCGGTGCACGAGTCGCTGCCGTTCGCCGCGGCCCTCCTGTCGGCCCTGCGCGATCGCAGCCCGGTCGCCGCGGTCCCCCGGGCCCGGTCCGGCGACGACCGCCTGCGGCACCTGGGCGAGCTCCACACGGCGGGCCTGCTGACGGACGCGGAGTACGCGGCGCTGCGGGACCGGTTCGCGGCGGAGTCCCTCTGACGCCCGGGCGCGGCCGGTTCGGCCGGGTCCGGTTCGGCCAGGTCCGGTTCGGCCCGGTCCGGTTCGGCCCGGTCCGGCCCGCCCCGGCCGATCCCCCGCCCCCGCCCGGCCCGGCTCAGCCCTCGCGGGCCGCCGAGGTGGAGCTCATGTCCGGGTAGCGGTCGCCCTCGACCCGGGCGGCGATCGGCTCCAGCAGCGCCAGCTCCGCCGCCGTCAGGGTGATCCGGGTCGCCGCGGTGTTCTCCGCGAGGCGTCCGGGCTTGCGGGTCCCCGGGATCGGGATCACGGGCAGCCCGTGCACCGTCGCCCGCTGCTGCACCCACGCCAGGGCGATCTGCGCCGGGCTCGCCCCGTGCGCCTGCGCGATCTCCCGTACCGGCGCCAGCAGCGCCGCGTTGGCCTTCGCGTTGTCACCCGTGAAGCGGGGCTGGAAGCGGCGGAAGTCGTCCGCCGACAGGTCCTTGCCCGCGTCGGCGAAGGCGCCCGTCAGGAACCCGCGCCCGAGCGGCGAGTAGGGCACGAAGGCCACGCCCAGTTCGGCCGCGGCGCCCACCGCGCTGCGCTCCACGTCCCGGCTGAACAGCGACCACTCCGACTGGAGCGCCGCGATGGGGTGCACCGCGTGCGCCTCGCGCAGTTCCGCGCCGGTGACCTCGCTCAGCCCCAGGTGGCGCACCTTCCCCTCCCGCACCAGTTCCGCCATCGCGCCCACCGACTCGGCCAACGGCACGGCCGGGTCGCGCCGGTGCATGTAGTACAGGTCGATCACCTCGGTCCCGAGCCGCCGCAGGCTGCCCTCGACGGCCTGGCGGATGTACGCCCGGTCGTTGCGGATGCCCCGGTAGTGCAGGTCGTCGGTGCGCTCTATGGCGAACTTCGTCGCCAGGGTGATCTCGTCCCGGTGCGCGGCCACGAACGGCGCGAGGAACTCCTCGTTCTTACCCCGCCCGTACACGTCCGCGGTGTCGAAGAGGGTGACCCCGGCGGCCAGGGCCGCGTCCAGGGTCTCCCGGGCCGCCGCTTCGTCCGTGTCCCCGTAGAACTCGCTCATGCCCATGCAGCCGAGGCCCTGGACCCCGACCAGCGGGCCGCCCTTGCCGAGTTCGGCCCGCTCGATGGTGGTGGTGCCGTTCCGCGTCATTGCTCCGCCTTCTCCGCGACCGCGTTCGTCGCATACATCCCGATCTTGAAGTCCAGTACGCCGAGCGCGTCCGTCAGCTCCGCGATCCGCGCCCGTACGTCGCGCCGCGTCCGCTCCAGCAGCTCACGGCGCTCGTCGACGGTGTGCTCGCCCTCGCGGACCAGTTCGGCGTACCGGACCATGTCCGCCACCGACATCCCGGTGGCGCGCAGCTTGCCCACGAAGGCCAGCCAGTCGAGGTCCTTGTCGCTGAACCGCCGCTGACCCGAGTGGGAGCGGTCCACGTGCGGCATCAGGCCGATCCGCTCGTACCAGCGCAGGGTGTGCTGGGTCAGACCGGTCCGGGCCTCGACCTCGCTGATCGTGTACCGCGTCGGCGTCAGGCTCTGGCTCATGGGCCCCACGCTAAAACCTTGGAGTGCACTCCAAGCAAGTAGGCTCGGCCGCATGGAGAGCGTGGAGACCCTGCACAGCCTGCGGATCATCGAGACCTGGCCCGTGACGACCGCCGCGGCGGCCGTCGTGCGCGGCGACGGGAGCCTGGCAGGCTCCCACGGGCCCGTCGGCCGGCGCTTCGCCCTGGCCTCGGTCACCAAGCCGCTCGCCGCGTACGCCGCCCTCGTCGCGTACGAGGAAGGGGCGATCGAGCTGGACGAGCCGGCCGGGCCCGTGGGCTCGACGGTCCGTCACCTCCTCGCGCACACCAGCGGCCTGGCCTTCGACGAGCACCGCGTGACGGCCCCGCCCGGACAGCGCCGGCTGTACTCGAACGCCGGTTTCGAGGTGCTCGGCGACCACATCGCCAAGGCGACCGGCATCCCCTTCGCGGAGTACTTCCACCAGGCGGTGTGCGAGCCGCTGGGCATGACGGCGACGACCCTGGACGGCTCGCCCGCCAAGGACGGCGTCTCCACCGTCGGCGACCTCGTACGGTTCGCCGCGGAGCTGCAGGCGCCCCGGCTGCTCGACGTCCGCACGGTCGCGGAGGCCACCTCCGTCGTCCACCCCGGCCTCAAGGGCGTGCTGCCGGGCTACGGGCACCAGTCCCCCAACGACTGGGGGCTCGGCCTGGAGATCCGCGACGGCAAGTCCCCGCACTGGACGGGCTCCTCCTCCTCGCCGCGCACCTTCGGCCACTTCGGTCAGGCGGGCACCTTCCTGTGGGTGGACCCCGACGCGCGCGCCGCGTGCGTGGCGCTGACGGACCGCGCCTTCGGCCCGTGGGCCGTGGAGGCGTGGACCCCGTTCACGGACGCGGTCCTGGCCGAGCTGGCCTCCCGCCCGGACAGCGTTTAGGGCTCCTCAGGGCAGCTCCCAGATCAACAGCTCGCCGGGAGACCCGGCGGTGATCTCCAGGCCTCCTTCGCCGGTGATCCGTGCCGAGTCCCCGGGACCCAGCTCCTCCCCGTCGAGGCGCAGGTCCCCCCGGACCACGTGCAGGTACACCCGCTCCGCGGCCGGTACGGCGACCCGCTCGCCCGCGCCCGGCCGCCGCACGTGCAGCACGGCGCCGGCCGCGGGGACCTCGTAGGGCGTGCCGTCGGCGATCCCCCTGACCACCTCGTACGAGGGTTCCCCGCCCGGGGTGAGCGGCTCCAGCCACATCTGCACGAACCGCAGCCGTTCGGTGCCGTCGTTGCGCTCCACGTGCCGCGCCCCGGCTCCGGCGCCGAGCCGCTGCACGTCCCCGGCCCGGACCTGGGCGCTCTCCCCGGTGCTGTCCTTGTGGGTGAGCTCGCCCTCCACCACCCAGGTCACGATCTCGGTATGGCTGTGCGGGTGCTCATCGAATCCGGCGCCGGGGGCGAGGGTCTCCTCGTTACAGGCGAGCACCGGGCCGAAACGCAGGTTGTCCGGGTCGTAGGAGGACCCGAAGGAGAAGGCGTGCCGGGTGATGATCCCGGCCCCGGGATCCCCGCCCTCGTACCGGTCGGCGCCTCGACGTACTTCAATCATGGAGCCACCGTAGACGCCGGGCGCGGGACCGGACTCCGCTCACGGGCGCCGATAAGGCAGTCTTGTCCCGTGCCCCAACCCGAACGTGAGCATCTCCCCGCGCATGCCGCGCATGCCGCGCATCCGGCCCATCCGCACACCGCGACGCTGCGACGACTGGAGAAGTCCTCCGGCCGGCTCGCCGCCAACGCGATCGCGCGCATGGACGAGACCCTGCCGTGGTACCGGGCGATGCCCCCGGAGAACCGCTCGTGGATCGGCCTGGTCGCGCAGGCCGGCATCGCCGCGTTCACGGAGTGGTTCCGGCACCCGGAGACCCCCCAGGCGATCTCGACCGACGTGTTCGGAACGGCTCCGCGCGAGCTGACCCGGGCCATCACCCTGCGCCAGACCGTCGAAATGGTCCGCACCACGATCGAGGTCATGGAGACCGCGATCGAGGAGGTGGCGGCGCCGGGAGACGAGTCGATCCTGCGTGAGGCGCTGCTCGTGTACGCCAGGGAGATCGCCTTCGCGACCGCCCAGGTGTACGCGCAGGCCGCCGAGGCGCGCGGAGCGTGGGACGCCCGCCTGGAGTCGCTCGTCGTCAACGCGGTGCTGTCGGGCGAGGCCGACGAGGGCGCGCTGTCGCGGGCGGCCGCGCTCGGCTGGAACTCGCCGGAACACGTCTGCGTGGTCCTCGGCACCGCGCCGGAGGGGGACAGCGAGCTGACGGTCGAGGCGATCCGGCGCGCGGCCCGCCACCACAAGCTCCAGGTCCTCACGGGTGTGCTCGGGGACCGTCTGGTCGTCATCGCGGGCGGCAGCGACAACCCGATGCAGGTCGCGAAGTCCCTGATCGGGCCCTTCGCGGCGGGCCCGGTGGTGGCCGGGCCGGTGGTGCCCGACCTGCTGAACGCGACGAAGTCGGCGCAGGCGGCGGCAGCCGGACTGAAGGCCTGCACGGCGTGGCAGGACGCCCCGCGGCCGGTCTTGGCGGACGATCTCCTCCCGGAGCGCGCGATCGCCTCGGATCCCGCTGCGAGGGAGCAGCTGGTGGAGGAGATCTACAGACCGCTGGAGGAGGCGGGGTCGGCGCTACTGGAGACGCTGAGCGTCTATCTGGAGCAGGCGAGCAGTCTCGAAGGAGCCGCCCGGATGCTGTTCGTGCACCCCAACACGGTGCGCTACCGGCTCCGACGTGTGACGGACGTCACCGGCTGGTCACCCTCCGATGTCCGTTCCGCCTTCACGCTGAGGATCGCCCTGATCCTCGGGCGTCTGGCCGATGGCGATCCCCAGTCCTAGACTTTTGTCGGACATCAACAATTACCCCGACGGTTCTTCGTCCCTGTCCCCACGGGCGGCAGGGACCATCCACAAGAGAGAGTGTGAGGGTGCTCGTACTCGTCGCTCCCGGCCAAGGCGCTCAGACGCCCGGCTTCCTGACTCCCTGGCTCGACCTTCCCGGTGCCGCTGACCGCGTCGCCGCCTGGTCGGACGCCATCGGGCTCGACCTTGCCCACTACGGCACGCACGCCGACGCCGACGAGATCCGCGACACCGCCGTGGCCCAGCCGCTGCTGGTCGCCGCCGGTCTGCTGTCCGCCGCCGCGCTGGGCTCCCGTACGGCCTTCGGTGCCGTCGCCGGCCACAGCGTCGGCGAGATCACGGCCGCCGCCTACGCCGGCGTGCTGTCCGACGCCGACGCCCTGTCGTTCGTCCGCACGCGCGGGCTGGGCATGGCCGAGGCCGCCGCCGTCACCGAGACCGGCATGGCCGCGGTCCTCGGCGGTGACCGTGACGTGGTCGTCGCGCATCTGGAGAAGCTGGGGCTGACCCCGGCGAACATCAACGGCGCGGGCCAGATCGTGGCCGCCGGCACCATGGAGCAGATCGCCGCTCTGGAAGCCGACAAGCCCGAAGGTTCCATGAAGGTCGTCGCCCTCAACGTCGCGGGCGCCTTCCACACGCACCACATGGCGCCCGCGGTCGCCACGCTGGAGAAGGCCGCGGAGGCCCTCACTCCGGCCGACCCGGCGCTGAAGTACGTCTCGAACAAGGACGGCCACGTCGTCGCCACGGGTGCCGACGTCGTCGCCCGCCTGGTCGGCCAGGTCGCCAATCCGGTCCGCTGGGACCTTTGCATGGAGACGTTCGCCGAGCTGGGCGTCACCGGGATCATCGAGCTCTGTCCCGGCGGCACCCTGACGGGTCTGGCCAAGCGCGCGCTGAAGGGCGTACCGAGCGTGGCTCTGAAGACCCCGGACGATCTCGACAAGGCCGCTGCGCTCGTCGCCGAGCACACGGCCTGAGAGAAGGAGCCCACACAGCATGTCCAAGATCAAGCCGGCCAAGGGCTCCCCGTACGCTCGCGTTCTGGGCGTCGGCGGTTACCGGCCGACTCGCGTGGTGCCCAACGAGGTCATCCTGGAGACGATCGACTCGTCCGACGAGTGGATCCGCTCCCGCTCCGGCATCGCGACCCGGCACTGGGCCTCGCCCCAGGAGACCGTCGCCGTGATGTCGGTGGAGGCCTCGGGCAAGGCGCTGGCGGATGCCGGCATCTCCCCGGAGCAGATCGGCGCCGTGATCGTCTCGACGGTCTCGCACTTCAAGCAGACCCCGGCCGTCGCGACCGAGATCGCGCACCGGATCGGCGCGGGCAAGCCCGCCGCCTTCGACGTCTCGGCGGGCTGCGCCGGTTTCGTCTACGGCCTGACCCTGGCCAAGGGCCTGGTCGTCGAGGGCTCGGCCGAGTACGTCCTCGTCATCGGCGTGGAGCGGCTCTCGGACCTCACCGACCTGGAGGACCGCGCGACGGCCTTCCTGTTCGGCGACGGCGCCGGCGCCGTGGTCATCGGCCCCTCGGACGAGCCGGCCATCGGCCCCACGGTGTGGGGTTCGGAGGGCGACAAGTCCGAGACCATCAAGCAGACCGTGCCGTGGGACGAGTACCTCGGCAAGGACGGCGGCGAGAAGTTCCCGGCCATCACGCAGGAGGGTCAGGCGGTCTTCCGCTGGGCCGTCTTCGAGATGGCCAAGGTGGCCCAGCAGGCGCTCGACGCCGCCGGAATCACCGTTGACGACCTGGACGTCTTCATCCCGCACCAGGCCAACATGCGGATCATCGACTCGATGGTGAAGACTCTGAAGCTGCCGGAGCACGTCACGGTCGCCCGTGACGTGGAAACCACCGGCAACACCTCGGCCGCCTCGATCCCGCTCGCTATGGAGCGGCTCCTGGCGACCGGAGCGGCGAAGAGCGGCGACACCGCGCTCGTCATCGGCTTCGGGGCGGGACTCGTCTACGCCGCGACGGTCGTTACCCTCCCCTAGGGCCCGGATCCACATCCCGGCCTGAACACCCAGTCAGCTAGAGAAGGAGCGCCACATGGCCGCCACGCAGGAAGAGATCGTCGCGGGTCTCGCGGAGATCGTCAACGAGATCGCCGGCATCCCGACCGAGGACGTCGAGACGCACAAGTCGTTCACCGACGACCTGGACGTCGACTCCCTGTCCATGGTCGAGGTCGTCGTCGCCGCCGAAGAGCGCTTCGAGGTCAAGATCCCGGACGAGGACGTCAAGAACCTCAAGACGGTCGGCGACGCCGCCGACTACATCCTGAAGAACCAGGCCTGAGCCTGACGAGCGTTTGTCGCCACCTGGCGGTGGCGCCGTGACAATTCAGCACCCCCTTAGACGTGGAGAAAGAATTCCTGTGAGCCCGACCAATCGCACCGTGGTCGTCACCGGTATCGGCGCAACCACTCCGCTGGGTGGCGACAGCGCTTCGACCTGGGAAGGCCTGCTCGCCGGCCGTTCCGGCGTGAAGCCCCTCGAGGGCGAGCGCTTCGCCGAACTCCCGGTCCGTATCGCCGCTCCGGCCGCCGTGGACCCCAGTGAGGTCCTGCCCCGGCCGCTGGCCCGCAAGTTGGACCGCTCGGCGCAGTTCGCCGTCATCGCGGCCCGCGAGGCGTGGGCCGACGCCGGCTACACCGCCCCGGCGGGCGAGGGCACGCCCATCGCGCCCGAGCGCCTGGGCACCGTGATCGCCTCCGGCATCGGCGGCGTAACGACCCTGCTCGACCAGTACGACGTGCTCAAAGAGAAGGGTGTGCGCCGGGTCTCCCCGCACACCGTCCCCATGCTCATGCCGAACGGCCCGTCGGCCAACGTCGGCCTGGAGGTCAACGCCCAGGCGGGCGTGCACACCCCGGTCAGCGCCTGTGCGTCCGGCGCCGAGGCCATCGGCTACGCCGTCGAGATGATCCGTACCGGCCGTGCCGACGTGGTCGTCGCGGGCGGCACCGAGGCGGCGATCCACCCGCTGCCGATCGCCGCGTTCGCCAACATGATGGCGATGTCCAAGAACAACGAGAACCCCGAGCAGGCTTCCCGCCCGTACGACAAGGCCCGTGACGGCTTCGTCCTCGGCGAGGGCGCGGGCGTCGTCATCCTGGAGTCCGCCGAGCACGCCGCCGCGCGGGGCGCCCGGATCTACTGCGAGGTGCTGGGCCAGGGCCTGTCCGCGGACAGCCACCACATCGCGCAGCCGGAGCCGACCGGCCGCGGTGTCGCGGCCGCGGTGCAGAACCTGCTCGACAACACGAGTCTCGACCCGGCCGAGCTGGTCCACCTGAACGCGCACGCCACGTCCACCCCGCAGGGTGACACGGCCGAGCTGAAGGCCCTGCGCAAGGTCCTGGGCGACGACCTCGACCACATCGCGATCTCCGCCACCAAGTCGATGACCGGTCACCTGCTGGGTGGTGCGGGCGGTATCGAAACCGTCGCGACGGTGCTGGCGCTGTACAACCGGCTGGCCCCGCCGACGATCAACGTCGACGAGCTGGACGACGACATCGACGCGGACATCGTGCGCGGCGAGCCGCGCAAGCTGCCGGCCGACGGCCCGATCTCCGCGATCAACAACTCCTTCGGATTCGGCGGCCACAACGTCACCCTGGCGTTCCGTACTGTTTAGTGCGCCTAAACCGGCGCCGCTCTCGCGGACGTGGTTGTCGCCGTGAGGTTGCTCAATTGATGGTTGCGGCGTTCGTCGTTTCGAACACCGCAACCGCCGCAACGCCATGCAGAAGGCCCGCTCAGGATCCCGAGCGGGCCTTCTGCATGGCCGGAGGCTAGACCACCTGGTGGAGCCAGCGCACCGGGGCGCCCTCGCCCGCGTAGCGGAAGGGCTCCAGCTCGTCGTCCCAGGGTTTGCCGAGCAGCTTGGCGATCTCCGCCTCCAGGTCGGTCTCGCCGCGGGCGGACCGGGCGAGGGCGGCGCGCAGCCGGTCCTCCGGGATCAGGATGTCGCCGTGCATGCCGGTGACGGCGTGGAAGATGCCGAGCTCGGGGGTGGAGCTGTAGCGCTCGCCCTCGGCGGTCGGGCAGGGTTCCGCGGTCACTTCGAAGCGCAGCAGGTGCCAGCCGCGCAACGCGGAGGCGAGTTTCGAGGCGGTGCCCGCTTCGGCCTGCCAGGAGAACTCGGCTCTCCAGGTGCCGGGGGAGGCGGGCTGCCTGATCCAGTCGAGGTTCACCCGCACCCCGAGCACGCCCGCAACAGCCCATTCCACATGCGGGCAGAGCGCGCGCGGTGCGGAATGCACGTACAGAACTCCACGTGTCGTCACCGGGACCTCCAGTGTGGGACGAGGTCGGGAATAAACTCCAGAAAACGGACAGTATGTGACGAGATGTAATGTAACGGAAATTATTTGACATTGCGCTACGGGACCTGCGGCCGAAACGCCACGGGAAAAAGCTACCGTGAGTCAGGGGTCGTGGTGTGACGTACGGTCGCTCCGAGCCCGGTCAACACATAGCTTTCACTCAGCAGGACGCCCCCGAAAGATGCGGGGCGACGAGGAGGGGACCCGTTCCGATGCGCACCACCGCCACCCGCCGTCGCTCGCGCCGGATCCTCGCGGGCGCGGGTACGGCGGCAGCCGTGCTGGCCGGGGCGGTGACCGGGTGTCAGTCGGGCGGGTCGGGGGCCGAGGGCGAGCGCGGCGCGCAGTCCGCGCCCCGCTGGAACACGGCGCCCACGTCGATCGCCGCTGTGGGTGACTCCATCACCCGGGGTTTCGATGCCTGTTCGGTTCTGGCCGACTGCCCGGAGGCCTCCTGGGCCACCGGCAACGACCCCGAGGTCCGCTCCCTGGCCACGCGGCTGCTCGGGGACACCGCGGCGCCGGCCCGCAGCTGGAACTACGCGGTGACCGGCTCACGGATGGCGGACCTGCCGGCGCAGCTGGCCGCGGCGGCCGCACACCGTCCCGACCTGGTCACGGTGATGGTGGGTTCGAACGACGCCTGCCGGGCCACGGCTTCGTCGATGACGCCGGTGGCGGAGTTCCGCGCCGGCTTCGAGCAGGCCCTCGCGGGCCTCAGGGCCGCTTCGCCCGCCTCCCAGGTGTACGTCTCCAGCGTGCCGGACCTCCAGCGGCTGTGGGAGCAGGGCAAGGACAGTCCGATGGTCCGGCAGGTGTGGAAGCTGGGCATCTGTCAGTCGATGCTCGCCGATCCGCTGTCGGTGGCCACGGGGGCGATGGCCCGGCGCGAGCAGGTGCGGGCGCGGGTGGTCGAGTACAACGAGGTGCTGCGCGAGGTCTGCGCGAAGGACGCGCTGTGCCGCTACGACGGCGGCGCGGTGTTCCAGTACCCCTTCGCGGCGGACCAGTTGAGCCGCTGGGACTGGTTCCATCCGGGCAAGGGCGGGCAGGCGCGGCTGGCGGAACTGGCACACCGCCAGGTGACGGCGGCCGAACCGCCGCGTTGACGCCGGCGGACGAGGACGGACAGGGGCGGACAGGGAGGGCCTGGAGGGGCCGGGGGCGGGTGTCAGGGCCCGCCCCCGGCCCAGTTCGCGCAGGCCGAGCGCATGGGTGATTTCCGGCCATACGGGAGGTCAGGCGATGTCGAGCGTCGCCCTCAGCCGCGTGTCGCCGTGCGAACGGCTCGCGCGGACCTCGTAGGCACCGGCCACGCGCTGCCAGCCGTGCGCCTCCTCGTCCCAGATCTCGAAGGCCCGGGCGGGCAGGGCGATCTCGGCCTCGACGCTCTCGCCGGGTCCCGCCTCGACGCCCGCGAAGGCCGCCAGCCAGCTCCCCGGGCGCTCGACGGCCGCGCTCCGCGCGCTGTCGGCCGCCGTCTCGACGGGCGCGAGGTAGACCTGGACGACCTCCCGTCCGGGGCGGGTGCCGGTGTTGGTCACGCGGACCCGGACCGCGTCGGCGGTGGCCTCCAGGGATTCGTAGGCCCAGTCGGTGTAGCCGAGGCCGTGCCCGAACGGGAAGGCGGGGGTGATGGCGTGCTTCTCGTACGCCCGGTAGCCGATGAAGAGCCCCTCGCGGTACTCGAGGCGGCCCTCGGCGGGGACGACCTCGGTGACGGGCGCGTCGGCGAACGTGGCGGGCCAGGTGGTGGGCAGGCGCCCGCCCGGCTCCGCGTCGCCGAGCAGTACGTCGGCCAGCGCGGCCCCGCCCTCCTGCCCGGGGAACCAGGTCAGCAGCACGGCGGCCACCTCCTCGCGCCACGGGAGCTCGACCGGCGAGCCGGCGTTGACGACGACCACGGTGTTCGGGTTGGCGGCGGCGACGGCGCGGACCAGGTCGTCCTGGCGGCCCGGGAGGGTCAGGTCCCTGCGGTCGAAGCCCTCGGACTCCACACGCTCGGTAGTGGCGACGACCACGACGGCGGTGTCGGCGGACCGGGCGGCGGCCACGGCCTCGGCGATGAGCTCGTCGGGGTCGCGCCGGGGGCCGAGGTGGAGCAGCGAGAACATGACCGCCTTCAGCGGCAGTGCGGTCATGTCGGGGACCCGGTAGGTCAGCGACACCTCGACGGGCTCGCCCTCGGTGAGGGTGATCCGGGCGCGCTCGCTGGGGGCGCCGAAGAAGGCCTCGAAGGGGTCGGACTCGTCACCCATCTCCTGGACGCCGTCCCACACCTTCTGCCCGCCCATGGCGAGGCTGAAGGCGCCGAGCCCGCGGGTGCCGAAGGCGTGCTCACCGCTCTCGCGCGGGACGAACGTACCGGTGACCTCGATGCTCGCCATGGTGTCGTACGTGGCACCCGCGGGCAGGTCGTCGCCGATCCACTGGACCTGCCCGCTCGGCAGGCCGCCTTTCCCGAGGACGGCGCCCGAGGCGTCGCGGCAGACGGCACGGAGCTCGAAGCCCTTGTCGGCGGGGGTGAGTTCGTCGGAGGGGTCGGCGCCGACGGTGAAGGTCAGCGCCCCCTCGGCCAGGGCGGCGGTGAGTCCGTCGAGCGGGGAGACGACCCGCTCCGGGAAGACGGTGGCGGAGCCGCCGCCCAGGACGCGGGCGTCGCGGGCGGCGGCTCCGATGAGGGCGACGGTGCGGCCGGGGCCGGCGTCGAGCGGGAGCGCGCCGTTCTCGTTGCGGACGAGGACGAAGCCGCGGGCGGCGAGCTCGCGGGCCAGCGCCTGGCCGTCGATGGGGGCCGGGGGCACGGCGACGGCGGCGGGGGCGCCGTCCAGGGCGCCGACGCGGGCGGCGAGGCGCAGGACGTTGCGCACGGCCGCGTCGACGGCGGACTCGGGGACTTCTCCGGCCCGTACGGCCGCGGCGAGGGCGGGTCCGTAGACGGTGCTCGGGCCGGGCATGGCCACGTCGAGGCCGCCTTCGATGTCCGCGGTGGTGGAGCGGGCCGCCATCCAGTCGGAGACGTTGAATCCGTCGAAGCCCCATTCGCCGCGCAGGACCTCGTTCACGAGGTGGTGGTGCTCGGTCATGGTCGTGCCGTTGACCTGGTTGTAGGCCGTCATGACGCCCCAGGGGCGGGCGCCCGCGACGATGGCCTCGAAGGGCGCCAGGTACAGCTCGCGCAGCGGGCGCGGGGCGATGGCGTTGTCGACGGTGAACCGCTCGGTCTCGGCGTCGTTGCCGACGAAGTGCTTGACGGTGGTGCCGACGCCGCCGTCCTGGACTCCGTTCACATAGCCGCTGCCGATGGCGCCGGTGAGGTACGGGTCCTCGGAGTAGCACTCGAAGTGCCGTCCCCCGAGCGGGGAGCGGTGCAGGTTGACGGTCGGCGCGAGGAGGACGTGCACGCCCTTGCGGCGGGCCTCCTGGGCGAGGAGCCGGCCCGCGCGGCGGGCCAGCGCGGGATCCCAGGCGGCGGCGAGCGCGGTGGGCGACGGCAGCGCGATGGAGGGGTCGTCGGCGGTCCAGCGCACGCCGCGGACGCCGATGGGGCCGTCGGACATGACCAGGGACCGCAGGCCGATCTCGGGGACGGCGGGCAGCGACCACATGTCCTGGCCCGCCAGCAGGCGTGCCTTGGTGTCGAGATCCAGGGCGCTGAGCGCCGCCTCTACGGCGTCCCTGCGGGTCTGTTCGGCATCGGTCACGGCCGTGCCTCCTCGTCGATTGCGGTGCGTGCGGTGACGGCGGCGCGGTCGCGCCGGGCCGGTGCCCCCATCGTGGACCCATTGCCTGTTGAACGGTAGGTTTCGTTATTTGTTCGTGATATTTCCATGGCGTACGGTCCTGCTGGCAGGTGTGGACGGAAGGGGAGCCGGGGCGATGACCAGGGCGAGGAGCGAGGAGCGGCGCGGGGAGATCCTCCGCGCGGCGGTCGAGGTGATCGCGGAGCGCGGCTACCGGGGTGCGTCCCTGAGCGCGGTCGCCGAGCGCGTGGGCCTGACCCAGCAGGGGCTGATGCACTACTTCCCGACCAAGGAGGCACTCCTGGTCGCGGTACTGGAGGAGCGCGACCGCTGGGACACCGGTGGCGGCTCGCGCGCAGCGGCCGACTCCTGGCGCCTGGACCTGCTGGCCTCGCTGGTGGACTACAACGCCATGCGCCCCGGCATCGTGCAGACCTTCTCGGCGCTGCTGGGCGAGAGCGTCACCGACGGACACCCGGCGCGGGAGTTCTTCACCGAGCGCTACGCCCAGGTCCGCTCGGAGATGGCGGCGGTCCTGCGCGCCGAATTCGGCGACCGCCTGCCCTCCGGCCTCACCCCTGAGCAGGCCGCCCCGCTGCTGACGGCGGTCATGGACGGCCTCCAGTACCAGTGGCTCCTCGCCCCCGAGGCGGTGGACATGCCGGCCGCTTTCCGCTCGTTCCTGACGCTGCTGCGGGGTTGATCACCCGGGCGCGGGAGGCAGCGGGCCCAATGGCATGCTGGTGGCATGCTGGCCCGGTGAAGATCGCCGCAGCCCAGTTGACCTGTGTCCCGGCCGACGTGGCCGCCAACACCGCGCAGGCCGTCGCGCTCGCCGCGCGGGCCCGCGCCGAGGGCGCCGAACTCGTGGTGTTCCCCGAGTTCACGCTCACCGGATACGAGCTGGAGGCGCTGGCCGCCGGCCCCGGGCTCTGGGTGGACGCCGAGGACGCGCGCCTGGACCCCCTGCGCTCCACCGGCATCGCCACCGCGGTCAATGTCGCGCTGGCCACCGGCGGGCCGCTCCCCGCCATCGCGACCCTGGTCTACGGGGCGGACGGCACGCACGTGACGACGTACGCCAAGCAGCACCTCTACCGGCACGAGCAGGGCGCCTTCGCACCCGGCGTGAGCGACGGGCGCTTCGAACTCGGCGGGATCCGCTTCTCCTTGGGCGTGTGTTACGACAACCACTTCCCCGAGCTGCCGGGCCGGGCCGCGGCGGACGGCTGCCGGGTCCACCTGGCGAGCTCCCTGTACGGGACGGGCGACGGGATCGGCGAACGGGCCACGGTGTACCCGGGAATGGCCAAGCAGCACGGCCTGTACGTGGTGCTGGCCAACCACGTCGGCCCGGCCGGGCCGTGGACCGGCTGCGGGCGGGCTGCGGTATGGGCTCCGGACGGGGCGCTGCTGGCCGAGGCGGACGACCGTACGCCCGGCGTGGTGACGGCGGAGGTCGGCGGCTGAGGGGTCCGGTCCCGGTCCGTGGGCCGGCACCGGGGGACGGGTCCCTCAGCCCTCAGGCGGGCGGGTCATGGCGGCTTGGCCGGACCGGCCGGCTGCCGGTCCAGCCGACCGGCTGGACCGGCCGGTCGGGCCGCCGGTCAGACCGGCTCGGGCACCCGCGAACGGCGTCCGGAGCGGGGATCGTCGAGGCGCCCGCCGTCCACGGCCGCGGGGGTCCGGTCCGACATCAACGCCGGCAGGATCAGGGCGAGCGCGGCCAGCGTGTAGACGCCGGTCCACAGGACCCAGCCGCCGGGAGGGGCCCAGTGCGCCGACGTCGGCACCCAGGCACCGGAGGTGCCGACCGCGAAGCGCCGCAGCGTCCAGAAGAAGGCCGCCGCGTTCGCCAGCGCGAGGCCGGCGACGGTGAAGCCGGCCAGCCGGCGCCAGGGGAAGCCCCGGTCGGGCGCCCGGCTCGCGCTGATCAGGACCGCCATCAGGGGCAGGCCCACGGCGAGCGGCAGCAGGTAGCGGCCCTGCCACACCATGCCGATCTTCTCCGCCTGCGAGGCCTGTGCGATCACCGGCAGCAACACGATGCCCGCCAGCATGCCGAACACCGCCAGCGCCTCGCGCCCCCGGCCGTAGGCCAGCGCCAGCGCGACGAGCGTCGCGATCGCACCCAGCCAGACCAGCCAGGTGAAGGCGGGCGCGGGCGTGTCCAGCCAGCCGAAGTAGCCCAGCATCTGCTTGATGTAGGTGTCGGTATTGCCGAGGGTCTGCCTGGCGGCCACCTTGGCCGTCAGCGACGCAGGCGTGTTGATCACCGAGTTGTCCGGGTGCCGGGACGCCCAGAGCAGCGCACCGGCCGCCGCTGCGCCCAGCAGGCCCGTCCAGAGCCAGAGGGCCTTGCGGCGCAGCACCGAACCGAGCAGCCCGCGCTGACGCGTCAGCAGCAGGCCGAAGACCAGCGCCCCGGCGAACCAGATCAGTCCGAGCGGGCGGATGTTGATGAGCACCAGCCCGCCGATGCCCAGCCGGGCCAGCCGGCGGTTCAGCAGCCGGGGGTCGGGCGACATCGTGATCGACAGCAGCGCCGTCCACACCAGGATCCCGGCGGCGATCTCGCCACCGCTGGGGTTGACCATGCCGGCCATGTACAGGGCCATCGGCGTGGCCGCGGCGAGGACGCCCAGCATCGCGACCGACCGGCGCCGCCACTCGGCGGCCGTGACCACGGCGCTGGCCAGCAGGGCGGAGCAGAGCAGCGCCGACATCAGGCGCATCAGGTACAGCCCCTTGGGGCCGTCGACGAGCAGGCTCGGCCAGCCGGTCGCCAGGTAGTAGGCCGGGTGGTAGCGGCCCGCGGCGGTGGTGACCTGGACGGTCTTCTCGGCGGTCCCGATCGAGGGGGCGCAGGAGGCGGGCTCGTCCTCGTGCCAGGCGTAGCACTCGTGCAGCCGGGGGAGCTGCTCGTACCACTGCGGCAGCCGCACCCCGGTCTCGGCGAAGTGGCCCTCGATGCCCGCCACCACGTGCGGGACCATCACCTCGGGTCCGTTGATCTGGCCCCGGGCGACGGCCGCGGCGCGGATGAAGTGCGCGTGCTCGTCCGGGGAACCGCCGAGCGGGGTGGCGGCGGACCAGGAGCCCGCGAGCGTGAAGAAGAGGGCGAAAGCGACCAGCCAGAGCCGCTTGGGGGTCCTGGCCGACCAGTCGGCCAGCCGCGTCAGTGCGGAGATCATCTGTTCCCTCTGGTCATCGGATGAAGCTCAGCCAGGTCTGGTCGCCGTCCTTGGAGCAGGTGCCTCCGGGGGCGAACTTCGGGCAACTGCCGTCCAGCTCGGTGATGGTGTGCGAGACCCAGGGCAGGATCCGGTAGGTGCCGTCCTGGGCGGGCATGTAGCGGTCGGACATCGAGGAGGAGACGGTGCCGAGCAGCAGCAGCAGGGCGCACAGGGTTCCGATCACCGCCGCCTCACGGCCCGGGAGGCCCGGGAGAGTCGGGAGGTTCGGGAGACCGGGGGCGCCCGGGCCGCCGCCCTGGGAGCCGGCCGGGAGGCGGGGCTCCGAGCCGGCCGCGTCCTCGGCGGTGTCGGTCCGGCGCCCGGCCATCCGCAGCGAGACCAGGTGGGCGATCAGCGCGCACAGGATCAGGCCGCAGTAGAGCAGCTGGTTGTTGGTGCGGGTGTACAGCTGGACGGTCTGCGTCTCGTACATGTGCGAGGCGATGTACATCCGCATCACCCACGCGCTGATGAACATGGCGGCGATGGTGACCACCAGCGGCTTGCGGATGCCCAGCCAGATCGCCGCGCCCAGGCAGACGAACGTGACCAGCGCGAACAGTCCGACACCGCCGTACTCGCCGGGCAGCGGCCAGTCGCCCGTCTTGCCGGGCATGTCGGTGCGCCACATCAGGTAGTACGCCGGGTCGGTGAAGTTGTCGAAGCGGAAGTTGTAGTCCTTGGTGGTCTGGCCCTCGGTCAGCATGACCATCAGGTAGCGCCCGGCCACCACGAGGAAGGCCGCCAGGGTGACGCCCATGAAGGCCGCGCCCTTGAGCCGGCCGGTCCGCCACGGGAAGTACAGCAGCGCGGCGAACAGCACACCCGCCGCACTCCACAGGAACCAGCCCGAGTAGGTCAGGAAGAGCACGCCGAGCAGCACGCCGAAGCCGGCGCCCTTGAGCAGCAGGGGCCGCCAGGCCTCGGTACCGCTGCGGCGCAGCGCCACCACCATCGCCACCAGCACCGGCACCAGCAGTACGAGCACCGTCTGGCTGTACGGCTTGTAGGGGTCGATCAGTGCGAAGGCCGGCGCCACGCCGAAGGCGAGCGCCCGGACCGGGCTGAGCAGCAGCCGCCAGGCGAGGTAGACCAGCGGTCCGAAGGCGGCGGCGCCGAGGATCTGGAGGTCCTTGAAGGCGTACGCGGTGTTGCCGCCCCGGAACCACTCGGCGTAGTAGCCGAGGGTCTGGAGGGGCAGCGGCGGATAGACCGGCGAGCCCGACGGCTGCCCGTTGGCGACCGCGTGGGCCCACTCGACGATGCGGCCGCTGTCGCCGTTGAGGCCGAACATCGGCCACGGGGTGCCAAGGAGCGCGACGACCGCGCCGGCGGCGACGAACCCACTGGCCAGACCGGCGATACCGGCGCTGGCCAGCCGGGCGGCCAGGTCGAAGTGCCGGCCGCGACGCAGCCGCATCGCCAGCACCACGGCGGCGACGAGCAGCAGGCCGATCAGGGCGAACCGCAGCTGGATCGCGGCGAGGCCGCTGACCTGCGCGATCCGGTTCAGGGGGTTGAGCTTGAAGCCGCGGGCCAGCAGCGGGAGGACGAGCGCCGCGGCGAAGGCCACGGCGGCCTCCAGCAGCAGCAGCCCACCGCGGGCGCGGGGTGCGCGCCGCAGGGCCGATTCCGGCCGGGCGGGCGCGGCCGGTCCACTCGCGGGCAGCACGGCGACCGCCCCCTCGGTACTGACTGTCACTGCGATGTCCCTACTGCTGGTCGGTCCCCTGCGATGAGGGCCGGATCGTGCGTCGGCAAGCCGCTGCCCGGCTCCGGGCCCCGCCACCGAAGCTCCGGGCCAGGGCGAACTCAAGGGCAGTGAGAGACAGCCTTGGCACGTGTTGCCGTGCATACTATCGGGCCGCCCTGGGTAAGCGGAGGCACGGAATTCGATCACGCTCCGTGTGCGGGAGGCGTCAGGAGCCGAGCAGCACGGCCAGCACGAAGAGCAGGGCCCAGCCGCCCACCGACAGCCAGCCGAGCACCAGGCCGGTGCTCGCCATCCCGTCGCCCTCGTCTCCGCGGGCACGGATCTGCGCCTTGGCGACATGTCCGGTGACCACGGCGGGCAGGGCCGTCGCGCCGAGCGTCGGCAGGCACAGCACACCGAGCACGAGCGAGGCGACCGCCGGCCCGTTGACCGGGCGCGCCTGGGGCGGCGGCCCGAAGAAGGGCGCCGCGAAAGACTGAGATCCGTAGGACTGCGGTGCGTAGGACGGCGGTGCGTAGGACGGCGGCACCACCGGCACCGGGGCGCCGAAGGGAGCCACCAACGGCCCGGACGGAAGGTCCGCGACGAGCCGGCCGAGCTGGCCGTACGTCTGCGCCTCGTACACCGCGTCGAACCGCTGCCCGTACTCCTCGGCGGAGAGCCGGCCCTCCGCGTAGGCCGCCTTCAGCACGTCGACCGTCCGGTCGCGGTCGGCGTTCGAGGCACGCATCGCGGACTGCGGGGTGTGCGCGGGCTGCCACGGCTGCCCGTACGGCTGCTGCTGCGGATGCTGCCCCCACGGCTGTACGGCCATCCGGCCACCTCCGAAGCCCGGGCGCGGGACGGGCTCCCCGCGCGCTGTGCGTGCCCTTCCAGAATGCAGGACGAGCGGGCGCGCGGAATGGTTTCCGCCGCCGCGCCCGTGGGGCGACGACGGGACGGGCGGGGTCGTCGGTCGGAGTCGGTCAGGCGGAATCGGGCAGGAGGTGCTTGGTGCCCCACGCGCCCAGGGACTCCAGAGCCTCGTTGAGGCCTTGGCCCAGGGGTGTCAGGGAGTACTCGACGCGGGGCGGGACCTCGTCGTAGACCTGGCGGTGGACGATGCCGTCCGTCTCCAGTTCGCGCAGCTGGGCGGAGAGCACCTTCTCGGAGACCCCCGGAACCAGTCGGCGCAGTTCACCGAAACGGCGCGGGCATTGTTCCAGCTCCCACAGGAGCGACACCTTCCACTTGCCGTCGATCACGGACATCGCCGCGGCTATCCCGCAGTGGTCCGCACCGGGCCTTCGCGTCACCGCCATCGCGCACCCTCCCCACCTGCTCGCTCACCTCGGGGTAAGCGCCCACTCCAAAGTGCGTACTTGAGCACCGCACAACCTGCCACCAGGCTAAACGTCATGACCGACAACACGACTCAGAACCAGCTCAACTCCTCGCTCACCCCCGTCACCCTCCTCGGACTCGGCGCCATGGGCACCGCCCTCGCCCGCACCTGGCTCGCCGCCGGGCACCCCCTCACCGTCTGGAACCGCACCGCCGCCAAGGCCGGGGCACTGGCCGCGGAGGGGGCCGTCGCCGCCGCGAACCCTGCCGAGGCGGTGGCCGCGAGCGGGCTCGTCGTGCTGTGTCTGCTGGACGACCGGAGCATCAGCTCCACGCTGGACGGCGTGGACCTGACCGGCAAGGACCTGGTCAACCTCACCACCGGTACACCCGCCGAGGGCCGGGCGCGCGCCGCCTGGGCCAAGGAGCGCGGAGCCCGGTTCGTGGACGCCGGGATCATGGCCACGCCGACGATGATCGGGGTGCCGGAGGCCGGGGGCTACGTCTTCTACAGCGGCTCCCGCGCCCTGTTCGACACCCACCGGACGACCCTGGAGGTCCCCGTCGGGGCACGCTTCGTCGGCGAGAACCCCGGTCACGCCGCCCTGCACGACGTGGCCCTGCTGAGCGCGATGTACGGGCTGTTCGCCGGGATCTCGCACGCCTACGCGCTGATCGAGGGCGAGGACATCTCCCCCAAGAACCTGTCCCCGCTGCTGTCCGAGTGGCTGGGCGCGATGGGCTTCTTCGTGGGCACCACCGCCGAGCGGCTGACCTCGGGGGACTTCACCACCGCAGTGGTGTCCAGCCTGGCCATGCAGGTCGCGGCCACCGGCACCCTGACGCGCACCGCGGAGGAGCAGGGGGTCAGCGCGGAGCTGATCTCGCCGTACCTGGAACTGATGCGGCGCCGGCTGGCCGCCGACCCGGCGGCCCACGGCGGCGAGGACACGGCATCCGCGATCGCGCTGCTGCGAGCCGGGCGGTGAGAACGGGCCGGCATCGCTGCCCGGCCTGCCGGCCCGGCGCCGGCCGGACCCGGAGGTGCGGCCCCGAAGGTGCGGCCCCGGAGATACGGATCAGGAGATACGGATCAGGCGGGCACGGGAGACCCGCCTGACGACCGGTCGGTGCGGCAGGCTCAGCGCCCCGGAGGGGGGCCGAAGCCGGGGGTGGGAGGGGCCGCTTCCCGGTGACCCCGGTCCGCCTGCTCCTCCGGCGCGGAACCGCCCAGGAGGTCCCGCGCCATCAGCGTGGCCCCCGCCACCGCGCCCGGCATCAGGAACACCGCGACCATTGGCACCAGGAACGCCAGCACCAGCGGGACCCCGAAGCCGAGCACCAGCATCCGGCGCGAGCGCAGCAGCACCAGCCGCTCGGCCAGGTCCACCTTGCGCCGCTGGAGGGCGACCGCGGTGAGCTCCTGGGTCAGGAAGTATCCGGAGACACAGAACCCGAGCACGGGGACCACGGTCTGCCCGATCACCGGGATGAAGCCCATGGCGAAGAGCAGGATCCCGTACAGCAGCACCCGGCCGAGCACCCTCACGCTGTCCCGCGCGGAGATCCACAGCTCTCGCCAGAGCGGGAGCCCGGACTCGGGGACGTCGCCGCCCTCGCTGCGGTCGACCTGCTCGGAGAGGGACTCGTAGAACGGCTGGCCGATCAGCAGGGTCACGGCGGTGAAGGTGATCACCGCGAGGAAGAGCCCGAGGCAGAAGACGAGGGCGGTCAGGAAGCCGCGGAAGAGCCCGAGCCACGGCGAGGACCAGCCGTCGGCGAAGGGGGTGACCCACGCGATCAGGTCGTCGGCGCCGTAGCCGAGCCCGATCAGGGCGCCGGCGTAGAGCACGAACGACACCAGTCCGGGCAGCAGCCCGAAGCCCAGCCACCGGCCGTGCCCGAACACCCATCGCTGACCGGCCAGCAGATACCGGAAACCTCCCGCAAGATCACGCATGGGCACAGCTTACGGCGAAGGCCGCACCCCGGATCCGGGGTGCGGCCTTCGGCGGGCGTGAGCCGATTCAGCGGGATCCGCTGGATCAGACGGCGAGCTCGACGGTGATGTTGCCGGCGGTGGCCTTGGAGTACGGGCAGACCTGGTGGGCCTTCTCGAGGAGGTCCTTGGCGGTGGCCGCGTCCACGGTCGGGATCGAGGCGGAGATCTTGACGATGAGGCCGAAACCGTCGTCGTTCTTGCCGATGCCCACCTCGGCGGTGACGGTGGCGCCGGTGATGTCGGCCTTCTCGTTGCGGGCGACGACGCCGAGCGCCCCCTGGAAGCAGGCGCTGTAACCGGCGGCGAACAGCTGCTCCGGGTTGGTGCCGGCGCCGCTGCCGCCCATCTCCTTCGGCGGGTTCACGACGACGTCGAGCTGGCCGTCGTTGGTGGCGACGCGACCGTCACGGCCGTTCTCGGCGGTGGCGACAGCGGTGTAGACGACATCGGACTGCTGGATGGACATGTAAGAAGATCCTCCTGGTGAATCGCCGCGGCTCGCGCCCACGACCACGGCGGTGTGGAGTGAGCCTAACCGGTGAAAGAAACGATCATCTTTCCGGTGTTCTCGCCGCGCAGCAGGCCGAGGAAGGCGGAGGTCGCGTTCTCGACGCCCTCGACGACCGTCTCGTCGTACCGCAGCTCGCCGGAGCGCAGCCAGCCGGCCACGTCCTGGACGAACTGCGGCTGGAGCGCCGTGTGGTCGCTGACGAGCACGCCCTGCAGACGCAGCCGCTTGCCGATGACCTGCACCAGGTTGCGCGGACCGGGGGTGGGCTCAGTGGCGTTGTACTGGGCTATCGCGCCGCACAGGGTGGCCCGGCCGTGCACCTTCAGGGAGGAGATGGCGGCCTCCAGGTGGTCCCCGCCCACATTGTCGAAGTAGACGTCGATGCCCTCGGGGGCGGCTGCCTTCAGCTGCTCGCCGACGGGACCGTTCTTGTAGTTGAAGGCGGAGTCGAAACCGTACTTCTCCGTGAGCAGTGTCACCTTCTCGTCCGAGCCGGCGGAGCCGATCACCTGGGACGCGCCCTTGAGCTTCGCGAACTGGCCGACGAGGCTGCCGACCGCGCCGGCCGCGCCGGAGACGAAGACGGAGTCGCCCTCCCTGAAGGAGGCGACCTCCAAGAGCCCGGCGTAGGCGGTCAGGCCCGGCATGCCCAGCACGCCGAGGTAGGCGGAGAGCGGGGCGAGCGAGCCGTCCACCTTGGTGGCGTGCCGCGCGTCCACGTCCGCGTACTCGCGCCAGCCCAGGCCGTGCAGGACGTGGTCGCCGACCGCTATGCCCTCGGCGGCGGAGGCGACCACCTCGCCGACCGCGCCGCCGTCCATCGGCTTGTCCAGCTGGAACGGCGGGACGTACGACTTCACGTCGTTCATCCGGCCGCGCATGTACGGGTCCACGGACATGTGGAGGTTGCGGACCAGGATCCGGCCGGGCGCGGGCTCGGTCACGGGCACCTCGCGCAGGGCGAAGTCCTCGGCGACGGGCCAGCCCTGCGGGCGGCGGACGAGGTGCCACTCGCGGCTGACGGCGGGGATCTCAGACATGCGGCGCTCCTGATGACGAGAACAGTGCTTCACGGGAAAGTGCTTCACTAGGTGAAACAACCATGCGCCTGGATATTTCATGTTGTCAAGTAAATGGGTACGCTGGATCCATGCCCAGCCGTCGCGCAGACCCCCTGACCCTTGAGGTCGTCGAGCTCATCGGCGACGTCGTGGCCCGCTACCACGAGGAGTACGAGCACGCCGCCGCCCGCCACCAGCTCACCGGCGCGCAGGCGCGCATCCTCGGACTGCTTTCGCTGGAGCCGCTGCCGATGCGCCGCATCGCGCAGAAGCTGAAGTGCGAGCCCTCGAACATCACCGGCATCATCGACCGGCTGGAGACGCGCGGCCTGGTCGAGCGCCGCCCTGACCCCACCGACCGCCGGGTCAAGCTGGCCGCCCCCACCGAGGAGGGGCTGCAGACCGCGGACCGGCTGCGGGAGTCGCTGGACTTCGCGCGCGAGCCGCTGGCCGGACTGACCACGGCCGAGCGGGCGGTGCTGCGCGACCTGCTCAAGCGGATGCTGGGCTGACCTGCCCCGTTCTCAGCAGAAGATCCACCAGCACGACGGCTTCGTCGGGGTCGGGGTCGGCGTCGGAGAGGGCGTGGGACTGGCGGGCGGCTTCGCGGTGCCGGAGCCGCCCGGTGTGGGCTGCGTCGCCGATGCCGTCGGTTTTACGGTGCCCTGCGTGCCGGAGGGACCGGGCGTCGGCCCCGCCGTCGCGGAGGCGGAGGCGGACTCGCTCGGTGCGGGCTCCGTCGCCGCGCCGGAAGACGCCGCGGGCCCGGCCGACTTCGTGGCGCCACCGGTGGCCTTCGCGGTCGCGGAGCCCTTCCCGGACGCCTTGCCGGAAGGCGCGCCGGTCTTCGAGGCATCCGGCGCCGGAACGGCCCGGTCCTGCTCGGCGTCGTCCGTCAGCACGACCGTGGTGGCCCGGTCGGTGCGCTCCCCGTCGGTCACGATCCGGGCCATGGCCAGCGACCCGCCGGCCGCGAGCAGCAGTCCGAGCCCGATGGTCATCACGGTCCGGCGGGGCCCGCGGTGCGTCGCGGCGCGGCGGCGCGAAGCGGCCCTGCCGCCACTCTGGTTCGGCGCGGACAGCACGACGAGCGAGTCGGCGAACACCTCGGCCAGCGCGGCGGGTTGCGCCGCCGGCTGCGGCGCGGAGCCGGGCTGCGCGCCGGGCCCGGCGGCGGACCCGGCAGCGGGCGCGACGGGTATCAGGTACTCGGCCGGTGTTCCGCACCCGGCGCACGCCAGTGCGCCGTTGAGGTGCCTCCGGCAGGCGTGGCAGTAGTTCATGGCGCCCGCAGGCTACGCGGTCCCGGGCAACATCCGTATCCCGAGAAGGTAAGGATCCTGTGTGGAATCGTGGCCCGCATGACAGCGAACCCGACCCCGACGCCGCGCCCGGGAACCTTCGGGCCGGGCGCCTTCCAGCTGGTACTGCTGCGCCGGATGGCAGATTTCCAGCCGGACCTGGCCGAGGAGGCCCGACGGCGGCTGGGTGCCTCGCTCGCGGAGCAGCGTGAGGCCAACAAGCGCTGGCAGGCCATGGTCCGCTCCCCCAAGTCCCGCGGTGCCCTGGCCCGGTACCGCTCGGTGCTCGGCCCGCCGGAGTCGGCCGAGCGCCGCCGGATCGGCGACCTGGAGTGCGAGGCGCTGCTGTGGCCGGTGCCGCTCTGGCCGGACCTGCGCTTCGAGGTGCTGGCCGCGCCGGACGGGGCGGTGTGGAACGAGTGGCTGGTACGGGCCCCGGGCGCGCGGGGGCCCGTACTGGAGTCGCCGGACGATCTGCGGCCCTGGTCGGCCACGGTGGACGAGGTGGCGCGGGCCTTCGCCCCGGTCCGGCCGATGGAGGGCACCGCGCCGACGCGCTGGCGCCTCGCGTTCGCCGCGCGGGGGCTGGCGTGCGTGGCGGAGTTCACGTACGGGCTGCTCCAGCGGGTCTCGGTCGAGGAGGCTCCGGGCGGGCGGGGCCTCGCGGACGGGATCTGGATCTAGGTGGCGAGGAAGGCCCGTACGCCCGCCGAGGTGGCGTCGTCGAACAGCAGGTCGTTGTGTTTCAGGCAGCCGGCCGGCGTGTTGGCCGCTCCGGTGAGCGGGACGCTGTCGTCAGGGTTGACGACCTCGTCGCAGTTCGACCAGAAGGTCGCGTACTTCACCGCGCCCGGGGTCTCGTCCCCGCTGTTCAGGTTCTTCACCACGTACGAACCGGGGGTCATGTCCCGGCACGCCTGGTCCCACAGGGCGCAGGCCCAGGCGGTGGAAGTGCCGCGGTTGGGTCCGGCGAGCGAGACCCAGTGGTCCACGGTCGCCGCGCCGCCGCCGAATTTCACGTACCAGCGGCTGACGAGCGAGCCGAAGGAGTGCGTGACGACATCGACCTTGGCGGCGCCGGTCCGCTGGCGCACCTGTTCGACGTAGGCGCCGAGCCGCCCGGCCAGGATTTCGTTGACCGACTGGTGGCTGTCGTAACCCCACGAGAAGAGCTCCGAGTCGGCGTACCCGGCGGCGAGCAGGTTCTCGCGCAGGGACCCCCAGACGCCCGGGTCGGCGTTGTAACCGTGTACGAAGACCACTGGATTGCGCGTTGGCGCCTGGTCAGAGCCCGCCTTCGTCACCCGGTCGGCGGCATGGGCCGGGAAGGGCGCCCACAGCGCCAGGCAGAGCGTCAGGAGTGCCGTCAGTCGCTGGCGGGCCGTCAGCATCGAGTCCCCTTTACCTTGTTACGCGCCAGTAGCGCGTGCGGTGCGGGCATCGTGCTGCCTGTCGGTACAGAAATCCACCCCCATGCAGCCGCGGGGCACCCCCGGCCGGAGCATCACAACGGGCGGTTCACCCCATAGGCCCGAGAAGATATGAAAAAGCGACCGGCATTCCGCCGGTCTTCTTGCGCCAGCGCTCTCGGAGGATCTGCCGTGACCGTCAGTCTTGAGCAGTTGTGCCGCTGCCACGTGGCCGTCGACCTGGGCGCGGCCAGGACCCGTGTCTACGTCAAGGGCGCCGGCCTGGTCGTAGACGAGCCCAGCGTCGCCGCGGTGAACACGCGGACCGGTGCACTCATCGCCGTCGGCACCTTCGCCGAACGGATGACCGGCCGCACGCCCGACTACATCCGCGTCGTACGCCCCGTCTCCGGCGGCACCGTCGTCGACATCGAGATGGCCCAGCGGATGCTGCGCCACCTGCTCGGGGAGAAGCTGCGGCGGGCCCTGCGCCGCAAGCCCCGGCTCCGGGCCGCCGCCTGCACCCCGCACGACGCCGACCCGCTGGCCCAGCGGGCGACCGTCGAGACCCTCGTCGGGCTCGGCGCCCGCCGGGTCGAACTCGTCGACACCCTGATCGCGGCGGCCGTCGGCTGCGGACTGCCCGTGGAGCAGCCGACCGCAACCATGATCATGGTGTGCGGGGCCGCGGCCACCCAGGTGGCCGTCCTCTCCCTCGGCTCCATCGTCACCGCCGTGCGGATCCCCGTCGGCGGCGAGGCCATCGACCACGCGGTCGTGCAGCACCTGCGGCACGCACACGAGCTGATGCTGCCCAGCCAGGCCGTCCGGCCGCTCCAGGTGGCCCTGCACGGCAACGGCATCACCGCCGAGGGTCCGGCCTCCACCCTGATCCACGGCCGTGACGTGGCCACCGGACTGGCCCGCTCCGTCCACGTGGACACCGCGGCCGTACGGGACGCCATCCACACCCCGCTGACCGCCGTCCTCGACGGCATCGGCAAGGTGCTGCGGGACTGCCCGCCGGACCTGGTCGCGGACCTGACGGACAAGGGGATCATGATGGTGGGCGGCAGCGCCCTGCTGCCGGGCCTGGACCAGATGCTGCGTGACGCCACCGGTATGCCCGTCGCCATCGCGGAACGGCCGGACGTGTGCGCCGTGCTCGGTCTCGGCGCGATGCTCGAAGGGAAGATCGCCCCGATGGTTCTCAACCCGTTGGCCGAATGACGCACACCGGCGCGCCGGAGCCCGCACCGGATGCAGGGCGGGAACAGCATGCCGGACAGGAGCACCATCCCGTACAGGAGCAGGATCCCCCACAGGAGCACCATCCCGTACAGGAGCAGGCAAGCCTCCCGGTGCTGCTGGAGGCGGTGCTCAGCGTCGGCTCCGAGCTGGAACTGCACGCCACCCTCCAGCACATCGTGGACTCGGCGACCGAGCTGTGCGCGGCCCGGTACGGGGCGCTCGGGGTCGTCGACCCCGAGCGCGTCCGGCTGACCGAACTGTTCACGGCCGGGATGACCGAGGCGGAACGCGCCGCGGTCCCGCGCCTGCCCGACGGACGCTCCGGCCTGCTTGGGGCCCTCATCGGCGACCCGCGCCCGCTCCTGCTGGACGACCTCACGACGGACCCCCGGTCGGCCGGCTTTCCCCCGGGCCACCCGCCCATGCACACCTTCCTCGGCGTCCCGATCCGTGTGCAGACCGACGTCTTCGGCAATCTCTACCTCACCGAGAAGCGGGGCGGCGGTCCCTTCACCGACGAGGACCTCGCCCTGCTGCGCGTCCTGGCCGCGCAGGCGGGCATAGCGATCGGCAACGCCCGGCTGTACGAGACCGCGCGCCGCCGGGAGCGCTGGATCGAGGGCGCCGCCGCCGTGACCACGGCCCTGCTGGCCGGCCGCCCGGCGGCGGACGCGCTGATGTGCGTGGCCGAACGGGCCCGGCTCCTCGCGGACGCGTCGGCCGGGGTGGTGCTCCAGCCGACCTCCGAGGGCGGCATGGAGATCGTCGCCGCCTCCACGCACGGCGACCCCGGCGACCTCGTCGGCACCGCCATCGCGCCGGGTTCCGCCGTACTGGAGCAACTCCTCGGCGGCGAGCCAGTCTTCATCGAGGACTCGGCGACGGACCCGCGGATGACCACCCGCGTCCGCGAACGGTTCGGCCCCAGCATGATGCTCCCGCTCCAGAGCGGCGGCCAGCTGATCGGCACCCTGGCCCTGCCGCGCGCCCGGGGCGGTCCCGCGTACGACGCGGTGGACCGGCTGCTGGCCTCGCAGTTCGCCTCCCAGGCCGCGCTGGCCCTCGTACTGGCGGACGCGCAGCACGACCGGGAGCAGCTGGCCGTGTACGAGGACCGCGACCGGATCGCGCGGGACCTGCACGACCTCGTGGTCCAGCGGCTGTTCGCGACGGAGATGATGCTGGAGAGCACCCGGCGCCGCTCCTCGAACGCGCCGTCCGGAGACACGGTCGGCGAGGAACTCAGCCGCGCCGTGGACGAGCTGGACTCCACCATCCAGGAGGTCCGCACGGCCATCTTCGCCCTCCAGCAGCCGCCGACCGACGCCCCGACGACGTTCCGGGGCCGGGTCCTGCGCGAGACGGACGGGGCGGCGGTCCTCCTCGGCTTCCCGCCGTCGGTGCGCTTCACGGGCGCGGTGGACGCCCTGGTCCCGGATCCGGTGGCGGGCGACCTCCTCACGGCCCTGCGCGGCGCCCTGGCCGCGGCGCACCGGCGCAGCGAGGTCACCTCCATCGAGGTGGAGGTGGACGCCGTCCCGTCCCGCGTCCGCCTGACGGTGACGGACGACGGCCGCACGGAGTCGGGCACCCGGGGCACGACGACGACGTGGGAGTCGGCGCTCTCAAGCCCCTGAGGCGAAGACCGGCGCACCGGCCCCGCCGGCGTCCGAGGACGGAGCCCGGATCCTCCGGCCCCGCCGACGTGGGAGACGCGCGCTCCGGGGCGGAGCCCCGATCCTCCGGCCCGGCCGACGTGTAAGGCGCGCGCCCGGGGCGGAGCCCCGGGCCGCGGGTCGGACCACGGGCCGCGGGCGGAGCCCCGGTTCGGGGGGCGGCTCCCGGTCGGCCAGGATCCCCGTCACCCCCACCCCCTAGGGTGACCCCGTGACGACGACCCGCCTCTCGGCCCGCGCGGCCATCGCCTCCGTGGCCGACCCCGGCAGTTTCTCCGAACTCCCCGTCCCGCCCCGGGAGTCGCCCCTGAACGGCCCCCTGGCCTGGACCGGCTACGACGACTCCCGCGCCCGCGCCGCCGCGCGAACCGGCGAGCAGGAGTCCGTCGTCACCGGCACGGCCCTGATCGGCGGCCACGAAGCCACCGTCATCTCCTTCGAGTTCGGCTTCCTCGGCGGTTCGCTGGGCGAGCGCACCGGAGACCGGCTCGAAGCCGCCTACACCCACGCCCGCGAGCACCGCCTCCCTCTCCTCTCCCTCATCGCCACCGGCGGCTCCCGCATGCAGGAGGGGATGCCGGCGCTGACCCAGCTGCAGCGCGTGGCCCGCCAGTGCGTCCTGACCCGCGCCGCCGGGCTCCCCCAGATCGCCGTCCTGCGCGACCCCACCACCGGTGGCGGCTGGGCCACCCTCGGCGCCGGGGCGGACGTGATCCTCGCGCTCACCGGAGCACAGGTCGGCTTCGCCGGGTCCCGGGTGCGGCCCGTGGACGCGGATCCGGCGGCGTACTGCGCGGAGGGGCAGTACGCCTCGGGCCATGTGGACGCCGTCGTCCCCCCGGCGGAACTCGCCGCCACCGTCACCGACTGGCTCCGCGTCCTCGCCGCGCCCCGGCCCGCCGGGCCCGTGGAGCCCCCGGCCGCGCTGGGCGGCGTACGCGAGGCCGCGCCGCCGGCGACCGGCTGGGACGCCGTACGGCAGGCCCGCCACCCGGACCGCCCGCGCGCCGAGGCCTACCTGAACGCGTACTTCAGCCTCCGCCTGCCCCTCTCCGGGGACCGGGCGGGCGGCACGGATCCCGGGATGCTGTGCGGATTCGGGCTGCGCGAGGGCCGGGCCGTGGCGTACGCCGCCCAGTGCGGCACCGCCACCCGCCCGGCCGGTTACCGGACGGCCGCCCGCGTCATCCGTCTCGCGGACCGGCTCGGCATTCCCGTACTGACCCTGGTGGACACCCCGGGCGCCGCCAACGACGCCGCCGCCGAACACGCGGGCGCCGGCGCGGCCATCGCGGACACGTTCGCGGCGCTGGCCGCGGCGGCCGTCCCCGTCACCACCCTGCTGATCGGCGAAGGCGGCTCGGGCGGCGCCCTCGCGCTGGCCGCCCCGGGGAACACCTGGGTCACCCCGGACAGCTACTTCTCCGTCATCGCCCCCGAGCTGGCGGCGGCCATTCTCAAGCGTCCCCCGGCCGAAGCCCCCGCCACGGCGGACCAGCTCCGCATCCGCCCGCAGGACCTGGTGACCCTGGGCGTGGCCCGCGGCATCTCCCACCCCGCGGCCCCCGGCCCGGCGGGCGCTTGACCCGCACCGGCCACCCGGCCCCGCCGGGGTGTCACATGCCTCCGGATCGCGCGAACCGACCCGGGCCCGGCCCGAGGTGCCGCTCGGGCAGCACCGCGGTGTCCAGGTGGCGGCTTGGTCGTCTCTTTCGGATCTTGCCGGGCAGCGCGGGCCCGGCAAGATCCGAAAGAGACGGCCTAGGCCTGCGGCGACCGCGCGTCGTAGCGCAGGAAGCCGCGCCAGCGCAGCGCGAGGAGGCCCAGCACCAGCACGCACCCGAGTCCGCCGCCCGTGATCGCCACGGCCGGGGAGGTCAGGTCGGCGGCGGTCCCGGCGAGGAAGTCCCCGAGCCGGGGTCCGCCCGCGACGACCACGATGAAGACGCCCTGCAGGCGGCCGCGCATCTCGTCCGGGGTGGCCGCCTGGAGCATGGTGGTGCGGAACACCATGGAGACCGTGTCGGCGCATCCGGCCAGGGCGAGGAAGAACAGCCCGAGCCACAGGTTCCGGGTGAGCCCGAAGACGGCGACGGCCAGCCCCCACGCGCCGACGGCGAGCAGTATCGCCAGCCCGTGCCGGCGGATGCGGCCCTGCCAGCCCGAGAACAGCCCGCCCAGCAGCGCACCGACGGCGGGCGCGGCGGCGAGCAGGCCGACCGTCTTGGCGTCGCCGCCGTACCAGAGCACGGCGATGGCCGGGAACAGCGCCCGCGGGTGCGCCAGCACCATGGCGGCCATGTCGGTGAAGAAGGTCATCCGGATGTTGGGCCGCGTCCCGAGGAAGCGCAGGCCGTCCACGACCGAGGCCCTGCCCCGCGTGCCCTCGGCGCGGTCGGGCTTCATCGACGGCAGCCGCCACATCGCGTAGAGGGCGGCGCAGAAGGTCAGCGCGTCGATCAGGTAGGCCGCCTGGTACCCCCACCAGCCGACGATCACGCCGGCCAGCATCGGTCCGACCGTCATCCCGGAGGTCATGGTCACGGAGTTCAGCGCGTTGGCGGCGGGCAGCTGCTCGGGCGGCAGCAGGCGCGGGATCATCGCGGACCTGGCCGGCCCGTTGAGCGCCCCGCAGACGGCCTGGAGCGCGACGACCGTGTACAGCAACCAAACGCGGTGGTAGTCGAGCAGTGCGGCGCAGGCCAGCAGGACGGACAGCGCGGCGAGACCGGCGGAGCTGAACAGGCCGAGCTTGCGCCGGTCCACGGTGTCGGCGATGGCGCCGCCGTAGAGCCCGAAGGCGACGAGCGGGACGAGCGAGAAGAGTCCGACGAGTCCGACTGAGAAGCTGGACCCGGTGATCTCGTAGACCTGGAGCGAGATCGCGAGGATCGTCATCGCCTGACCGACCCACGAGACGGTTCCGCCGATCCACAGCCGTCGGTAGTCCGGGGAGGTGCGCAGCGGCGTGAGGTCGGCGAATATGCGTCGTCGAGGGCGGGCGAGCACGTTCGATCGGGTCACACAGGATGATAACCGGCGTCGCTCGGCACCCTGGGGCCCGTCCCTCTGCCGACCCGCCGGGCACAGGCACCCCATCCGGATCGCCGCCCCCACCCCAGGCCGCTTCTTGCCGGTAACTCGCCACTATCACCCGACATTTGACTGAATCGACGTGCGCTTCTCGCCGCGTGTTCAGCTCATGATGAAAAGACTCGTATGTCCAGGGAGGCGTAGTGATCGAACCTGGCACCAGCACCGCGAGCACCGGCACCACCCAGAACACGGTGCGCACCACCGTCCCCCTCACCGTCGGCGTCGAGGAAGAGTTCCTCCTCGTCGACGCACGCACCTTCCGGGTGGTTCCGGCCGCCCCGCTCGTCCTCGCCACGGCCGCCGGGCTGCCCCAGCAGCTGCACCCCGAGGGCACCCGCTACCAGGTGGAGATCTCCACCCCGGTCGCCCATTCGGCGGCCACGCTGCGCGAGGAGCTCGCCGCCCTGCGGCTCACGCTCGGCCGTGCGGCCCGCGCCCACGGCTGCCGGCTCCTGGCCGCACCCTCGCCGGTCCTGGCAGTGGAGGGGCCGCTGCACCTGACCGACGACGAGCCGCGCCAGCGCGAGCAGCACCGCCGCTTCGGCTCGCTCACCGACACCCTCGTCAGCTGCGGCCGCCACATCCACATCGGCACGCTCGACGTGGACACGGCGGTCGCGGTGTCCAACCGGGTCAGACCATGGCTGCCGACGCTGATCGCGCTCGCGGCGAACTCGCCGTTCTGGGGCGGCCGCGACACCGGCCACGCCAGCTGGCGGGCGATGGCCTGGTCGGGCTGGCCCTCCGCCGGGCTGCCTCCGCACTACACGTCCACGGCCCACTTCCGGCGTTCGGTGCAGACCTTGCTCGGCTCCGGGGCGGCCCTGGACATCAAGATGGTCTATTGGGACCTGCGCCCCTCCGGGAACTGGCCGACGCTCGAGATCCGGGCGCCGGACATGTCCCCGGACATCGACACGGCGATCCTCCAGGCGGAACTGGCCCGCGCCCTGGTGACGACGGCCCTGCGCGAGATCGCGGAGCACCGTCCCGAACCTGCCGTACGGGACGACGTACTGCGCCTGGCGCGCTGGCGGGCGGCCCACGACGGCCTGGAGGGCTTCGGCCTCGACCCGTACACGGGTGCGGAACTCCCGGCGGCCGATCTCGCGGAGGCCCTGCTGGAGCTGGTCGCCCCGGACCTGGCGGCGGCCGGTGATCTCGACCACGCGGCCAAGACCTTGGGGGGCCTCCTCAGGGACGGTTCGGGCGCCCACCGCCAACGGGTCGCCTACGCCCGCCGCCAGGACCTGACCGACGTTTTGCGTTACTTGACGGACGAGACGGAGAACTTCTAGACCGAACTCCAGCGGCCGGGACTCCGAAGCCCGACCCACCGAAACGCAAAAGCCGCAGGTGAGGGCGTTTCTTCACCTGCGGCTCGCAGGGGGGGTGGGACTCGAACTTATCCCGCGACCCATCTCACCTGCGGCTTCGCCGAAGGGATTCCCCCGGGTGATGCCCGCGTCAGGGGTGGGAGCGACGCGCTGCGCGTGCTCGTCGGCGGCGGCGCGGCGGTCACGGCAGTCGGCCGGCCATGCGGGCCGCCCGCAGGGCGAGCCACACCTCGGTGAGGTCCGCCGTCGACGACAGGTTCCTGCCGCTCAGGGCGGCGAAGCGGCGCAGGCGGTAGAGCAGGGTGTTGGGGTGGATGTGCAGGGCCCGGGCCGCCTCCTCGGTGGACCGGTCCCGTTCCAGCCAGGTGAGGGCGGAGAGGACCAGCGCACAGCCGTGCTCGGTGTCGTACCGCAACGCCGTGCCCAGCACGTGATCCACCAGCCCGTGCAGGACGGAGGGGTCCTCGTGCAGCCACCGATCCGTCGTGTCCTCGCTGCACGGGACGAGCGGTCTGCCCGACGCCCGCGCCCGGGTGAGCGCCAGGCACGCTTCGCGGCGGGGCACGCCGAGGGGGTCGCCCGGGATGAAGGGGCGTGAGACGCCGGCCCTGATACGAGGCAGGGCCGCGAGCGCGTCCAGAGCCGGCGAGGAGTCGGCGAGGAGCACGTACAGCCCCTCGTGCCGGCGCAGTACCAGGTACGGTACGGCCGCTTCGTCGAGGGTCCGTACCACCGCGGCGTCGTCGGGTGGGCCGTCCTCCTCGCCGTCGAGGACGCCGCCGAGCACGGCCAGGAGGACGGGCGCCTGCGCCGCGAACCCCAGCCGGGTCAGATGCCGGCGCGCGGTCTGCGGGTCGAGGGCGTCCTGTACGAGTTCGGCGAGCGTCTCGGCTCCTTGGCGGCGTAGCGTTTCTCGTTCGTGGCGGACCATGGAGAGCTGGAGTGCCGCGACGGTCGCGATGTGCTGGACGACGCCGAGTCCCGCCGGTCGTGCCGCCTGCTGCGGCCCGTCGCCGCGCCGCTCCAGGGCCAGGAGGTATCCGGCGGGGCCGCCCGGCGCGGGCACCGGCAGGACGTAGCCCCCGGGGACGGTCGGGGCCGGGTCGGGTGAGGTCGGAAGGAGTACCGCGTGCTGGGGCCCGGGGACGGGGACGCCGGGCAGCAGCGGGCCTCCGTGCCGTGTGCAGAGGTAGAGGGAGTAGCCGGACAGCTGCTCCAGGCGGCGGAAGAGCTCCGCGGCGGTGAGGTTCTCCGCGGCGAGCCAGCGCAGGGCGCCGAACATCTGCACCTGGGCGTGCAGCCGCTGCCGGGCGTCCTCCTGCGCGGCGGCCGCGACCTCCTGCGCCACGGCGATGAAGGGTACTTGCAGGGACAACTCCAGTACTGGCATGGCCCGTTCCTCGGCGGCGGCGAGGAAGTCCTGGCGCAGCGGAGGCACGTGCAGGTGGGCGGAGAGCGCAAGCGCGGCCACGCCCGCGGTGTGGAGGCGCTCGATGTACGCGCGTTGCCGGACGGCGCTCCGGGGTATCGCCATCCCCGTCGTCATGATCAGCTCCGCACCGAGGAGCCACGGGGTCGGGTCCTCCAGCTCGCTCACATGTGCCCAGGACACCGGCCGGTCGAGACCCGCCTCGCCGGCGAGGACGCGCAGCTGGAGGGCGGGCGAACGCACCAGGTCATGGACCCGGAGGGCTACTGACATCGCGGTCATCGGGCACATGCTGCATGGTCGCGGCACTCAGGGGAAGAGGGCGTCTTCGAACGTCGCCCAATCGGTGCTCCCCCGCCGGGACAGGCCGGACATGGTGGCGGCACACAAAGGGAGAGGCTGCTCTTTGAGCGTCGCACAATTGCTGCTCACCGCACGGCGACCGCACACTTTGGCTCCCAGTTCCGGGCGTTGGGTGCCTCGGAGCGACGGACACCGGGAGGGTCCATGGCGGTCAAGCCTCTCCACCGCTCCCTCGCCGAGCACAGCGGCGCGGATGTCATCGAAAGCCTGTCCATTCAACACGTTCCCTTTTCCGAACGGCACGGAAAACTCTGGAAGCAGGGCCCCTTCTGGTTCCAGGGCAACTTCCAGCCCTTCACGCTGTCGCTCGGCTTCATCGGCCCCGGGATGGGTCTGTCCGTCGGCTGGACCGTGCTGGCCAGTGCGCTGGGGTTGCTGGTCGGCACGTTCTTCATGGCCTTCCACGCCAGCCAGGGCCCGCAGCTGGGGCTGCCGCAGATGATCCAGTCCCGGGGCCAGTTCGGGTACCGGGGCGTGATCGTGCCCTTGGCGGCCACCCTGTTCACGTTCGTCGGCTTCAACGTCGTCGACACCATCATCATCGGCAACGGCCTCCAGTCGGTCTTCGGCTGGGACGCGACCGTGGTCGGGATCGCCATCACCGTCGTCGCGGTGGTCCTGGCCGTGTACGGGCACGACTGGCTGCACCGGGCGTTCCAGGTGCTGTTCTGGTGCTCGGCGCCGTGCTGGCTGGTGCTCTCGGCGGGAATCCTCACCGGTCAGGTGACGGGCTCGGCGGGTGGCGGAGCGGACGGCGGCGGCGGCGGCTTCACGCTGGTCGCCTTCATGGTGCAGTTCACCGCCGCCGCCGGCTACAACATCTCGTACGCCCCGTACGTCTCGGACTACTCGCGCTATCTGCCGCGCGACACCCCGACCCCCGGCATCATCGCCTCGGTGTTCGGCGGCGCCGCGGGGTCGCCGATGTGGCTCATCCCCATCGGCGCGTGGATGGCGGCCACCCTGGGCGTGAACGACCCGCTGGCCGGCATCCGCACCGCCGGTGACCAGGTGGTTTCCGGTCTGGGTGCCGTCCTGACGCTCCTGTCGGTGCTGGCACTGGTCGCCACCATGGGGCTCAACGCCTACAGCGGCATGCTGACGGTCCTCACCGGGATCGACTCGGTCCGCCCGCTCCGGCCCGGCCGCCGGGCGCGGGTGCTCACGATCAGCGGTCTCGCCTTCGTCTGGTGCGCCGTGGGTCTCAGTGTCTCGGCCGACTTCTCCACGGCGCTGGGCAACGCCCTGCTCCTCATGCTGTACCTGCTGATTCCGTGGACCGCGGTGAACCTCGTCGACTACTTCTTCGTCCGACGTGGCCGGTACGCCATCACCCACCTGCTCCGGCCTGAGGGCATCTACGGCACTTGGGCGTGGCGCGGGCTGCTGGCCTACGGCGTGGGCCTGGTCCTGATGGTGCCGTTCATGGTGGTGGGCCCCTTCACCGGGCCGGTGGCGGAGGCGCTGGGCGGGGTCGACGTGGCTTTCGTGGTGGGGCTCGCCGTATCGGGTCTCCTGTACTACGCCCTGACGCGCCGGCTGGACCTGAGCGCGGAGGAACCCGCCGTGGCCGCCAGCGAGCGTGAACTCGCCCTGCCGGAAGCGGCACCCGTCGACAGCGTGACGGCGGCGCCACTGCCGGCGGTGGACGGATGAGCGCCGACGCCGAGGCCCAGGTGCGGGCGGCCGCGGCCGAGCTGGTCGCCGCCTTCGGCGCCCACGACAGGGACCGGTACTTCGCCGCCTTCGCCGAGGACGCCACCTTCCTCTTCCCCACCGAGCCACGCTTGCTCGCCACCCGAGCCCGGTACGAGGAGCGGTGGCGCGCGTGGGAGGCGGACGGGTTTCGCGTACTGGGCTGCCGTACGCGGGACACCGAGATACGCGTCGTCGGCGAGGGCACGGCCGTACTGACCCACCGCGTGTACACCCGCCTCGCCACGAAGGGCGCCGCGGAGGGCCCTGTGGAGGGCCCTGCGGAGGAGGAACTGCGGGAACGGGAGACCGTCGTGTTCCGGCGCGTGCCGGACGGGCGCTGGCTCGTCGTCCACGAACACCTCTCGCCCGAGCCGTGACCGGCTCCCACCTCTCGGGCGAGAGGGCACAGGCTCCGGACGGGGACCGTCTGGCCCGGTCCGGCACACCGCCCCATCCACCAGAAGGGACCCCCATGAGACGCACCGTACGACCCGCACGCCCGGCCCGGACCTGGATTCTCGCGGCCGTGATGGCGCTCGGCGCGCTGCTGGCCACCGGCCCCGGCACGGCTTCGGCCGTCGACACCCCCACGGACCTGCTGCCCGCCCTGGAACCGCTCCAGGAGGAACTCGCCGAGAACGACCTCGTCCGTGAGCCCGACACCGGAGTCATCTGGCTCCGCTTCACCGGCGCACCCGCGAACCTCGGCTCCGGCGCCCTGCACGTCGTGGGACGGCGCACCAAGGAGGAGGCGGCGGCGGCCACTCCTGGCAACAACGTGATACCCGCCTACCAGCGGATTTCCCGTTCGGACGGCTCCTCCTACGAGGTGCCGGTCGGCCTGATGACCTATCACGACGAGCACAGGCACTTCCACCTGGAGGGCATCTCCCGCTACCGGCTGATCAACTCCGGCGGGCAGGTCGTGCGGGAGTCGCCGAAGGTCGCCTTCTGCCTGGTCGACCTGAAGATCGTGGACTCGACGCTGCCCGGCGCCCCCGTCAACCCGGTGTACAACTCCTGCTCGCACAACGCCAACGCCACCAGTCTGACGATGGGCATCTCCGTCGGCTGGGCGGACGTCTACGCCAAGGAGCTGGCCGGACAGTCCTTCGACGTCAGCGGGCTGATGAACCTCCCGCCGCAGCAGTACACGCTGGAGATGACAACGAACCCGCTGGGCCTCCTGCACGAGTCCAACAGGACCAGTCCGAAAACCACCTCGGTGCAGGTGACGATCGGTCAGGGCGTACCCGTCGGCGTCGGCGGCCCCCGCCCGGGCGTCTGAACGCGGTAGCGGCTGGAACCACCCTTGCGGGGCAGCGGGAGGGACACCTGCTGCCCCGCACTGCTGGGGAAGGCGACCAAACGCCCCACGAGCGCGACTCGAAGGATGTCGCGAAACCAGGAGATCTTGGCCGTCGTGCCGCGCGAGGCGCCATCCGCCTACGAGCTCCTGCCCCCCTGCGCGCCCCCGCGGAAGCCTTCAGCAGCGGGAAGGCCGGGGTGTTCGTGGACGGCTCCCGTGGCGGAGGTACCCGGCTCAGCGGCGTCCGAACAGTGCGGACGGGGAAGTCTTTGGGCCAGACCCCTCTCAGTGAAGACCGTCACGATCGCCTCGCGATCCGCCTGACCAGCAAAGATGCTGGTCGAAACGTTTCTTCACATCCAGTCCGTGGTGGGGCGGGTGGGACTCGAACCCACGGCCGACGGATTATGAGTCCTCTCGGGATCTTGGCGGCCCTTGCGCATCAACGCCCATCTGTGACGTTTTAGCAGGTCAGACGGCTTGTGGTGTGCCTGCCTGTTCCGGTCTTTGTCGGTCTCTTCCTGCCCTTGTGTCCCCTTGGCGTCCCCTTGCGGTCCACGCGCGGCCGCCCCCGCCGCCCAAGTTCGGGTAATCCACGGTCAGGGGCAGGTCCCAAACTCCCGAGCAGCGGATTCCGCTTCCAACGCGCAGAGGCTCCACCCCCGCACTTTCGGGGGTGGAGCCTCATGGCCTGGTCGGCCTCACGTCTCGGTCAGCGTATCCCGGACGGCCGCCGCGTGGCGAGCCCGATCGGCTCAGTTCGTGCTGGGGGCGGCCGTCCGGCGGCGGGACTTGCGGGGCCGGGCCGGAGCCTTCTCCGATTCCCCGGTCGCCGCTTCGGGCGTCTCCGCTGCGGGCACGGCCGCGGGCCCGTCGGTCGGCGGCGCCACGTCGGCGGGGTCCGGGCCAGGCTCTCCCGCCTCAGCGTCGATGGGCGGCCCGGCCGGCGAGGGCTCCTCGGCGTTTTCGTCTTCGTCGGCGTCGCGGCTGCGGCTGCTCTGCTCCGCGATGGAGTCGGCGAGCGCGTTGTTGAAGGCGTCCTCCCAGGGGCGGTGGCCGACGTAGTGGGGCTTGAATTCGAAGGCGGGCAGCAGGTCGTTGGTGAGCTTCTCGAGGATGAGATCTGCCGGGTCGGTGTCCTCGGCATCGATGAGGGAGATGGCTGCGTGGTAGAGCTGGCCGTCGAGCAGGCCGAGGGTGGGAGGTTCGCCATCGCCGGCGGGCTTGGCGTTTCCGATGATCCACAGCTGGACGAAGGCGCCGCCGAAGATGGGGCGGAAGCCCAGGACGCGGCCGTCCGGGTATCCCATTTCGGCCGCCCCGTTGGCGAGGACTGCGTTGCGAAGGGTGAATCCGATGCCGAGGGCGTTGCCGACGGTTTCGGCGACCTGCCTTGTGGCTTCGTCGTTGATGAGCACTTCAGTCTCCAAGAGGTCGTACGGGAGGGCCCGCCCCGGGGTGGGGCGGGCCCTCCGGGTGGGGTTAGAGCTCGGGGTAGGTGCCGGTCTGGTCGCCGAGCCAGAAGCCGATGTAGTCATCGACGATGCTGGCGAAGCGGCTGGCGGGGGTGTTGCTGCCGTGGGCGACCTTGAGGGTGTCGATGAGGCCGGTGTTGGGGTGGATGAGCGTGAGGTGCATGGTGACGTCGCCGTCTCGGTTGGGCGTCAGCTGGGCCTTGATGCGGCGGACGTCGCCGTCGCTGGGGGTGATGAGGATGTTGTCGCCGATGATCGTGTAGCGGTCTGCGTGGATCTGGATGGCGATGGCCTGGTTGCGGTTCATGAGGGCTCCCTCCCTTTCGTTACTTCTATTCTATAGGCGTTCATGGGAGGCACAAGAACGTGCCACAAGAAGTTTGAGCAGGTCAGGGCCCTATGCGGCGCCCGTCAGGCTGGCTTCCAGCCGGCGGATGCGCGACAGGAACTGAGCGCCCTCCACCATCCGGTCCCGGCGTGCATGCGACTCCCGCCACTCGGTCGCCGCGCGAACGTACGGATCGCCTTCGGTCAAGGTGTCGGTACAGGCAACCAGGACGTGCGGTCCGAGGTCCCAGAGGATGGCGTTGACGGCCGCGCCGGCGGCGGCCAGGGGGTCGACGTCCGTCATGGCCCAACCGAAGTCATGAGGGTTCAGCCCTCGGTCGCGCAGATGTTGGGCTGCGGCGCGGTACATCCCCCCTGTGCCGCTGCACGGATCGTTGAACTTCATCCCCGGGGTGGGCGTCTTGTCGGTGAGCAGCATGCGCGCCATGAGCTCCGTGAGCTCCGGCGGCGTATGGAACTCCGCCAGCGCATCGCGAGCACCGTGGGCCCGCATGACGGTGATGACCGCGCCGAGCACGTCGGCATCGGAGTTGCCCCCGAAGTCCGGGGACGAGCTTGTGAGGTGAAGCAGCCCGCCGGTGAGGGCTGCGCGGGCCACCGCGCGGACGGCCTTGATGCGGTTGGGTTCGGGGCGCTCGTCTTCGAGCCATCGGTGAAGGATGGTGGCGCGGTCGATGAGGTCGGGGCGCTGGATCCACCACCTGGCCCAGCACTCTCGGAGGGCGGCGAGGAAGTCCTCGTCGTTGATGTCAAGCCACCAGTGGGCGGCCAGGGGTGCGTCCGGGCCGCGTAGCGGCCAGAGGGCGAGGGCTGCGACGACACCCGCGGGGATTTCCAGGCTGTTGCCGCCGTGGGCCCCATGCCAGGCGGCCTCGACGGCTTCGGCGATGTCGTGTGCGGCGTGGTGGGGGTTGCGCTGGAGGGGTACGTAGCGCCGGTTCACCGGGCGGGGTGGGGGCGGGGTGGGCTTGGCGGCCTGGTGCGGGCGGCGAGCAGGGATGGCGATGGTGACGGGGGCTGGCGGAGGGGGGAGGTCAGGGAGCGCCGGGCGGAAGGTGGCTGGCGGGGTGGGCGCGGGGGCCTTGCGGGGCTGGTCTTCGCTGAACAGGTCGAGCTGCATGGCGTCTCTCTCGGTGAGGGTGAGGGCGGCCCGATTCGTAGCCGCCCTCACCTGGGGGTCACTGATGGTCGAGCGGGCGGCCGGTGGGGCTTCCGTGCGCCACGAACTGGTTCCACATGCGGGTCATCTCGCGGAGGGCGTCTTCCTTGGATGTGGCGTTGACTGCGGCGACAGCGAGGCCGTCGTCCTCGATCTGTCGGAGTCGGCTGTCGTGTGCGGCTTCTCCGACCGGCGGCTGCTCGGCGGTCACGGGACGGATGGTGTTGCCGTCGGCGCGGAAGACGACCCACCAGATGGGGCGCGGGGGGTAGAGGGTCAGGAGCGCGGCGAGGTGGGAGCTGGCCTCGCTGGCCAGGCGGGGGACGGCGTCGGGGCCGACGAGCTGCAAGGCGAGGTCGAGCAGTTGAGGTGCGGCGAAGTAGCGCAGCAGTTCCCGGTACTGGGCCAGGGGTAGGTTGGCCAGATCGTCGGGGCGGTCTCGCCAGCTGCGGTCGAGGGCCTTCTCAACGTTGGTCAGTGCGGCTTTCAGGTGGTGCTCGTCCGGCTGGTGAACGAAGAGAAGCAGGGCCATGGCGCCGAGGTGGTGCTCGTGGGTGGGTATGGAGGCGGGTTCGTGCCGCTTCACGGTGACTCCTGGGTGGGTGAGGCCCGCCCACCCCAACCTAATGTCTATTCTATAGGCACTCAGGGCAGGGGGAGGACGGCGCGCAGAAGGATCGGAGGGGGTGACCTGCGGGGCGTCAGGAGCGTTCGCGGGCTCGGATCAAGGCGTACACGGTGACGATGAGGATGTCGACGCCGATCCAGACCAAGAGGCCGACGGCGATCTGCTGGAGGCTCATTGAGCGCCTTTCCGTTGGAGCGAGGCCCGGGCGGCCTGCGGCGGCCGCCCGGGCGTGGGGGGTCAGCCGCGGCAAGCGAGGGTGCCGCACAGAACCCGGAAGATGACGGCGGCCGACTCCAGCTCGTCGCAGAGATGGGGCCGGTCGACCATGGGGATGAGGAGCGCGACGAGCGCGTCGACGACCTCGTCGGCGAAGAGGAACTGCCAGTCGGCATCGGCGGAGCCGAGCATGCGCCGGGCGGCTTCCGTGAGGGTTTCGTCAATCAACCCCATCAGCCCCACGACCTCGGCGCGGTTGAGCCGGGCGTCGGCGCTCAGCTTGGCCTCGATGTCCCCGCGCTGGTAGGTGCCGAGCATCATGCTTTCCTCCCCTAGATCCGGAGGGGCTTTCCCCCTCCTTCTGCTTCTATTCTATATGCATATCGCGGGGTGGCAAAGATTACCCGGCAAAAACTTTGTGTGAGGCAGAACTATTTCCGCAGGTCAGAGCCGCCCAGGTCTCGGATGTGGAGGGCGAGCCGGGGACTGGCCGCCACCTCTCCGATACGCATGTCGGGGCCGACAAGACGGGTGTGGTCGTCGTCCTGGAGCACGCCCTGGTCCACCATGCCGTCGAGCAGCGCCTTGAATGTGGGGTACCAGTTGGCGGCGTCGCGGCGCCGGCGGTCCTTCGGGTGGAGCACGCCGATGACGTGGACCCGGTGCAGCTGCGGGAGGCTGCGGGAGGCGAATCGTGCTGCTTGCCGCAGAGCGCGCGTCTTTTGCGCGCGCTGGTGATGGTGTAGCCGGTCGTTCGCGTTCAGCAGGTCGAGGCCCGGCGGCAGGCGTACCGTGAAACGTCGCCCGGGCAAGCCGTCGAACCAGTCCTCTTTTACGGTTTCCGTGTCCGGCAGGTCGTCCGGGGTCTCGTCTTCGTTGGCTGGCGCGTACCCGGTCATCCTCGGCTTGCCGGAGCGGGCACGCGCGGTCGGGTGGAGAGACACCGTGAGGATCTCCCGGCGGCGCTTGCCGGTGCGGCCGTCGACGACGACGGCGCGGGCGTCGCCCTCGGTGTAGCTGACCACCCTCAGCTGCACGTCTCCCAGGTCCATGGGGTGGCATGAGACGAAGGTCCGGCCGGTCCAAATGTGGGTCATGGTCAGCTGCTCCTTGCTGCTGGTGGTGGCGCCGGGCGGGGGCGGAGACCGGCCGCCCCCGCTCGGGGTGTGTCAGCGGGTTTCGGTGGACGGGTCGTCGGCCAGGTCCCAAACCCATTCGAGGCCCGCGCCGGGGTACAGGCCGTGCTCGGTAGGGTTGATGACCCGCGTGATGCCCTTCGGGCCGTCCTGGTCGTAGTAGCCCCAGCAGATCGCGAGGACGACCGCTTGCGGCCTGCCGCTGGAGTCAGTGCCTCCGTCGATGACGTGGACCGCGTCTACTCGGTCGTGGCCGTACTTAGCCACGTCGGCTGCCGTGTCAGCGGCTATGGCGCGCATGGTGTCGAGCGAGAAGTACGGATTGACTCCTCCGTGCATGCCCGGTCCGCTGACAAGGGCGGGGTAGGTCCGGCCGTCGAATCCCATGACGTCGGCGGGGATCATGGCGACGAGGGTGGGGGTCATGACTGCTCCTGTGCATCGCTGCGCGTATGTGGGGCTGACTCGGGCTGGGCTGGAGTGGGGCAGCTGCTGGCCGTGGCAGCTGGCCCGGTGAAGGTGGCGCTCAACGCCCCCGCGCGCACGAGCCGCAGGGCCAGGGATCGTTTCCGGCCCTCGGGGTGAGCGGCGTAACCGGCGCAGATGGAGCCGACACCGGTGCCGAGGGTGTCGTGGCAGACGATGTGGCCCTCGTTTGCGATGGCCTGGGCGACGAGTTGGGTCAGGCGGCCAGGCGCCAGGTGCATCAGGTTGCCGCGGCGGAAGATGCACGTGGGGCATCGGTCGGCGCAGATCCGTACGGTTCTGGTTTCCGGGTCGGCGACAGGGTCGACGTGTTCGGGCATTGGTAGCGGGCTCCCCTCTCGGGTGGCCGCCCCGGGGGCTATGATCCGGGGCGGCCGTGGAACAGATCAGGCGGCGCCGGTGACGGCTGCTGTGGTGTTGTCCTGGTGCGCGACGGCTTCGATGACGACGCCGGCGTATGTGCCGTAGGTGCGCCGGACGAGCGCGTTGGGGTACGCGTTGGAGGGCCTGGTGTGCGAGTCAGGGTTCTCACTGCCGATGAGGGCTGCCCACCGCTCGTAGATACCGGTGGCGGGCCGGTCGAAGTAGAGCTGGACGCCGAGCCGGTGGGCGTCGGTGTCGTCGTAAACGGGGCCGAGGTCGATTCGCGGGACTGGCAGGTCGGGGTTGGCCTGGGCGATCAGGGCTATGGCGGCCACGGGCGCGAGGAGATCGCGCATGGTGAGGTCAGTCAAGGTCGCTCCTTGTATGCGGCAGTGGTTGATGCTCCGAGCGGTCAAGCGGAGCGGCCCGCGTCATCGACAGGCCGGAGCTTGCGCGTTTCGACCGTGGTGATCAGGCCAACCCGGTTGTTGAGGAAGCCGCACGGGTCGGTGCATTCGATGTCGGTGAGGCCGATCAGAGCGCCATCAGCGGTGCGCCGGTGCTCGACCACGGTGCCGAGCCAGTGGTCCTCCGGGCGATGGCCGCCACCCGGGTAGTAGGCAACAAGGGTTCCAGGTACAAGGCGCTTCGGCATGGTGGCTCCTGGTCAGGATGCTTCGTCGAGGACGAGGGCGAGCTGCTCGTGGCGGTTGAGGTGGTTGTCGCACTTGGTGCACATGCGTTCGGCGGCGCGCCGGTGGGCGCGCACGCCCTGCTTGGTCCCGCAGGACTGGCGGCGGACGGGCGACAGGAGCTCGCTGTCGTCGGCTCCTTCGACCGCGGCGAGGATGGTTCCCTCGTTCCAGATGCGGCCCCCGCACACGCCGTCGAACGCGGCCTTGGCCGGATTGACCTGGCGGATGCAGGCGGCGCGGAACGGGCAACGTCCGCAGACGTACAGGAGCGGGTCGCAGATGTCGCGGAGGCCGCTGATGTCCGTCCATCGGTCAGCGGCTGGCGAGAAGTCGTTGTCGCCGAAGCAGGGGGCGTGGGCGGTCACGTGGGTTTCGGTGCGCCGGGGTCCGGTCACAGGACGGCCTCCAGTTGCTGGCCCAGCCACTTCGCAACGTTGACCGACACCGCGTTTCCGGCCTGCATGGTCTGCTCGGCCTGGGTGCCGTAGAGGACGTACTTGCCGGGGAACCGCTGGCCGAGGAGCTGCTCGCGGGGGTTCAGCATGCGGAAGTAGCAGTCTTCAACGGCGGGTGCGGTGCGCACGAGGCCGGCGGAGTCGCGGGTGGCGAGGGTGTGGATCGGTTCTGCCGCGGTCTTGACGGCGGCCTTGCGGTAGGGGATGACAAGGGTGTTCCGGGCGATGGCCGGGGCCACGCCGCCGGGGACGACGAGTCCGTGGTGGTTGCCCTGGGCGGTGACGGCCGCCAGGGGGTCGCTGATCCGGGACGCCGTGGCGTTGTTGCGGTACTCGATGATGAACGGGTCGACAGTGACCAGGGCCTCGCTCTCCCTGGTGAGGCGGGTGCGCAGCGGGGTGTCGACGGACGCGGCGTCGGTGTTCCACGATCCGCCGGTGGGAACGAGGAGGGCGTCTCCCTGCTTGACGGTGCGGGTAGGCAGCGGCTGGCGGCCGACGGCGAACGCGCGGTCGCCTCCGTCCTTGCCGTGGACGAGATTGATGGCGCTGGGCTCGTAGGGGAACTTGGCCAGGCCAGCGTTGATCCGGGCCATGGTGGTCTCCGCCAAGGGCCTGCGGCGGTCGCCGATGCGGGTTCCGAGGTCGCCCCAGTTGATGATGTCGCTGGCTGGCCGGACGTAGGGTTCGACCATGGCGTGGCGGCAGGTGGTGTGGGGGCAGCGATAGATGTAGTCACGCCGGTACTTGCCGATGTGTTGCCCCTTCTTGGTCCACGACTGGCGGGCGTGAACGTTCTTCCCGCAGTCCATGCAGTAGGCCAGGGGGCGGGGTTCGACGTCCGGCGCACGCATGGTCTTGAGGGTGAAGATCACGTACATGCGGTCGCGCCACTGGGGGGCCCGAAGATTCGTTTCGTCTCCGACGTGGGCACTGGAGACGGAGAGGATCTGTGCGCGGTAGCCGAGCTTGTCCATGGTGGCGACCCACTCGGGGAAGAGGATCCAGTCCAGCCCGAATTCGATCACGTTCTCGACGATGACGGCCTTGAACTTCTTGGCCTCGGCAGCCCGGACGACGCACCATGCGGTGGCGCGGGTCCGTTCGAAGGCGTCCTTGGGGAGGGAGTTCCAGTCTTCGAGGCCGTCGAGCATGTCGAGCTGTTCGGATTCGCGGCGGCGGCCGCCGGCGGGGCTGATCTCCGTGCAGATGACGGAGGCCCACATCACGTCTGCTCGGGGCAGGTACTTCATGGGGAAGCCGGTGATGTCGATGCAGGCGTGGTCGGCGTTGGGGTGGTTGGCGGCGTGGCTGTCGATGGCGAGTTGCCAGTGGTTGACGCCGAGGACGAGCTCCCATCCGGCTTCGGTGAGGCCGGTGCTGCTGCCGCCAGCGCCACACAGAAGGTCTATGAAGCGGGTCACGGTGGTGGTACTCCAAGAGGTCTGCCAGGGCCCCGCCCCGGCGGGATGCAGGGGCGGGGCGGGGTGAGGCGGGTGAGGGGTCAGAGGGTGCGCAGGCCGCCCGCGGCCTGGGCGACGCGCAGGAAGGCGATCCAGCGGGCCCAGGTCTGGTCACCGAAGGGCAGTTCGGCGCAGTCGTAGTTGGGGTGCGCCTCGTAGCGGGTGAGGGCGGCGGCGATTTCGCTCGGCGTGACCCAGAACCCGTCGCAGAAGCGGAGCTTGTACGCGGGGATGGCGTCTGGTTCGTCGTCGGCGGTTTCGCGAACGGCCTGGTAGGCGGCCACGAACGCGGCCTTGGCCTTCTGCTGCTCCTCGGTGAGGTTGGCCGTGTCGGAGAGGTCGGCGAGCTCCACGCCGTACTCCTCAAGGGTGGGCCACTGCGGACGGTCCTTCTCGACCGTCATGCCGAAGTGGGCCATGGTGTCGATGACGCTTGCGCCCTGGAGGGCGGACAGGCAAAGGGAGTCCTTGGGGCCCGTCCCGCGTATGGCGCGGTTCTCACCCACGATGTAGAAGTCGTAAGCCATGTGAGGTTCTCCTGATGGAGTTGGGCGCCGCCGGGCCAGGTCACGCCCGCCCGGCGGTCACGGGGCGGGGTCAGAGAGAGACGGCGCGGGTCAGGTCGAGGCGGTAGCGAACCGTGTGGCCGTCGTCGCTCAGGACCTCGCACAGCGAGGACCAGGTCTCACGGTTGGTTTCGTCGAGCTCTGAGGTCCATCCGTCCAGGTGGTAGGTGTCCTCCGGCCCCGTGAACTCAAGCCGTGTGTCGTCGCCGGTCCAGTAGAAGCCGCTCGCCTTGACAGTGCTGTTGTCGAGCGTGAAGAGGAGTTCCAGGCCCGTGGCGTCGAAGGCCGCGTCGTGGTCGTGGTCGGTGAGGATGTCGCGCACCGTGGCCGCGAGGAGCAGGCACATGGAGCGGGCTATGTCGGCCGCCTGAGCACCCGGTGCCTCGGCTCGGTCGAGTGCCTGGGCCAGGTGAAGGCCGTCGGGGAGCTGGTAGCTCTGCCCGGGGTTGTGCGTCATCAGGGTCTCCAAGAGGTCTGTGGGGCCCGGCCGCCGTGATGGCGGCCGGGCGGGGGTGTTACTTGTGAGCGGCGTGCATGCGGTGCTGTCCGCCGCAGGTCATGCAGCGCGGGGCCCGCATGCGGGCCTCGTAGCGCAGCTCCTGCACGACGATCACGGCGAGCCCGGCCGCGATGCCGCAGGCGAAAGCGAGAAGCCAGGTCACGGCTGCCTCCCGTCGCGGACGTCGCACGGGCCGAGGAGCTGAGCCATCGCGACCAACACGCCCTGTGCGTCACCGGTCCGGCGCGCGTTATCGAGAGCGGCCTCAACCCGTGCGCGCTGCTCCGCGGTCTGCGGGTGGGCAAAGATGTGGTTGCAGGAGGGCTCGGAGTTCTGACTCTGGGACTCGGTCATGTCGCCCTCTCCTATTCCGGGGTCTGGCCGACGAGGGCGACGGCGACCGTGACGACGCCTCCGTCACCGGCCCAGACCGAGAGCGGCCAGTCGTTGCCGCCCTGCTGGTGGAGGCACCGCCAGCCCATGGAGCGGAGCTCGGCGACCTCCCGGCCGTATCGGGCGATCGCGTCCTCGGGCTTGGGGAAGAAGTCGGTGACGGGCTCGATGGTCGAGTGGTCGCTCTGGAGGCCGGTGATGCTGACCGCCTTGAGGGGCTTGAAGCGGACCCCGAGGGCGCGCTGCTTGACGAAGGTGGTGATCGCGTCGAACAGCGGCAGGTGCTCGTTGCCGTGGTGGGCCTGCTCTCCGATCTCGGTGGAGTCGTAGACGATCTCCTGGATCGTCGCGACGTCGTCCTTGATGCGCTGGACGTGCCACCCCTCCACCTCGGCGGGGTCGGCGGGCAGCTGGTACTCGGAGGTGATGAGCAGGTAGGAGCCGTCGTTCAGTTCGGCGGTGATGCCGTACATCCGGCCGCCCAGTTCGACGTCGGTGACGAGCCCCATGCGGCGGAGCGGGGTGATGACCGGCTCATAGGCCGACCACATGGCCTGCCACACCCGGTCGTCGGTGTTGCCGTGGTCAGGCAACGGGGCGAGCTGCGAAGCCTCGCTGTTCATGATCTCTCCAAGAGGTCGTTGACGGCCAACAGTACAGAGTTGGGATCTATCTTTGAAGGCGATTCAGGGCGCCTTCGCGGAACCGAACCCCTCCCCTGCTTCTTCTATTTTATATGCATTCGGGGGGGTGTCCACATTCCTGCGGAACTTTCGCCCCCGGGGCGGAACTTCTTCCCGAGCCCCGCTCTTCCAGTTGCGGACCGCGTCCCGTGCCGCGCTGCGGGCTTCCGCCACTGCGCCGGCGCCGAGGTCGGCGCGACGCCGGCGCTCCTCCGCATCGCGGTGCCACTGGCCCCAATGGTCCTCGTTGGCCCGTCGTTCGGCGTCGCGCTCCTTGGCCTGCTGCCTTCTGCGCTCCGCGCGCGGGTTGGTGCCGCAAGCGCGGCAGGAGGAAGCGGGCTTGTCCGCGTGCTTGGAGCATCCCGCCCGCTGCGGCGCGGCCTGCTGGTCGGTGTTGCCGACGTCAGCGGAAGGCTCCCCTGCGGCGGCAGCCGCGGGGGTAGGGGGGAAAGGAAGAACAGAGGAAGAACCAAGGAAGGAAGGGGTTCCACCGGTGGAACCGACAGGGTTCCCCGCTTGAAACTCCCCGGGTTCCACCGGTGGAACCTGACCCTCGCCTCCCCCAGGGTTCCCCTCGTGGAACCCACCCTGTGGGGCCTCCTCCTGGGGGGTCTGCGCCTTGCCTTTCGCTCGGTCCTCGACGTCCTGGGCGGTCATCGCCGGCTTGGCCGGAGCCGCCCGCTTGACGCCCGGCCGCGCCTTGGCGGGGTTCTTCGGGGCAGCCCGCTGGGTCTCCAGACGTGCCTTGAGGTCGGCGGTGCTGGGGATCGGAGGAATGCCGTTCGGGAAGACGCGGTAGACCGCAGCCCGCCCGGCCTTGCCCGTCTGGACACGCTCCACGAGGCCCTTGGCGACGAGCTCGGTAACCAGGGTGATGGCCCGCTTCTCGTTCACGCCGACCCACGCGGCCAGCCGCGCCAGGCCCGGCCGCGACAGACGGGTCTCGTCGTCGGCGGAGTCGGCGAGCTTCTGCAGCGCGAGCTTTTGGCTCTGGGTGATCACTTCCTTCGGCAGGTAGCTGGCAACGACCATGAGGTGGATAGACAACGGGGCCCCTCGGAGGCGGTGTTTCTGGCAGGACAGGGGGCCCCGCCACTGCGGCGGTCGCGGTGGCGGGGCTGGCGAAGGCGGCGGGGCCTGGGCTACTGCGGGACGGCGGTGACCCGGATGGCGCGTGTCGTCTTCTTCGCGGCCGTCTTCATGGGGATGGCGATTCCGACTTCCTTCATCACGGCCTCCATGCGCTCGAAGTCGGCTCCGGTCTTCTCGGGGATCGGCACGCCGAGCGCGTCGAAGGTGTCGATCATGGCCTCGCGGTCAACTTGCTGAACCGGGTTACCTCCGGTCCATCGCAGGCGGTTCGGGCCGTAGATGCCTGCCGGCGAGTCGTCCAGCTTCGCGCGGGCGTCCTTCTTGATCCGCTGGCCCTCGGCCTCCATCTCGTGTCCGCGTACGTACTCGGACAGCGCCGCCTCACGGTCGGCGTCGTCGTGGACGAGGACCGTTTGCACGGCGGCTCCGGGGGTCTTGGGCTCTCCCCAGCACGGCGTCCGGAAGGGGCAGTTGTCGCAGATGGGGTCCAGCCCCGGCCCGTCGAACGACCGGGTGGCCTCCTCGGGGCTCTCGTACTCCATGACGCGCTGCACCCACCACCGCGCACGGGTCGCTTCGGCCTTGTCGAAGTCGAACTCCTGGACGTGCTCCTCCCCGTTGTCCCGGTTGACGAAGCGGAACCGGATACGGCCGACGTCGATCGGGCCGAGCCTGGCCAACGGCTTCTGCCCGTGCATGTCCAACCAGCCCACCGTGCGCAGGAGGTCTGCGTACAGGTACACCTGGCGGATCTCGGCTGCGGTGGCGCCGTACCGGATCACCCGGTCCCACAGGAAGGTGCTCTTCGTCTTGATGTCCTCGACGGTAGTGACTTCGGCCGGCGCCGTCGGTCGCAGTCGCTTGGGCAGTCGTGCAGCTGTGGGCGCGTCAAGGTGGACGGCGTCGACGTGGCCACGGATGGTGTCGTCGGCCACCGACGTCTCCACCAGCCAGCCGTACTCGGTACGGGCCGATCCGAGGAGTCCCTCATGGAGGTAGGTCCCCAGGATCGCGGCGCGCTTGTCGGAGGTGTCCGTACGGTCGGCGCCCGACAGGATGTAGGCGGCTCGGCGCTCGCATACGGTGTCGGACGCGCCGAGCTGACGCTGGAGCGACCTGGGGCGCCGCGCGTCCTGGATGTGCGCTGCGGGCCAGAGAGACGGGCTGCTCACGGGTTGGGCGGTCATCAGGCCGTCTCCCCTTCAGACGCGCTGTCGGCGCCCTTGCCGCGCTCGACGGCTGCGCGCAGCTTTGTCGCGACGTCGTCGCTCAGCGCCTGGTCCATGTCGTCGCGGGGATTCTCGATCTCCACGAGTCGGTCGCTGATGGCCGCCTGGACGGTTGCCGCCTCCCGGACGGTGAGTCCCGAAGTCTCAGGTCGCGTCTCTCGCCACAGCTCGGCAAGGGCTCCCCTCGTTGTGGTTTCCTCCACGCGCTTGAGCCACGGCGCCAGCTTGTCGCCAGCCAGTACAGGCATGACGCGCGGCTGCGACTTCGCCGAGCAGCCGAGAAGGTTGAAGACCAGGTCCTCGATGGAGAAGTCGGGCAGTCGCTTCGGACGGCGCTTCTCGACTCGCAGGCGAAGAGACCTCGCCTTGATGATGTGGGGATCCTCGTCGCGCTTCATCCGTACCCACACCGTCGAGTCGAACCCGAGGTCCTTGTGGCCAGACACCTTCCACTCCTTGCGGTTCGGGACGGGGTTGCCGTTGTCGTCTACGGCCGAGACCTCCTTGCCCCGAGCGAGCACGATCGCGATTCCGGGGAGGGTCTGGAGGAGGTGCATGACCCGCAACCACCGTTCCACGGCGTCGTTCCACAGGTTCATGGGGATATCGACGCCGGCGTCCGGGTCGGAGGCGAGCACGAGCTTGTTCTTCTTCGTACGCCGGGCCCGCTCGTGGGTCCAGTTGGTGAGCATGCGCCACAGCGCGGATCCGGAGTCGATGACGAGGACAACGGGCGGCTCGCCTTCCTCGGCCGCGCGCCGGGCCTCGGCGTGGACGGCCTCCACCTGCTCCAGGATGTCGCGGTAGGACCCGTCGTGGTCGATGACGAGGTAGTCGGCACCCTCGATGGCCGCGTATTCGTCGGCCGAGCCTTCCGAGAGGTCGATCCAGTAGGTCTGGCCGGTGAGCTCTGATGCGGAGAACTGAGCGGCGGAGTACGACTTACCGCTTCCTTCTTCGCCCTCGATCAGAATCAGCGGCCATGGGACTTGGCCGGTCGGCTTGCGGGTTTTGAGCTTGAGGGACGCCGGTCGCGCCGGCGTCTGCTGCTGGGACACGTCTCTCCAAGAGGTCGTGGTGTTGGTCAGGCAGCGCGCAGGGCACGGATCTCGAAGTAGTCCGCCCAGTCGGGGCGGTTGCCGATGAGCATCCGTACGTAGCGGCTGCGGTAGTCGTTGTTCAGCCGGAACTCATCGCCCCGCGTCGCCTCGCCGTAGCGGTAGCGCAGCAGCTCGAAAAGCATCCCGATGCCGATGCGCTGGAATCCCCTGTCGATTGCGTCCTGGACGAGGTTCTCCAGGTGACGCATGACCCAGGGGTTCAGGGCGTGGAATGCCTCGAACCGCTGCTGGATGGTGAGCTCGCGGACACCGTCCGGGAGGCGCACGGGCTGGATGTCGTCCAGGCCGAACAGGGTGGGCTGCTCAAGCGACATGATCCCCCCTCCGGATACAAACCAACGGTTCAGTGTTGGAATCTATCTTTTGATGTGGGGCGATGTCGATCTCGAACAGCATCGCGGGGTTCCGGCGGGTCTCGCATGCACGCCTCCTTCGCGGTCAATTCGGGGCCCAAGTAGCCATCCAAACGCGGTGACATGCCTCTATTCTATATGCAATTGAGGTGTGAGACAAGAACCGGATCGCCCCAAATCCTCCTTAACCGGCGTCCTTTGCGGCTCCAGGCCCGCGGGGAATGATCCTCGACCCGTGGCCGTCGTACGTGCCCGCGAGGAGCGCATCACGCACGTTCTCGTTGATCGCCCAGCCGCCGCCGCGGGCGCTCGCCTTGAGCGCCGGCGCGTCCTCGAGGAGAGGTTCGAGGAGCCAGATCGGCGAGCCCGAAAGGGTGTAGTCCGCCGGTCGAAGCCGACCCGTCTTCGCTGCATTGCGGGCCCCCGCACTGTCGGACAGCCCGAACAGCACCGCGATCTCCGACTGCCCGACCAGCGCGGGGAGGTCTTCGACGCGCGATTCCCAGTAGCCCGGCTGCTGCTCCTCCACGAGGCGCTGGAGCACGGCTTCGTCCAGCTGCTTCGGCCGGGGGGTCGTCGTGCCGTACCGCTTCGCGAAGTCGAGCAGCCAGTACGGCGAACCCGAGATGATCCGCGCGTACTCGTAGTCGAGCCTCTTGTCACGGCTGATCCACTGGCTGACCTGGAGCGGACGCACCCCGTAGAGCGCCGCGAACTCCTTGACACCCACCAGGTACGGCTTGCCGTCCTTCGCCTGTCGAACCACTGCTGCTCCTCACCCACGCCGACTATGCATATAGATTGTATCCACGGTGTCGGGGGGTCCGCCTGCGGCGGTCAGCTTGGTATGGTGGTGGTTCCAAGAGGTCGAGGGCCCTCGCCGTGAGGCGGGGGCCCTCTTCCATGTCCGAAGCCGGATCAGGCGGCCGGCGTCGCCCCCGGCGTGTCGTACTTCGGCGGGCGGGCGTATCCCAGCAGCCAGCCGAACCGCGGGGAGACGTGCTCCTCGGCGAGGCGGAACAGGCCGTAGTAGGCGAAGATGACGGCCGGGGTCAGGACCCCGGTGACCGCATCGGCGGGCAGGTCCAGGCCGACCTTCAGCGCCAGGGCGACGAGCCAGCCGACGGCTGCCGGAACGCCGGTGCGGATCAGGGATGCGTACAGGTTCAAGGCTGCTCCTCGAAGTCGGGTTGGTCAGGCGAAGAGACGGCGCCACGTCTCGGGGCCGGGGAAGCCATCGGCGTCGTCACCGCTCCACCCCTGGGCTCGCTGGAAGGCGGCCGTGTTGAGCCGGTCAGCCTCGCCCCACTCGGGGCTCGGTCCGACGCGGTAGTGCGAGCCGAAGCCCTTCCTCACGAGCTGCTGACCGAGGCGCAGGATGTGCTCGTTGGACTTCCCCGGGCCGAAGGCGTTGCGGCCGGGGAACGCCGGGGCTCCATCCCCCTGTGGGGGCTTGGTGCTGGTGGGCGGCTTGCTTCCGGCGTCGGCCAGGATCTCCGACACCCGGGCTCGGAAGTCGTCCATGTCGAAGGTGGGGTCGACCTTGCCAGGCTGCCACTCCTTGTGGGCGATCACGGAGGCCGCCGTCCACCCGTGCGCCCGGCACAGGGCGGCGGCCCACTGCGCGGCCGCCTCGACCTGCTCCGCCGGCCATGGGTCCTTGCCGTCGCCGAGGTTGACGAGCTCGGCGCCGTAGAAGTGGGTGTTGCCATCAGTGTCGGCCCTGCTGTCCGTCGGTAGATCCGTCTCGGCCTTAACGGCCTGGAGGACCCGGCCATCTCCCTTGCCAGCGTGGTTCGTCCTGCCGTGGCCGACGAGGTGGATCACGCCCGCCTTGTCGATGACGGCGTGGCACAGCGGCCCCGGCAGGTCGCTGTGCCCGTCGTAGCAGAGCTCAACCGAGTAGGCGGTGCCCCGGCTCACGGTGTGGTGGATCATGACGCCGTGGACGGGCCCGAAGGGCCCGCGGTGGTTCCGGTTGTGGTTCCGCCAGTCGCCCACCTCCTCAACGGTGAGGCCGGCGGACTTGAACGCGGACAGAACTCGATCCGCGGTGAGCGGTGTTGCCATCAGGCGCTTTCCCGAACTCCCCCGCGCCGGGATGGGTGTTAGATGTCCAGCTTGGCCAGCAGTACAGCGACCAGAAGCGCGACCACGACAGGTGCAACGAGAGCGGAGAGAGCCAGGCGCCGGTTGGTCCGAGCGTCGGCCGCCTCGCGTTCGCGCTGCTCGCGAAGCTCGTCGAGGTCACCTTCGAGGGTGCCGATCCGCTGCTCGATAGCCCTCTGATCCGCGGCGTATACGTCCTTGGTGACCATCTGCTCCAACCGACTGGCCAGGGCGGCAAAATCGGCGCGAAGATCGTCACGCAGCTGCTGGACCGCGCGCAGCAGCTCCCAGGGCGTGGGATCTTGGTTCGGGCCGGTCACGATGCTCCCCAGTCAGTCGGCCCCACGCCGGTCCTCATTCTACGGCTGTCCGCGATCACGCCGATTCACTTCACGTACGTGACCTTGAGCTGCGGCGGGTGCCCTTCCCCAACTCCTTCCGCACGCCCGTAGTAGTCGAGGGAGGTGCTGTTGGGGTCGAGCGCCACGCCCCGCCAGCTCGTCGCGTCGAAGATGGCGGTGATGTCGATCCACTTCCCGACGTTCTTGCCCCAGTCGATCGTCTGGGACTCACTGTCGCAGCTGAAGGTGCTGGGGCGCGATCCGTGGCTGTGGGCCTTGATGACGGCCTTGCCGCCCGAGTTGTAGTACCAGTGCGCGTAATAGAGGTAGAGCTCGACGCTCTGAATGGAGGCCGCTGCAAGGTCCGTTGCCAGGGACGAAGGGAAGCCGATCAGGGCGGCTTGGGTCCCGTTCGTGCTGGAGTAGTACCCCTGGACGCACTGCGAGTTGTAGTAGCTGTTGTAGCCGCTGCGGTTGGCGTAGCTGCCCGACCAAGAGGCGTTGTACGTCTTGGTGTACTGCTGCTTGGGCGGGGTGGCCGTGCCGCCGCCAGCGTTGAGAATCCCGGTATCGGGGACATAGGGTCCGACGTCCTCAACGATCATGTGCGCGGGCCATCCGGCACCGCCGAACATGGTCAGTACCTGACCGGCTGGACCGAACTGGACGCGGAACGTGCTTAGGAGCCGGTGCAGGCCCCCACCGAAGTCCCGGCCGGGCCGGATGGTCTCCAGGTGGACGCGCTGCCAGCCACCCCCGAGCGGAAGGACGGTCTCCTGGATGATCTGCGAGCTGATCGTGGGGGTGCTGGCACCTCCGTCCCGGAGGCTCACCACGGCCTCGCCACCGCCCGCATTGGCGTTGACATGAGCATCGAAGACGATGCGGTACATGCGGGTCGGGTCGCTGTTGAAGGCCAGCTCCATGAAGCCGTACGTGCCGGCGCCACCCTGGACCGAACCGGTGTACCGGCCGATGGCGACAACGCCTCGGGGAGCCTCCGCGAGGCGGGAGTCGAGCCGGACGCCGCCGACGCTGAACGCGCCAGCGACCGCGAGATCATTGAAGGCGCCGTTTCCGCGATCGTCGATGGTGGCCACCGCCGCCCCGTCGGAGCCCGCGAGGGTGAGGAAGTTGGGCTGGCCGGTGACCAAGCTGACGCGTTCGCCACCCTCGTTGTCGTACAGGCGAAGTCCGACCGGGCTGATCTCTGCCCGTGCGCCGGTCGGTCGTGATCCGATCACGATGCGGCAGTGCGCGTTGTCGTAGGTCACCGTGCCGACGCTGCTGGCATCGGAGAACAGCTTGATCAAGCCGACGGCCGCCTGGGGCGGTGCTGCGACTGGAGCTAGGCCGGAGATGGTCTGCCAGGGCGATCCTGGGGTGGGCGTGGCGTTGACGGAGCTGTACCCGAGAAGTGCGCCGGTAGCGTCGTCCCACCGCACGTACATGCCTACCTTGCTGCCGTTCCAGTCGGCCGAGGTCTGAACGTCTACGGACAGCCAGACCTTCTGCCCTGCCGTCGCGGGGAAGGAGCCGAGCTGCAAGTTGTAGTTCGCGGAGGCCGTGGCGGTGCAGTCGACGCGCAGGGCCTTGGCGCTGTCGCGCCCCGGGGCGACCACGGTCCAGTCGGTCTTCAGTCGGCCGACGGTGATCGGTCCTTCGAAGCTGGGGTCAGCGACCAGGTTGCCGTCCACGCCGATCGCCAAATGCGTCGCGTTGAGCTGGCCCGCGGCGATGTGGCGTGCGACCAGGGTGTTGGTGGCGATCTCGTCGCCGGTCAACGAGAGTGCCTTGACCTCCTTGGCGGTCAGGGTCTTCGCTGCGACCTTGGTCGCGGTCACGGCTCCAGCGGCAAGTTCGGGAGTCCCGATGGACTCGGCGAGCACCATGCCCGCAGCGACGACCGTGCGCACTTCGACGTTGTCGTAGTCCAAGGTGCCGCCGGTGCCCAGGTAGATCGAGAGCGCAACGATGGCTCTGACGGCTCCGGCCGGTGCCTGGACCTGGGCGCTGTAGCGGGTCCAGGGCCCTCCCGCAGCGGGGGTGGCCTTGAGGATGCCGTAGGAAAGGACCGCTCCAGCTGCATCGAGCCAGCGCATGTAGAAGCGGGCCGAGTCGCCCGCCCAGTCCGAAGAGGCCCGTATGTCGGCTGCGAGGAAGAACCGATCCCCGGGGCTGACGGGAAGCTCGGTCAGTTGCAGGGGTTGTGTGGTGGGAGCTGCAATCCCGCGCACAGCGCGCGGGGACCGGTTGCCGCCGGTCGTGGACCACGCCGCATTCGCCAGGAGCAGCTGGGCGGTGAGCTGGCCCTCGAACGACGGATCCGGAACCAGGTTGCCGGTACCCACGCCGAGCTCGGTGTGTCCGACAGCTCCGACCTGGATGTGCATACGCCCGACGGCGTCTTCGGCCAGTTTCGTCTCGTCGATGATGCCGTCGAGGACGTCCTGCGCGACAACGGCTGCCGGGCCAGTGGGACCCACCTGCGGAGAGGGGTCGCCCGCGGTGCCGGAGCTGTTGCGAGCCATGAGGCGTACGAACACGGGCTCGCCGGCCGGGATGATGAGCGTGCCGCCCCGAGGCGACTCCAGGGTGCCGCGCAGCGTCGTCTCGTTGATGAAGAAGCCGTCGGTGCTGCCCGCGTGGATCTCTATGCGGGAGAAGTCCAGCGGTGGCACCTGGGCATCAAGGAAGCCTCCGTCCCAGGTGACTGCCACGCCGCTGAGGACTGGGGCCAGCGCGGGCTTCGCAGGCTGGGGCGGGGGCGGGCCGTTGACCGCGACGACGCCGGAGGTGCCGTCGGGCTGCTGGCCGATGACGGCGCGCAGGGATCCGCTTTCGTCGAAGACCTCGAGGGCCGTGTCTTCGAGAGAAGCGTGCGCGAGTCGGCTGGATCGCTGGGCGGTGGCGAGGCGGCGTTCGATGGCGGCCAGACGGGTGCCGATGTCGATGTTGGTCATGCGTCTGCCGCCCCGTAATGGAAAGCGTCGGCGCGCTCAAGCAGGACGGTCACGGTCTCTCCTTCGGATCCTCCAGTACGCACGCTCCAGCCGACGATGCGCATCCACCCTGCGAAGTCGGCCCAGTCGGTGCTGACCTGCGTGAAGACGTCGTCTCCGATCTGAAAGGCACCGAGGGGTGCGGCAGGGTGGTCGGGGCGGATGCTGATCTGTTCCACGGTGCCCCGGAGCTGGCGGCGCTTGCGTTCAGCCGCAGCCCTGCGCGCGAGGATGTCGGTGCCCTTCACGTCCGGCAGCGCAAGGACGGACTCCATGCGGAGCCGCCCATCGCGGACGGAGTCGACGTGCCGCCGCCGGGAGCGGCCTTCGCCGGCGCCGGTGGCGATGATCGTGTTGGCGAACTCGTCCGCCGAGCGTGGGATGGCCGGCGAGTTGATGACGTTGATCCCGCTGGTGAAGGCGATATCGGTGCGGCGGGCGCCGAGTCGCGGGTAGCCGAGCCGCACCCGTCGGACGATCTTGCCGCCGCTTCCCCACTGCGTGTCGCAGGTGTAGTCCGGGGACTCGGCGGCGGCCACCAGGTCGTCGACCGCGTCGCCGAGGACCGGCTCCTCCCACCACGCGAAGCGCAGCGGTTCGGCCGGAGTGCCGACCTTCGCCTTGGATTGTGTCGAATCCACGGTGACGCCGAGGTTCCCGTCAGGCAGCGACTGGGCGTAGGCCCAGATGTCGCGGATCACCTGGCACGGGTCGGCGTAGACGTACGGGCCCCGGCCGTCGAGTTCCCCGTGGATGTCGTGCCTCCGCTGGAGGTAGCTGCTCCAGCCGGCGGCCTCCAGGGACAGCGTGCGGTCCTCGGGTGTGGACCGCCAGAGCAGGCCGCCCCAGCGGAGCACGCCGTCCCGTTCGACGTAGATCAGGACGTTGCCTTCGTCGGCGATGTCCGGGCGCGAGTGGGCGAAGCGCGGGGAGAGGGTGGCCGTCAGCGCGCCGGGCCCGTTGAGTTCCGGCCCGTACTCGACGTCCGTCAACGGGACGTCTGAGGAGAGGATCTCGCCGGACAGTGCGTGCTGAGCTATGTAGCGGTAGCCGGTCGGGTTCACAGCACCCCCTCGACGAACTCCACGTCGAAGATCAGGTTGCTGGCTCCGTTGACGTCGAGGGTGAACTTCGAGCCGGGCATCGGGTTGGTCTGAATGCTGAGCCACTGAGTGGTGCCGCGCAGGGCAGGGGTGATCTGCGGGCTGTCGCCGAGAAAGATGTTTTCGCGGGACCAGCCGGTGACGGCGTCGTCGTCCATGGTGATCTCGGCTCCGAACATGGTGCCGAACTTGTGGCGCAGTCGCGTATAGGGGTTGCCGGAGAAGCGGACCCCGATCTGAGTGACCAGGTTGCAGGTGACTGCCCACGTGGGGATCTCGATTTGCACGCGTCCCTCCGCGGGCCAGTCGCTCCACTTATCCGCGGCGGTCGGTGACTGGCTGTAGGGGAAGCCGCGGATCATGTGGATCCGGCGGTCGCGGCGGGGGTTTGCGATGCGGCGCAGGTCGGTGATCATCGCCGCGGTGATCGTGCCGGTGTTGGCCGGGAGGTTGATGCGGGCCAGCGGGATCGCGGAGAACCCGGGCGGCGGGGCGGTAGCCGTGGCGGACACTCCCGGGATGACGTCGAAGTAGACGATCTTGTCCTTGGCCGGGTTGCGGTTGCCCTCGTACTCGGGGTCGAGGACCCGCATCACGACCAGGTCCGTACGCGGGGTGCCGCCGGTCGGGGCGATCGGTACTTGCTCGGTGCCGATGTTGTAGGCGGTGTAGTGACCCTGCCAGGGGACCGCACGGCCTCGCACGACGCCGGAGCCATCGCCGACGAGGACGCCGCCGGCGGGGACCGTCAACGGCGTGACCTTCAGGTCGTTGCCTTCGGTGACGCCCTCGGATCCCCTGGCGAGGTCGCGGATCATCATGCGGAAGCTCTGGGCGCTGTGCGTGCCCCCGTTGGTGAGCAGGGGGACGGGTGTCAGGGTCACTGTTGCTCCCGAGTGAGGGTTGCCCAGGCTGCGCGCCAGGAGACGGTCAACTGGGCCTTGTTGGTGGGGTCGGTGGCCTGCCAGCGGAGCTCGCTGCGGCCGGGCGGCAGGTTGAAGGTGTCGATGCGCGAGCCCGGCGTGAGGTTCACGTGGCCGCCGTTGCGGCGCAGGACGGATCGCCAGGTGGGCCGCGTGTCGATCTCGATCCAGTCGCCCGCGTCGATCGTGGTGTTCAGCTGGAGGGACCGGCCGGACTGGACGTGGGTGATGGACGGATTGGCGCAGGGGCCGGTGATTCGCAGCACCGGCCACGCGGGCTCCGCGCCGTCGACGGTGATCCAGCCGGGCCGACGGTTGGCGTCCGGGCCCGGGTTGACGGTGACCGGGGGTACGACGGGGGCGGTGAATCCGCCGTCGGAGATCATGTTGAGGGACATGGTGGTCTGCTGCTGCTCGTCGCTGTAGAAGTACGGGTCAGCGGCGAAGAACTCCAGGTCGATGGGGATCCAGCCGTACACCAGGGACGACAGGTCAGCATCGAGGCGGCGAAGGCGTCCCTTGAGGACCCGTACGTCCCGGCCGGGCAGCTTGAGCCGCAGGTCGGTGGTCGCGCCGCCGGTGAGCCGGAGGCGCGGGTCGTCGTGGACGCGCTGGAGTTCGGCGAGGACATCCAGGGCGGCGGCCTGGTCGCCGGGGGTGCGGATGCCCGCGTTGATTCGGACGGCACGGCCGGCGTAGTAGTCGGCGCCGAGCCAGACACCGTCAGCGTGGGGCGGGTCGACGTCCCCGGTGCGTACCTCGGGGCGGCCCAGCCCCTCGATCGTCGCGATGACGACGGAAGTCCCGACCCCGATGGTTACGCCTCCGAGCTCGTGGCGGTGGTCACGAAGGGCGGCGGTCATCGCACCCCACCCCGCTTCGCGCGGCGCACCTGGTAGCCGACTGCTGCCGAAATCTGCTGCTCGGTCGCCCCGGGTCGGTCGATGCGGATGTTCTGGGTGCCGATGAGCGGGGCCGGGCGCTCGTCTCGGACGATGACCACGGTCCTGCTCTCGGGCTTGGCTTCTACCACCCGCGGGGTGCTTGTTCCGGGCGCGGTGAGCCGGTACCCGAACCGGTGGGCGACGTCGGCGAGGACCCGCTCTGCTGAACCGCGCTTCGCCGCACCCAGAGGGATGAACGCCTCGCCCTGGGTGCTGGGTTCGGCGAATCGCACGATCCCGTTGCTCGTCGCGTACACGCCCGGCGTCAGGATCCCGCCGTCCGCGTAGGACAGCCCGCGCTGTGCTCGCGCCAGGTCGTTCAGGAATCGTTCGGCCTGGCCGCCCAGGACCTGCCGGATGCGGCCCTGCCCGAGGAGGGCCACTTCGATGATCCGGTCTTCGTCCAGCTTCGTCTTGTCGGCGACGTCGTGGATACCGGTCCGGCTCGTCCGGATCGCGCTGATGATCTGGACGAGATCGTTGAGGGCGTCGCCGGAGATGACCTCCTTGGCGCGCTTGCTGACGTCGTTGGCTTCCTTCGCTGCTCCTTGGGAGCGTGCCGCTTCGGCCGCGACCTGTTCCGCGGCCTTGTCTCCCTGCTCCGCCAGCAGGGTCGCCAGGTCCGTGTATCCCCAGGCGGCGAGCTTCGCGAGGTTCTCCTCGAAGGTCTTCTGGTTGTCGACGGCGGCCTTCAGCTGGTTGGTGAAGTCGCCCAGCGAGGCACGGGCGACCTTCCCCAGTGCCGTGAGGTCGTCGGTCATGTCCTTGATGTACTTCGAGCTGCCGTTGGCCATCTTCTTGGTCAGCTCGATGCCGTCTTCCCCCATGTCGGCCAGGGCGTCGGCGACGTCCTGGCCGGCTCGGCGGGCAACGGTCGCCAGGTCGCGGCGCCAGTCGGCGGCACGGCGCGCGGCCTTGTCCAGGTTCTTTTCGAACAGCGCCAGGTCGAAGACCTCGGACTCCTTGCCGCCCTTCTTCACCTTCCGCATCGAGTCGCTGCGGATGGAGGACAGGGAGGACAGTTCAGGGACGCCCGGCCGGTACGACCAGCCGGAGAGGCCGCCGTCGGCGTACCAGGCCACTTCTCCACCGAAGCGGTGCACGACCTCCTCGACGATCGCCTTGGAGCGCGGCCGCTTGGAGCCGGCGAGGGGTACGTACGCCTCGCCCTGGGTCTCTGGCTCCGCCCACACCCGCCAGGCGCCGGCGGGCGCGATCTGTGCGACGTGCTGCTCCCGTACGCCGCCGTTCGCGTAGAAGGACAGCACGCTGCCGTTCGCCTGCGGGGCCTGGACGTAGTCGCTGATCCCGTTGCCGTCCTTGTCGACGTCGCTCGGCAACGGGGTGCGGCGGTAGAGGATCGAGATGACGACGGGGGGCGGCGGGGGCGCGGAGACGTTGACGGAGATGGTCTTCGATCCGGGGATGTTCTGGACGGATACGCCGATGGCGTCGAGGTTGGCCTTGACCGCACCCATGTCGCCGGACAGCAGAGCGGAGGTCAGGGCCTGTGCTGCGGCGGTTCCCTTCGTTGCTGCTGTCATCTGGATCAAGGTCAGGGCACCGCTCCACTCGGCGTTGGCCTGACCGCCGGCGAGCTGGAAGGCGGCGACGACTCGGGAGAGATCGGGCGGGCTGATGGGCATGTCGGCGCCGAAGATCGCTTGGAGCTGGGTGCGCACGCCTTCGAGGTCGCCGCTGAGCAGGGCCGTCTTCATGGCTTCGGCGGCGTCCTTCCCGCCGCGGGCAGCCGTTTCGGCCAGGACCTTCATGCCCTGCTGCATCGTGACCCGGGCGTCCTGCGGCAGCTTCGACGCGGCTCGGCCCATGTCGGCCAGCGCCATGCTCTGCATGACCTGGGCGAGTTTCCCCGGGTTGTTCGTGGCCGAGGCGTCCGCCCATGCCTGGGCGATGTCCTTGCCGTACTTCGCGGCGATCCCCGGGAGCTGTTCAAGGCCAGCGCGGAAGGCGGGCGTGGCTCGGGACGCCCCTTCCTGGATGATCGCCTCCAGCTCGTCGGCGACCTTCCCGCCGCCCTTGTCGAGCTGGCGGACGAGCTCGTCGAGCATCGGGGCGGCGTCCACGCCGAGCTTGGCGAAGTGGTCGACCAGTTCGAGTCGGCCGCTGGCCGCGAGGGCTCCGAGGTTCTTCTGCCAGTCGCGCTGGGCAGACAGCTGCTTCCGCAGCTGTTCCAGATAGTCAGCCAGGCTCGCCTTGGCGGAATCCGCCGACCGACCGGCCTTGCGATTGGCCTCGGCCACCTCGTCCTGGGCGGCCTTCCACGCCTTGGCCGGGTCGACGATGTCGGCCAGGGCCTTGCCCATGGCCTGCATCTCGTCGGTGAACTTCGGGGCGCCGTTCTTGTCGACGGGGAGCATCGCCGTCAGGTCCCACGCGCCCGCGAGTTCGATCCGGCTGTTCTTGATCTTGGCGTTGACGATGTCCATGTTGGCGGCGAGTTCGGCCTCCTTCTTCACCGCATCGCCCCACATCTGGTGCTGGCGTTCGAGCACGCCACGGGCCCGGTCGAAGGATTCGTCGTAGGTGACGGCCTTGCCGACTTCCTTCACCGTGGCCTGCTTGGCCGTCTGGAGCTGTTCGAGAACGTCCTTGTACCGCTGGCCGCCGTTGATGATGGCGTCGATGGCCTGTTCCGCGGTGACGCCTGCCTCGCGCAGCTTCGCGAGGTCGCCACTGCTCGTAAGCTGTTCGGTCAACTTTCGGAGCCCGGCCCCCTGTTCACCCTCGGTACGCTCGGCGCGCATTGCCTCGACCAGTTCCTGCGTCGCGGCCTTCGCCTGCTGCTTGGACGCGGAGTACGCGGCGTATGCGGCGACGCCAAGGGTGACCAGGGTGGCCAGGCCGGTGACGGCAAGGCCTGCTCCGGAGAGGACCGCGGGCAGAGCGGATCCTCCGGCACGCGCTGCGGCGAGGTTGGTCCGGAAGGTGGCAAGCTGCACGCTGGCCTTCTCCACGGCCGCGCGCAGCAGGAGGCCAGCCGCCGCCAGGGCGAGGAACCCGCCGATGAGGGACTTCACGGGGCCCGGCAGGTCGTTGATCGCTCCGGCGAGGATCTTGAAGTACTCGCCGATGGTCTGGAGCGCGGGGAGGAGAGCCCGTCCGAGGTCGATCCCCAGGGCAGTGGCCTGATTCCGGAAGAGGGCCCACTGGCCTGCGGTGGTGTCCAGCTGGATGGCGTAGGCCTTCTCGGCGGCGCCGGCGCGGGCCACCTCGATGGCGATGCCCTTGTAGGTGTCGGCGTAGTTCTTGCCGTCCGCCGCGGACAAGGCGAGCATGGCGCGCGTCGCCCTGATGTCCTTGAACATGTTGGCGATGGCGTCGGCCGAACCGCCGGTGACCTCACGCAGCTTGTTGACGACGACGTACAGCCCGTCCTGGGCGATGGCGGAGGCCACGGACTCGTAGCCGAGGTCCTTGATGGCGTCGCGCATCTCCCTGGTCGGTTTGACCATTCTCGTCATCATCATGTTGAGCGCGGTCGCGGCCTCGGCGGCAGGGATACCGGCGAGGGTGATCGCGGCCAGGGCTGAGCTGAGGTCGTCGAACTCGACGCCAGCGGCCGCGGCCATCGGTACGACGTCGCCGAGCTGCTGAGCGAGTTCCTCGAAGGAGACGACGCCCAGGTTGACGGTCTGGAACATCGTGTCCATCACGTCGCTGGCCTGCGACGCCGGAAGGCCGTAGGCCTTCAGCACACCGAGCAGCGCCCGCGCCGAGGTCTCCGTTGTGGTCAGGCCGGCGGAGGCGCCCTGGGCGGCGACGTTGAGGATGGACATCGCCTCCGAGCCGTCGAAGCCCGTGGAGACGATCTGGTAAAGGCCCTCGGCGAGCTGCTCCGCAGTCTGGGGAAGCTCGGTAGAGAGGCGGACGATCTCGTCAGTGAACGCGGAGACGTTCTTCGCGGTGATCTGCTGGGAGATCGTCATGACGTTCGCCATGGCCCGCTCCAGCTGGATGGCGTTAGCCACGCCGACACCGAGAGCGGCGCCTATGACCAGGCCGCCCTGCGCGTACGCCGTTGCCCGAGCGGACGAGGCCGCTGCTAGACGGCTCTCCGCCTGCGCGATCTGCTGGGCGGAGGCCTGTGCGGTACGGGCTGCGGCGCGCTGCGCCTGGTCCCGGGCCGAGACCGCAGTGCGGGCACGGTTCTCCGCGTCGGCAAGCCCGGTAGAAGCCCGCTGGGCCAGCCCACTGGCCCGGGTCGCGGCGAGCTGAGCTGCGGCGGCGCGGGTCTGCGCAGCCGTGTGGGCCTGGGCTGCTCGATCCGCTGCGACCTGAGCGGCGGCCGCGGTACGAGCGGCGGCGGCCGCGCCCGCACCGGCCGTGGCCTGGGCCCGCGACGCCATGGTCTGGGCGAGGGCTTGCGCGCGGGCCGCACGCTCGCCAGCGAGGGTGGCTGCTGTGTGCGCTTCCTGGGCCCGGGTCGCCAGGGAAGCGGCGAGAGCCTGTGCGCGGTGGGCTCGTGTGACGACCTGCTGTGCGGCTGCCGCCCGCTCAGCTGCCTGAGTTACCCGGGCCTGGGACCGGATCGCCTCGGCGGACGCGGCTGCCTGCGCCCGGGTCAGGGCCTCGGTGGCGTTCCGAACCGAACCCAGACGTGTCCCGACTCCGGCCAAGCCGCTGTCGAAGCTGCGCAGCTGGCCGGCGGCGCCCCGAAGGCCGGTGGTGAGACCACCGGTGTTGGCCATGAGGTTGACGTAGAGGGTGTAGGCGCCGCTCACGGCGTCACGTCCTTCCGGGGCCGCAGCCCGATCTTCATCCCCCGGCCCTCGGCCCCATCCGGGACCTGCTCGCGTTCCATCTCGATCAGCTCGCAGCCCGGGCATCGGTACGGCTCGGGCACGTAAGCGAACCGGTCACCGCCCATGCCCTCGTCCCACTCGGCGGCTCGCGTACCGCACCCGTCACACGACGCCTGCGTGTAGGCCAGGTACGCGAGCGCCTTCGCCCGGTCGAGCGCCGACCAACGGCCGTCCCCGGCGCCCGAGAAGTGGCTGTGCGGGATGCCGTACGAGGCGCACAGCTGCATCTCGGCCCGAAACGCCGGGTCTTGGATCAGCCTTTTCCCAGGTCGGCGCGGATGGTCTGGTTGACGACCAGCGCCGTCGTGAAGAGAGCCTTGGCGTCGCTGTCGCCCCACGCGTCGAGAAGGTCCTGGGCGTCGGCTTCCGTCATGCTTGGCACTTCCGCGCCGGCCTCGTCGCGTTCGATGTGGCAGGCGGCGATCAACGCCGCGGGGAAGGTCTCGACGTTGTACTCCATCCCCGCGTCGGCCTGGGCCTCGGTCGGCGGGTGCTCGCGAAGGAGCTGTTCCCATGCCGGGCGTGGCAGAGCCCTGAAGGTGAGGCGCTCCGTAGCCCGGTCGAGCTCCTGCTGGGTGTCGGCCAGTGCGCCTTCAGCGGCGAGTACCTCAGGGCGCTCGGCCACCCAACCGGCGCGGGAGGACTCGGCGATGCCCTGCTCGATCGACGCCGCCTGCGCTTCGGTGCGCGCCCGCGCGAGACCAAGGGCAGCTTCGGTGACAGCGGCCTTCAGGGAGGGATCGTCGCAGATAGACAGGGTTCGCTCAGCCAGACGTCGGCTGCGGAGTCGCTGCATCTTGGCCGCCCAGTGCGGGTCGCGCGCCACGGCCGAGGGAGGAGGGGTGTGCGTGGACATGCGGCTTCCCCTTACGCCTTCGCCGGGACGGCGGCGTCGAGGGTCGGCTTCGAGGTGATGCCGAAGGAGACCTTGTACTTCGCAGGCTCGGCGCCGGCGGTGTAGGTCGCGGACCGGCTGCCCACGCGGACCGGGAAGATGTCCATGGACTTGGACGCGGCGATGTCACCCTTGCGAAGGATGACCACGAAGCCCTCACTGCCCTTGGACAGCAGCGTCTCCAGGGTGCCGTCGATCTTGTCCTCGTACAGGGTGAAGCTGCTGTTGTCAGCCTTGTCCTCACCCGGAATCGACGTCGTAAACTCGGACGCCATATCCGGCGTTTCGATGGGAACGTTCTCGAGGGCCCAGCCCTCGATGTCCGAAATGGCCTCGGCCAGGTCGGTCGCGTTGGGGCCGGTCAGCTCGGCCCGGGTCGGGATGTTGGTAGGGGCGGCGATGACCTTCAGGAAGAAGAAGGTGGTAGTTCCGCGCCGCATGAACCGCTGCTGGGTGGTACCCACTGATTCTCGCTCTCCGGGGACACCCCTGGAGCGGCACGCACCGGAGGCCCGTCCCCACGACGCCGCGCGCAGCGCGACTGGGGAATCAGCCCGTACCGAATTCGGCCGGACGTCCGCGTGGGGGCCTCCGCGGTGAGGGCGGTGCTGGTCAGGAGAGCGACGTCACCTCGACCACATACCGCTGCACGTAACTGTATATGCCGCCAGCGACGGCCACGCCTTCCTCCTTGTCCAGGGCCCGCCTCAGTACGGCACACCCCGGGATGGTGATGTCGGTGGCGTACGCGCCGTTGCTGCCGCCTTTCCGGGCAAGCATCGCCGCGCGCACCCGGTCCGCCATCCACTCGGCTTGCTCAGCCGTGGTGGCCACACTGGTGACTTGCAGCAGCGCCCTCGCGTCACCGTCGGCCTGTCCGTACGGCGGCCCGTCGGTCGTCAGTCCCAGCGGGTAGAGCACTGCGTACGGGACTTGGGCGCCGGTGGGTGTGCTGGAGGTGGTGGGTGCCGTTCCGTACCCACAGCTTCGGGTGGTGGCGGTGGACAGCATCTTCTGGACGGCGAGGGAAACCTCGCGGCCGGAGACAGGCACGAGCTTCTCCAATCTCCTCCTGCGGTATGCAGGAGCGGTCAGTCTCCGATGGCGTCACCGAGGGCCGCGAGGAAGAGGAGGCGGACCTCTTCAACTGCCGGTCCCACATGCGGTAGAGGGGCCTGGTTGTAGATGCGGCCGAGGCTGTCGGCCCCGACGAAGCCGTACTCCAGTCGCCGCGCCTGGGGCTTGTTCGTGCCGACGGCAGCGGTCACGGTCACGCCGTCGGTGGACACCTCATGGGTCCAGCTGCGCCGGTAGTCGCCGGTCGGGGCGTTGGGGCCAGGCCGTCCGGAAGCTCGCGCCTTGATCCGGGTTTCAAGGAGCATGGCGTGGTGCTGCACAACGGATAGCGTCTCCGGCAGGGTTCTGGCCGCGCGTGCGTCGAGGAGCGCGGCGATCTGGGCGGCGTTCGTGTAGACGCCTGCTGTGCTGTGGGCGTTCGGGTGCGGGTTAGCCGAGGAGGGCATCGGGCGTCTTCCCTTCCTCGGCTTCGCCCCGAGCCCACTGCCGAAGCTGTTCGACGACGGCTGCTGTGAACCGCCCGCTGCCCAGGTCCATGCGGTGCATGGCGGCCTGCTCCAAGAGCGCGACGTCGATGGCCGCCAGGAAGCGTTCGGCAGCCTCGCCCGGCTCGTACGGAACGCCGACGGCGACCCGTGCAAGGCCTTCGTATTCTGTGGCGGGTCGTCCGGGCGCGAACTCAAGGATCAGCTGCGCCGGTTGGCCGGCCATCTGGTGAAGCGTGTAGCCCTGGACGAGGCGGGACAGGTCCACACCGTCGAGAGCCACAGCTCCACCGCTGGCGTCTGAGGTGATGCGCACGTGGTGAGGGTCAGTGAGCGGGTTGGTCGTGATCTCCATGATTCGAGCGTATGCCCGATCGCGGATGGTCCGGATTCGCTCAGGGCGGGGTGATCTCATCAAGGCGCGTGACCCTGACCAGCTCGACGGTGGAGGCCTCAGAGGGGTCAAGTACCTGCCAGATCCGCCCGACGGTCGCGGGGCTGCCGGAGCGCGCGGCCGTAACCTCCACCCGGTCGTACCGATCCGGAAGCGGAGCACCCAGAGGAGTGAGCAGCCGATACCAGGAGACGGTGTCGTCCAACCACTGGCGGCCGACGATTCCCTCCGCGGTCACCTGTCCGTGCCCGGACAGCACGGCTCCCGGGCCCTCGTAAACGGCCTCCACCGGCACGGCGCCGACGAGGCCGGTGTCCAGGTCGAGCGGAGCGGCGCCGGTTGGTCGGGTGATGCGCACGGTGTCGACGAGGAGCGCAGTCTCAAGGTGACGGCGAACCTCGTCCGGATTGATTCCTGTGGTCACGGAGTTGCCCCCGTTCGCTGCGTGTTCTGGTCGACCCAGGTGGTGCGCACGACGCTCAGGGTGGCGGTCTCGCCTATGTCCAGTACGCGCCAGGTCCGACCGACGGCGGCCAGATCCGTCGACTCCATGATCCGGACGACATCTTCCCTGGAAGCGACCGGTGCGGAGAGCGGCGTGAGCAGCCTGTACCGCGATCGCGTGTCGTCCACGTATGCCTGCCCTGCCAGGTGCAGGACTACGGAAGGGCCGTCAGCAGGGAAGATCGCTCCTGGCCCCTCGTAGACCTCGACCGGTGGACCTGGTTCGTACTGTCCGGTCTCCGGGTTGAACACCGGTTCACCCTTGCGCTCGATCCTGATTCTGCTGGTGAGAATCTTCTTCTCGACGATTGCGCTGACGCCCCCCAGAGTCAGCCCCTCAGTGGGAGTGCTCATGCCACGAGCGTATGCCTAACTGCTGACAGAGCCCGCCACGGTGGAGTCATCAGCCCACGCTGTCGGGCTGTGGCGCGCCAATCCCCTGCACGCGAAGCCCCTCACACCCCGCGCTCAGGGGCAGGCGGGTTGTACGGTCCCAAGTGAGGCCATCATGGAAGGGACGTCCACCGCATGCCGCACCCCACCGACAGCGCAACTCGCCCAGCCCTTCGGGGGCTCATTCTCGACTTTGCCGGGGTCCTCACGGCTGACCCGCGCCCCGTCCACCGGGAGTGGTGCGCCGCTCAGGGGCTCGACCCCGAAGCATGGCGGTCGACGCTGAACGATCATCCCGAAGGACGTCGACTGTACGAGGCCCTCGAAGTCGGGGAGATTGGGCAAGCGGAGTGGAACGCCCGCACGGCGCCGTTGATCGGCCCTGGTGTGGACCCGACGAACCTGATGGGCCAAGCCTGGTCGGGCGTGCCGACCGCACGCCGGATGGCTGCCCTCGCACAGGCCGCACGCGACGCCGGCCTCCGGACCGCACTGCTCTCGAACAGCTTCGGAATGGACCCTCACAACCCTTATGAGCATGCCGGGATCTGGGGTCTTTTCGACGTCCACGTCATTTCCGAACAGGTAGGTATGGCCAAGCCCAACCCGGCGATCTACCAGCTCACCCTCGAACGACTTGGCCTTCCCGGCGAGGCATGCGTATTCGCCGACGACCACCCCGTGAACCTTCCCCCGGCAGCCGCCTTCGGCATCACCACAGTCCTTGTTACCGATGAGGAGGCGACGGTCTCGGAGCTGGAATCCCTCCTCGGACTAAGCGTTCCTCTCACCGTCTGAACGCCGGTGGCGCCGACCAGGCCGGAAGCCGTCAACTCCCGGCCGGTCGACCCCTGTCGGCAGCCACTCCACCCCCTGTACGGTCCGTACCTCACTCATCACAGGAGGTGCGCGCGTGCAGTGGTCGGAGTACACGAACAGCGAGAGACTAAAAGCCCTCCGCAGCGGCATGACCCAGGAGGGCTTAGCCGAAGCTGCCGGCGTATCCGTCGGCGTGATCCGCAAGCTCGAACGTGGCGGGACCGCCTCCATCGCGTCCCTCCTGTCCGTCGCCCATGCCCTCGGCACGGACATCGCCGTCCTACTCGGCCAGCAAGCGCCCCGCCGCTCCATGGACCGCGATGAACGCTCCGCCCTCCGGGCCCTGTCCGCCGTCACCCACGACGCCGCGATCGGCATTCCCGCTGACACCAACCCCGGCACCCTGGACGAGCTCCGCAGCGTCGTCCGCCACGCCGACGCCGCTTACTGGTCCGGCCAGTACACCCACCTCGGCTCCCTCCTCACCCGCCTCCTCCCCGAAGCGCGGGCCCGCTACGACCACGCCGATCACGCCGAGAAGGAACAGGCGGCCGGCCTCCTCGCTGACACCTTCCAGACGGCCGGGATGATGGCGAATGTCCTGGGCTCCCGCGATCTTGCCTACGCCGCCCTCACCTACGGTCGACAGATCGCTGCGCAAGCCGGGGACGATCTGCGGGACGCACACCTGTCGGCCACAACGGCGTGGGTGAACCTTCGCGACGGCCGCACCGCCCAAGGCTTCGCCCTCGCAGCCGCACAGGCCGACCGCATCGAGCCGAGGATGAGCGAACACGACCCGGACCGGCTGTCGGTGTACGGGCAGCTCGTCACCAACGCCGCTGTCGCCGCCTCCCGCGGCGGCGCCACCGCTGACACCGCCCGCGAATACCTGTCCCAAGCTCACGCAGTCGCAGCACGCATCGGCACTGAGCACGCCCGTGGCGACCACGCCCAGCCCTACGGTCCGATGTACGCCGCCACACAGGCGATGAGTATCGCCGTCGCCCTCAGCGACACCGCCGGGGCGCTGCGCCTCATGGATACCGTCCACCTGGGCAACGATGTCCCCCTGGCGACCCGCGCCAGGTACGGCCTTGACGTCGCCCTCACGCACCTCGAATGCCGCAGGTGGGATCAGGCCGCCGAAACTCTCGACAGTGTGTGCCGGATGGCACCCGGCTGGGTGCGCCACCAGATGCTCCCTGGCGTCATCATCAGCCGGCTAACTGGCGTCTCCGTCGCCCGTCTTCGCGGCCTTGCCCACGCTGCCGGGGTGCCCTTCGGCGTGCATTGACCAGTCCGTCCCTCAACCGCCACGTCCCGTGTCAGCCTGACTGTCCCTCACCTGGGGAACTGTCACGGGGCGTAGCAGTCCAGGCTCGGCCACGACAACCCACCGCCACGCCCCATGGCAGTCTGGCGGACCGCGAGTTGCGACGATTGCCATGCCTCGTGCCTGGGCCGATCATCTCCGCCCCGCGACGCTTGGACCATGCCGACGAACCCGCACGGCGGCGGTATCGGACATGTTCCCGTCGCCGTCTACAGTTCCTCCCCGCACGCTGCCACCATCCAGGAATCGGAGGCGTGCGCCCGTCGCTACGCTGACGCCCGCCTGTGGCCCGTAGCGGGGGCCTGGTCCGACCCAGACCCGGACGTTCCACTGGTCGATCGCCTTGGATGGCGTGGCATAACTGATGCCCTCGGTAACGGAATGGTCCGGGGCATCGTCGTCGCGGACCAGGCCCACGTCGCCTCCGAATCGGCCGAGTTCGAGCGGCTCGGCGCCCTGATCCGCGACCGCGGCGGCTTCCTCGTGGTCGCCACGGCGTCGGTTCCTCGTCGCACGCCGAGCCAGCAGGCCCGCCGCCGGAACGTCCTCGAAGGCGCCTCCGGCTGGAGTGAACTGGACGGCACCCGCCATAACCGGCCCGAGACTCACTCGGACGGCCTGTGAACACCCGCCGTGCTGCCACCCCGCCCCGGTTACCCAGAGACCGGGTCGGCTCGCTCCTCACCGCCATCTGGGCCGCCGGACACGTCGCGGTCGGTCTGCTCCTCGCCCATACAGGCACCGCGCACGACCACGCCGCACCCGAACCGAGATGGCCGGCGGCGGCCCGTCCCGACGTCGACCCGCACGCCGACGAGGACACCCGGGCCTGCCGCTGCGCTGACCGCACCACCCTCTGAAAGCATCTGGCCCCGCCCGCCTGTCCGACGGGCCACGCCGGAGCTTCGGGCTGCCCCGCGCTCCGGGACGCCTGCTACCGGCCCCTCCCCGGCGGCATTGGCCTCGGGCCGCGGGGCCCACCATCCCGACCCTGCGCAGCACCACGCTCGAAAGGCGAACCCACGTGTACGCATTCGGCCTGTGCATTGACCGGCATTACCTGCTCCCCGGCCTTGCGGCCGTCACCTCCCTTGCCGACAGCCTCACCCCCGCCGCGCGCCGCGGCGCGGCGCTGCGGGTCCTGACCATGGACCTCCCGCCGGCCCACGCCCTCCTCCTTGCGCACCTCGCGAAGCGGTGCGGCTTCGGGTCCTTCGACCTGGCCTACCGGCCCCCGCTCGCCGCCTCCCACATGGCCGACGACAGCTACATCACCATCACCACCTACCTTCGATTCGAGTTCACCCGTGACTTCGTCCGCCGCCCCTACCTGATCTACGTAGACGCCGACACCCACGTGCGTGACGACATCACCAGCCCGCTCGCATCCCTCCAGCCCGGCCGGATCGGCGCCGTCGCGGACGAGTTCAACCCTGCCGTCGGGGCCTGCCCCGCGCTTCCCGGCGCTGCCGACCGCTGGCCCCACTGGCGCGGCCGCCCCTACTACAACGCCGGAATGCTCTGGGCACACACTGCGGACATCCCCACGATGCGCCAGGGAGTCGCCGGCGCCCTGGTCAAGCATCGGGCGCACATCCTGCACAACGACCAGGACGCTCTGAACCTCTGGCTACTGCGTACCGGGTGCGTCCACCCCGTCCCGTCCCGCTTCAACCGGTTCGAGACCGGCCGGTTCCTCGAACGGGGTGAATGGGTGCGTCGCGTTGTCCGCCGCAGTTTGCGCCCAGACCCGTCCGCCGCGCTGGTTCACTTCGTCGGCCCCGAGAAACCGTGGTCGTCCCTTTGCCCTCCCACCGACGACGTCCGCGACTACCGGGCGCACCTCAGGATGACCAACCGGCATGTACGACGCCTGGGTGCTGTGGGGGCTTGGCGGTGACCGGCTTGCCTCCGGCCGTCGTGCGTTCCTGCACGAGCCTCCTCGCTGTCCGGCCCGTGACCGCAGAACGCCTTGCCATCGGCAACCGCACCTCCGTTTACCGTGCTGGCCTCGCAGATGGTCGTGCGGTGGTGGTCAAGCTGTACGCAGCCGCCACACTTCGGAACGCAGTGACCGAAGCCGCCGCGATCCGCGCCGCCGCGGGCTCTGTGCCCACGGCCCGGGTCCTCGCCGCAGGCCGGGTCAAGGGCACTGACCTCACCGCCCTGATCAGTGAAGACCTCGGCCGACTCACCCTCGGCGCCGCCGTTCGGGCTGGGCAAATCACTACCGACCGCGCTCTGCGCGACGTCGGGCGCCTCCTCGGCCGCCTCCATAGGGCGCCCGTTGCCCCTCGCACACCCCGAAGGCCGTTCTTCGAGGATGTCACGTCCCTGCGTCACCGCGATGCCGGTGCCATCGGCCGAATCGCGCCCGCTCTCGAAGTCCTCTCCGAAACCCCAGCGTGGGTACCGCTGGTGTGGTGCCACGGCGACGTGCACTTCGACAACGTCGTCATCGCCGGCCCGGAGGCCACACGCCACCTGATCGACTTCACCGACGCCACCCCTGGCCCTCGGGAAGCAGACGTCGCGCAGGCCCTGGTGATGGCCCACGCCGTCTCGGTGCGCGGCCGTCTCACCGTTACTGGCGCCTACCCCCTCGCCTTGGATGACACCCGTCTTACGGCTTGGTGCGTATTCCACACCGCCCGCTGCCAGGCAACTGCCCCGCCCGGTGAGGAACGCTCCCGCTGGACCCGGCGCCTGGCCGAGCTGGCCCACGAGCACCCCCGCTTCTTTCACACCCCGCGCACCGTGAGGAGCCCCAGATGATCACTCTCTCAGTGGTGATCCCCGCCCACAACGAAGCTGCCTACCTCCCCCGATACCTGCCCACCGTCTTCGCCGCCCTCGACCACTGGCACGCCACTACCGGCGGTACGGGGGAGGTGATCGTGGTCGACAACACGAGCACCGACACCACCGCCGACCTCGCCGCCCAGCTGGGCGCCCGTGTCATCACGGAGACCGTCCGCAGCATCGGTGCCGTCCGCAACACCGGCGCCGCGGCCGCCACCGGCAGCCTCCTCTTCTTCACCGACGCCGACGTAGCACTCCCGCTCGACACGTTCACCGCCGCCACCACGGCCGTGGACGCCGGAGCCGTCGGTGGGGCGATCCCCCCGCTCTACACCCCGGCCCGACTCGGCGCCCGACTGCTGTGCGCCTACTGGGACCACTACCGCACGCGACGGGGTGGAGCACAGGGCGTCGCCCAGTTCGCGACCGCCGACGCGTTCAAAGCCGTCGGCGGGTACCGGCCGGAGTTGCTGATGAGCGAGGACGTCGAGTTCTTCGCCAGGCTCACCGCTCACGGCCGACAGGCAGACGGCCCCGTCGCCATCCTGGACGATCTCCGTGTTCGCCCCTCCACCCGCCGCTACGACCAGTGGTCCACCGCGCGAATGCTGTGGTGGCAGAACCCCTTCACTGCCCGCCGGCGCCTGGCCTCGCCCCGCATGTGGCGCCACTGGTATGGGAGCACCGTGCGATGAACCAGCTTCCCGTCCCCGACCACACCGGCATCTACACCTTTCCCGACGACCTTGACCGCGCGCACGCCGCACACAACACGCACCTCGCCGCCCGGTACGCGGCTGGCGACCACCAGGTGCTCGAACTCGCCGCCCCTCACGGCGGGGCCGTCCACCACGTCGAATTCCGCACCCCGACCGGACGACCGGTCCTCGCCATCGAGCCCCACCACGACGACTTCGCGCTGTCTGCCTCCGGCACCTTCCTCGCCCACCCCAGGCCGCTGACCGTGGTCACGGTCTTCACCCGTTCACGCAGCGTCCACCCCACGGTGGAAGCCAGCCTGACGACCGAGGAGGCCGTATCGCAGTTGCGGGCCCAGGAGGGTGCGGCCGCGCTCGCCCCACTTGGCGCCGCCCGTCGCCTCCTTAGCTACAAGGACGCCGACCCGCCCTACCGGTCCTATGACCCCGGCCACCTTGACCAGATCACGGAAGACCTCCACGCCCTCGTCAAGCAGAACCCTGGCGCTGAACTGCTCGCCCCCGCCGCCGTCACCCGCCACCCCGACCACCTTCTGGTGCACGACGCTGCCGTACGGCTCGGCTGCCGCTGGTTCTGGGAGGACCTCGCCTTCTGGTCGACGTATGCGCTCGCCGGCTGTGACCTCCACCTGTTCAGCACCCGGTCCGGTCGCAGCCCCCTGCTGCCCGAGTTGGTCGACATCACCCCCGTCGTCCTCGACAAGGTCACCGTCCTCCGGATGCACGGCTCGCAGATGAGCCCCCCGCGCAAGCAGTACCGGCCGATCCGCCACGCCTGGACGGTCGCTGCCGACCTCCTCGACGGCGGGCTCTACGCGGAACGCTTCTACAGGACGGAGCACTGACATGACGATCGTCGCCTTCGAAGGCGCCTCCTACGGAGGCAAGTCGTCCACGATCAAACGGCTCCGGGGCATGCGCGGAATCGGTCCCCACGCGTTCGTGTCGGCCTGCTACGTCGACCACATTGACCGTCGCGAGGACATCCCGCCCGCGCGCACCGGATCCGCCGTCGAGCAGGTCGCGGCGTTCGACAAGTTCATGCAGATCGAAGCCGCCCGGGTCACCGCCGTCACCGAGTCCACTGCGGACCTCATCATCCTCGACCGGTCGGTGGACACCCTCCTCGCCCACGCCTACGCCCTCGACAGGCTCTACGGCTACAACGTGCAGGCCCGGCTGCGGGCCTGCCTCGCCACCATGCCGCACCTCAAGCCTGACCACACCATCTACCTCGACGTTCCCCCCGAGACACTCCACCTGCGACGAAAGATCATCGGGCACGCGGCCGCGGAGTCCGACTACTTCCTTCACAACCCCGCGTTCCTCGAACACGCCCGCGCCTACTTCACCACCCCCACATCCGGCGCCGAACCGGTCTCGCGAGAGGTCACGCTGCTGCCCGCCGACACCACCCCCACTGACGTCGCTGAAGCCGCCCGCGCCCTGATACTCCACTGGACGAAGTGATGCCCACCGCCCTCATCGCCTGGCGCCGCACCCCGCCCCCATTCCTCATCGGCGGAGCCGAGGTCACCCAACAGCTCCTCGCCGAACAACTCGCCGCTGCCGGGTGGCGCGTGGTCTACCTCGGCGCGCACCAACCGCCGTGGGACGGCCCCGGGCAGCTCGCCGAAATCACCGCCTACCTCGACACCAACCACACCCCGCACGAGTCGGCCAGCGGTGCCGTGCGCTACTGGTGGAACGGCGTGGACTGCATCGCCGTCGCCCAGGACCGCATCCCCGCCACGCTCGCCGCGCTACTCACCGACATCCGGCCCGACGTAGTCTTCACCTCGCAGGAAGGCAGCGCCGACATCGCGGCCGAAGCCCGCGCCCACGCTCTCACCGCAGGCATTTGCCACTCGGTATCCGGCACCGGGCTCGGCGTCCTGGCCGGCCGCCCACATGTCGGCCTGGCCGTCTCGGAGTTCGTGCGCCACCGCGCAGGTCGTCCAGCTGGTACCCGCATGTCCCTGTGGTACCCGCCATTCACGCAACCGGGCCCCGGCACCGTGAACACGGAGCGAGACGACGGCCCCGTACTCATGATCAACCCGATTCCCGCGAAGGGATCACGGCTCATGCACGGCTTGATCCAAGCCATGCCTGAGGAACACTTCACCTTGGTCGAGGGCTGGTGGAACACGTCAGCCGAGTTCCGGCAGTACCCCAACGTGACGTACGTTCCCCGCGTCTACGACATGGCCCCGCTCTACCGGTCGCACCGGCTCCTGCTCGTGCCGTCCGTTGTCGAGGACGCCTTCCCTCGGGTGATCGTCGAAGCGGCATTGCACGGAGTGCCCACCATCGGCACCGACCGGGGCGGTATCCCCGAAGCCGTCGGTGCCGGCGGCACCGTTTTGCCCGCCGACGCCGACCTCACGGAATGGGCGGCCGCGATCCGCGCAATGAACCACCGGGGGGCCGGGGAGCGGGCCCGACTCGATGCCGCCCGCTACACCCGCCCCGTCCTGCCGGAAATCGTCGCCCTCGGCCTCACACCGACGTGAACGCCGCCTCCACCTCGTCGAGCCGGTCCGTCCACCAGTGCAGCAGCGCCTCGTCCTGGGTAAACAGCTCGTCGAAGGAGTGGTCGCCCTTGTTGTAGCGGAACTCCAGCTGCCAGAAGTCCGTGAGGCGCTTCCACCACAGCCGGTGCACCGCATCCTCAAGCGCAGCTGTCGACAGCGGTGCTACCGACCGGTATCCGCCGACGAACGCCGCCACCCGCTCAAGATCGAATCCGTCTGCCCCGCCGAACTGGACCTGTGCCGTCCGCACCACCTCTTCTGCATAGGGGCGGACGGCAACCCGGTCCCAGTCGAGGACCGCAGACAGCTCGCTGCCGGACCACAACAGGTTCCGGTACTGGAGGTCACCATGGGTCCAGCCATACGGGCCGACGGGGACCTCATCGCCCGGGAGGCGGTGGGCGTGTGCGGCGATCATTGCCCGCCGGGCCTTCAACGCGACTGCGGCCTCCTTATCGAAGGTGCTCGCGCTGTCCTGCGCGGCCACGGCAACCGCGAGCCGCTCCGCCTTCTCCACAGCCCTCTCGACGCTCGTGACGTCAACAGCGAGGGAATCCGGCGTCCGGGGCAGCGTGCGGCCATCGGCGGCCCACGAGAGGGTGACGTGAAGCCTCGCGATGTGTCCGCCGAGCGCCGCGGCCTGCCCCAGCGTGAGCGAAGCGCCGGGAATGTGCTCGCCAGCCGCCCAGGGAAACAGGCAGTACCCGCCGCCCGGGGTCTCAGCCACCGGGGACCCGTCACTGGCCAAGATCGGCGCGCACACGGGGAGACCATGATCGCCGAGGAACCCGAGTACACCGAGGTTGCGGCGCAGCCGTTCCAGAGGGACATCCGTCACACGCTTGAGAGCGAACGTGCCGGCCGCCGCATCAAGCCGCCAGTTCACATTCATCAGCCCGTCGGGCAGGTGACGCCGCTCATGGACGGGTCCGATCCCGAAGGTACCGGCGAGCCCCGACAGCTCCTCGTCCGGAATGTGGATCTTGTCAGCGATTGGGGTGATGGTCACCCACGGGACGATACGGGAGGCGACCCGCCCTGCGCACAAGGATCAATGAACACGCCACTTGATCATTCAGCCCACCGTTCAGACGGCTTCCACGGAGCCAGGCTCGATGTCGGGACGGGGGCCAAAGGACCGCCTGCAGCGCGGGTGGGCTATCGGGAATTCGGCAGCTTCTTCAACGCTACGGATCGTGCGGGCCGCCTTGTCTGGATCCTGATGGCTGACCCACCCGCAGTCCATGCCGTCGAAGACCTCCACGTACCTGACGCCGGCCTCACGGGTGCGGTTGAGGGTGCCCGCGTTGTAGGCCACCGCGCTCTTCGCCAAGGTCGCGGCCTCCGCCCACACGCCGATGGGCACCCGGGCACCGTTGCGGTAGACGACGTGGGCGAGCTGATGTTCGTCTCGAAGCCGCGCTGCAAGGTTCGACGCTGCCTGCTTCGCGGTGACGTTGCCTGCGGCGAGGAGGGGGACCTCGAGACGGGCCGCTGCCCATGCGGCGCGGTAGAACTTGGTAGCCATCCGCTCGGCTTCTTCGGACCGCCGGAGGAAGTCGTTGTACGAGTCGCTGGCCAGGCTCATCAGGGCGTCACCGTGGATCATCGTCCAGGTGAACCGGGCGCCGAGCCGCTCGGCAGCCCGCTCGGCGCCTCGCTGGTAAAGGTGCGGGAGCTGCCTGCGGACGAAGGCGACGGCCTCGGCATCGACCTCGCGGCGGAACGCCCGGACAGCGCGCTTGAACTCCTCAAGCGTGAGCAGCACCAGGCGGCCGCGGGGCTGCTGCTCGAAGGTCTTGAGTACGCGTTCCTGCTGCGCGGCGAGTCGGTTCCAGGCTTCGTCGAGTACGGCCGCGACGCGCCGGGCGACTTCGTCCGGGTCGCCGGGCACCAGCGGCGGCCAGTCGTACGCCACTGCGGCTACCGAGTCCGGCGGGCCGGTACGAGCGGCGCGGTGACCAGCTCGATGCCTGGTTCGCCGGCGACCGGATCGTCAGGGGCCGAGGTGTCGGTGAGCGCGCCAAGCTGACGTTCGAGGCCCTGGAGATTGTTGCTCTGGTCGATGGTGACGACGCCGTCGACCGTCATCCGCAGCGGTTCGGCCAGCAGCTTGGCGCGGCGTTCGGAGAGGACCTCGCGCGCGACTTCCCGGGCGCTGGCCAGTCGGGCGTAGCGGGCAGTGAGGTCGGTCTGGTCGGTGGCGGGCCCGAGCTGGGCGAGGAGCCAAGCGAGGACGGCGGGGTTCACGGGCTCTCCTTGCGAAGCAGGGGGACCGCCGCTCGTGGCGAGTCGGCGGTCCCGGTCGGGTTGGGTCACGTGGTGGCGGTCTTGCGGCGGCGCTGCGGAGTCGGCGCTGATTCCGGATCGGAGTCCGGCTCCGGCTCCGGCTGGGGCGATTCGTCCGGGGCGAAGCCGAAGGGGGGCGGCCCCTCGTCCTCGGCCTGGTCCTCAAGCTCGGGCAGCACGCCGCCCTCCCAGGCGCCGGGGTTAGTGATCTCGGCAGCGAGTTCGGATGCCGGTTCATCACCGGGCTCCAGGACCACCCACTCCCGGGTCTGTGGGTGCTGAACGTGAACGGCGGCGACGAGGCGGGCCATCAGATCACCTTCGCAACGACGTGGGCGTCAGGGGTGTGCAGGACCGGCATGCCGACGGCTGCACCCTTCGTCCAAATCTGAACCGGGTCGTCCTGCGCGCCGCGGGTGATGACGATTCCCGGGCGGTCCTCCTTCGTGATCTCGGGGTTCGTGCCCCGCGAGAGGGCGAGGGCCTCGGCCGTCACGCCGAAGATGGTCTGGCCCCACTTGGCACGGTCCGGGGGCAGCAGGATCCACCGGTCCTCGGGCAGCACCTTGGTCTGAACGCCGTCGACGCGGACCTGGCCCTTGTAGAACGTGACGGGCGGCAGACCGTAGTTGTCGCGGACCACGTTGATCTGCTGCGGCGTGAGCGTCGCCGTCGGCGTGTTCGAGGGGTTGACGCTGCCGTAGTACGCAGCGCGGTAGGCGTTGTTCGCCGCGAGGAACGAGAACGCCTTGCGGCTGGTCAGCACCATCTCCGGGGCCGGCGCGCCGCGGTCGTCCAGGTACTGGATCCAGGCCAGCTCGTCCTTGATCGGATCCGACGTCGGGTCGGACCACAGCTTCGGCACCGTGGGCATGTTGCCGGCCGGGACGCCCCAGTCCACTTCGATCGTGAGCCCGTTCTCGGCGGCGAGGGTGAACTTGCCGTCGGTCAGCACGTCACCCCAGGCGAGTTCGATGCGGGAGCGGATGGCCTCGACATGGCGCTCGGTGTCGTCGTAGAGGAGCTCGATCAGCCGGTCCTCGTCAGCGCCTCGGGATGCCTCCAGGAGGATCTGCTCCTGCTCGCCGACGAGCAATTTCTGGCCCAGCGGGGGCAGCATGCCCTCGCGCGTGGTCTGCCACGCCTCGCGGGTCGCGAACGGCACGCTGGCGTCGAAGGCCCGGTACTTGGCCACGTTGACGTACCGGCCGTTGTCCTTGACCCGCCACTTCACCTCGTCCTGTTCCAGGGTCGGGATGAGCCCGCCGGTCTTGGAGAGCAGGTGGTCCGCCTGGGAGGGAATAGCGCGGGCGAAGGTGGTCAGGTCATTGACCGAGACGTTCTTGATCAGGTCCTGAATGGTCATCGTCGCTTCCTCACACGAACCGGATCTGCGGGCCGGTCACCGACGCGGTGACCTTGGTGGTGTCGATGCCGCCGGGCACCTTCGCCGTGACGACTACGCCGTGCCACAGCAGCGCCGCGGGCACCTTCGAGGCTGTCGGGGCGTACAGCGTCTCGGCGAACACGAAGCCGGCGAGGCTCTGGCGGCCGTCGGCTGCGGCCGGGTCAAAGGAGCCGTAGAGGCCGGACGCCGTGATCTTCCCGACCGGCACTCCGGACAGAACTCGGCTGTAGGGCTGGCTGCTGTCCGTGGACGCCTGGACGTGGGCGGCGGCGAGCTTGGAGACGTCGAGCGTGATCGTCTCGGTGGAGTCGCTGCCGTGCAGGCTGCCGAGCCAGGCCCGGTCAGCGGTGTAGGACACCGACGTCGTGATCGGCTGGATGGTCACAGCCTGGTCCTTCCGTGGACACGAAGCGGGGCGGGCGCACACCCGGGTGGTGGCGTCGTCCACGGAAGTACGGGGCGTGGTCCCCTGATCCGGCTTGCCCGCCGGTGGGAGTGGCTGCCGGTCAGGTCAGCCGGTGACGAAGCCGCGACGGCGGGCCATCTCAAGACCGGCGGCGCCCGGTCGCGGCGACAGACCCCCGCGGCTGGGCGGGCCCCCCGCGGGCGAACCTCCGGGCGCCGGCGGCGGGGTCTGCTGCCCGAACAGGCTCGGCCGTCGCTCCTTCAGCTGCTCGGCGACGGCGGTCACGGCTGCCTCGTCGGCGTCCGGCTGATCAGCGAGGACTCGCTCGACTAGGACCACAGCGTCCGCCAGGTCCTCTCCGCTTGCCCCCAGTCCGGCGAGCACGGCACGTCGGACCGCTGCCCGCTCCCGGGCCTCCGCATCGGCGAGGCGCTGGTGGGCCTGCCGCTCCAGCTCGGCCGCCGCCTGCTCGCGGCGCTCGACCTCCGACAGAGCGGCCTGATCCGCCTCGCGCTTCATGGTGATGAACGCGCCCAGCGCCTCCGGGGTGTCGAACCCGAGGTCCCCCAGGAGCTTCTTCACGGCTGCTCGGCCACCCTGGGTCTTCTCCCGGGCAAGGAGGCGGTTCAGGTCGTCCTGGGTCACTGTCGGGGCAGGCAGATCCGCCGGGTCTGCGGGATCGGCCGACGGGTCGTTCGGGGCAGCACCGAGAATCGGGTAGATCGGGCGACCATCTCGGCGGTAGCCGACCGGCGCGAGCGGCGAAGGGAGCGGGCGCGTCATGCATGAACCTCGTCAAGGTCTCCAGCGCCCCCACGCCGTTGATCAGTTTAGCCCCGCCTGGGCCGTTTCCTGATCGGGCTGTAAGCGCGTGCACACCCGAATCGGCGGTTGGCGGCGACGACGGGGCAGCTGCCGTGGTTCATCGCGTAGTTCGCCCACCGCAGAGAGCGTCTGGATCGGCTGGGACAACGCAATCTCATGGGCGGAGCTTCTGATTTTCAACGCGAGCGGGTCGGACGGGCGTTCGACGACCAGTCTCTGATGAGCTTGGCGGGAGGTCACAGGGGACATAGCCCTTGAAATGCGGACGATGCCTTCGTTGGCCTTCCCCTGCTTCGACTGCGAGACGGTGAGGAAGGCTTCAGCCTCCAGATAGCGGGAACCGACGACGCTCCCGCGGCCTTGCCATTCTGAAGAGAAGGTCGGTGCCTTCGCTTGCCGACACCTTGGCCCGGTGGAGTTTGGGGGCGATTTCATTGTGCTGTGTGCCTGTGTTCATTGAGAGTTCGGGGGACGCTGGCGCTGACTGCTCCGGGCCCCGCTACGGGGGCCAGCTGGCTCTGCCGGTCTTCGCTGCGTCCCGCGCCGGGCGTTAGGGATGCGTAAGGATTCTTGACGGTTCGGAGTCAGCGGGAGGTGTTGTGGTGCCCTCCGGGCATGAGGGCTGTGGCAAGGCTCGCAGACCGTTGCTTTGCCTATTACGGCGTGCTTGTTGAGGTTGGATTTCGGCATCCGGGGGGATGGGTGGTGCTCTGGGCACAAGGGCAGGACGGGTAATGGAGCTGGTCTGTCCGGTGCGGGACCACCTCGGCGGCAGGCCCATACTCGATGATCGGCGCGAGGCCCTGAGCTGGTGGCCGTAATGGGTGCGCTGGACAGGCAGGGAAAGGGTTGATGGGGGACATGAGGAACGCGGATCACGCGGGTATGCCGGAGGTGGTGGACAGTCCTGCTTTGCGGGCTCAGCCGTCCGGCGCGCTGGCACGGTGGATGCTGCGGCACCAGGTGCAGCCGGTGGGGCCGGCGGCGGACGAGGGGCATGCCAAGCCGCACCCGTGGTGGAAGGTGATGTGCCTAACCGGCGTCGACTACTTCTCCAGCCTCGCCTACGTGCCTGCGATCGCCGCCCTGGCCGCAGGGGCGGTCTCTCCGCTGGCGACGCTGTTGATCGTGGCGCTGACGCTGCTGGGGATGCTGCCGATGTACCGGCGGGTGGCCAAGGAGAGCCCGCACGGCGCCGGGTCGGTGGCGATGCTGGAGGACCTGCTGCCGTTCTGGCGGGGCAAGCTGTTCGTCCTGATCCTCCTCGGCTTCGTGGCCACCTCCTGGATCATCACCATCACCCTCTCCACCGCGGACGCCTCCGTACACGTGGTGGAGAACCCCTTCTTCCCCGCCGCCCTGCACGGCCACGAGGTCGCCCTCACCGTGGCGCTGCTCCTGGTCCTCGGAGGGGTGTTCCTGCTCGGGTTCAGCGAAGCCGTCAGCGTGGCCATCCCCCTGGTCGCCATCTTCCTCGCCCTCAACGCGGTCGTCATCGGCATCGGCCTGGTCCACGTCTTCACCACCCCGGGGGCCTGGTCGGCGTGGACCGACGCCCTCGCAGCGGGCGGAGGCGGCTTCGGTGACCTAGCAGGCCCGGCGCTGCTGGCCTTCCCGCTGCTGGTGCTGGGTCTGTCGGGCTTCGAGACCGGTGTGAGCATGATGCCGCTGGTTGCCGCCGAAGGAGCAGACGCGGAGCAGCGGCTGCGCTCGCGTATCCGCAACACCCGCAGGCTGCTGACCACCGCCGCGCTCATCATGAGCGTCTACCTGCTGTCGGCGAGTTTCGTCACCACTCTCCTCATCCCGCACGAGCTGTTCGAGCCGGGTGGCGCCGCCAACGGCCGCGCGCTGGCGTGGCTGGCCCACGAGCATGTCGGAGAGGCGTTCGGCACGGTCTACGACATCAGCACCATCCTGATCCTGTGGTTCGCAGGCGCCTCTGCCATGGCCGGGCTGGTCAACATCGTCCCCCGCTATCTGCCCGACTACGGCATGGCTCCTGAGTGGGGACGCGCCGTCCGCCCGGTGGTGATCGTCTACACCGTCCTGTGCATCGCGATCACCATCGCCTTCGACGCCGACGTCGACGAACAGGCCGGCGCCTACGCCACCGGCATCCTCGCCATGATGGTCTCCGGCGCCTTCGCCGTCACCGTCTCTACCGCACGCCACCGCCGACGCGCGACCACCATCGGCTTCGCCCTGCTCACAGCCGTCCTGCTCTACGCCCTGGTCGCGAACATCATCGACAAGCCCGACGGCATCGTCATCTCCGCCTTCTTCATCGCCGGCATCATCATCGTGTCGCTGATCTCCCGGGTCTCACGCACCACCGAGCTGCGCGCCGACCGCATCGTCTTCGACGCCGACGCCCGCCGGTTCATCAACGACACCCTCGCCCACGACAACTCCATCAACATCATCACCAACCGCCGCCAGGCCGGCGACGTCGCCGAGTACAGCGACAAGGAACGCGAACAGCGCGGCGTCAACCCGGTGCCCGGCCGCGCCGACGTCATCTTCCTCGAAATCGACGTAGTCGACCCCTCCGACTTCAGCGACACCCTCACCGTCCACGGCGTCGATGTCGACGGCTACCGGATCCTGCGCGCGGCCGCGCCGGCCGCGCCGAACGCCATCGCCGCCATCCTGCTGGCCCTGCGCGACGCCACCGGCGTCCACCCGCACTGCTACTTCGCCTGGGCCGAGGGCAGCCCGCTGGTCCACATGGTCCGCTACTTCCTCCTCGGCCGCGGCGACACCGCCCCGGTCACCCGCGAGATCATCCGCAGTCACGAACCCGACCCCACCCGCCGCCCAGGCATCCACGTCGGAGGCTGACCACCGCAGCCGCACGCGGCCACGCCGAAGGGTGCCGTGGCGGGAGACCGAAAGGCATGCCATGAACGTTGCTCCGGACCGCCGCATGCGGCTCAGGATCATCGCTCTCGCGCTCTGCGCAGCCATCATGATCACTGTGGGAGCGGCCGCTGAATGGTGGTGGCTGCTCGGCATCGGCGTGTGGACGGTGATCGTGGCTTTCCTGACGGAGATGATCTACCGCCCGTAGGACGATGACGCCTTCGTTCCACCCACCCGTATCGGCCCCGCGCCAACAGCCGCAGCTGCGCCTGGCCCAGACAACGGGCAGCCGTAGAGCGGCCGCTCGTGCCCGGTCAAGGATGTTGATCGAGCCACACCTAGAAGATCATTAGGAAGGCCCGTGCCCGCACCGAAGAAAAGGCTGCCCAACCCATGACGCGGGTGCTCGTGGTGGAGGGCGACCCTCAACTCCTCCGCGCGCTGAAAATCAACCTCCAGGCGCGGAAGTTCGAGTCCCAGGAGGCCGGCACCGGAGTCGACGCGCTGCGGCTCGCAGTTGCACGCACACCCGACGTCATCCTGCTGGACCTCGGTCTGCCGGACATGGACGGCATCGATGTGATCAAGAGCATCCGACGCTGGAGCAGAGTCCCCATCCTGGTCCTGTCCGCCCGGCGCACCTCGCAGGAGAAGGTCCGTGCCCTGGACGCGGGCGCGGACGACTACGTGACGAAACCGTTCAGCATGGATGAGCTGCTCGCCCGGCTCCGTGCTGCCGCCCGCAGGAAGGCGATGCCCGGCGCCGTGGACCGGCCCGTGGCGGTCGTCACCGAAGACTTCACCATCGACCTTGCCGCGAAGAAGGTCCGGCGCGGGGAGCGCAGTGTTCGACTGACCCCGACCGAGTGGCACTTGCTGGAGATCCTCGTCAGCCACCCCGGCCACCTGGTCAGCCAGCGCAAGTTGCTTCTGGAAGTCTGGGGCCCGGCATACGCCGACAACGCCACCTACCTGCGGGCGTACATGGCAAAGCTCCGACGCAAACTGGAGGCGAACCCTTCCCAACCGCGGCACCTGATCACCGAGCCAGGCATGGGATACCGCTTCGAACCCTGACAGTTCGCCCCCGCCCCGTATGTCAGCACCACCGTGCACGGGGGCCGTGCGCCGCCGCCCCCACCCCGGCAGGCGGCCTTCGGCCGCTGCGCGACCCGGACACGCCTGGGCCGGACGAGGACGGGCGCAGGACTGACCGGAGGGCGGGCGCCGACACTACTGGTCGAAGGATAGCCAGAGGGTGATGAACGCGAGCCAGGTGACGAACGCGGCGATGAACAGTTTCGGAAGGAGCGGACGCACTGTCGGTCTCCCCTTCTATGGGATCAGAGCCAGTCGCGGCGCTTGAACACCACGTACAGACCGCCGCACACCATGGCCATCAGGGCCAGTGCGAAGGGATACCCGAGGACCCAGCCGAGTTCGGGCATGTGGTCGAAGTTCATGCCATAGATGGTGCCGACCAGGGTCGGGGCGAAGAGGATCGCCGCCCAGGAGGAGATCTTCTTGATTTCCTCGTTCTGGGCGTGGCTGGCCTGGGCGAGTTGCTTCATCTCCTCGTTCTGCTGCTGGGTGACCAGGGTGGCGTTGACGGCGAGGATGTCCTGGAGCGCGAGTCGGAAGCCGTCGACGCGTTCGGTGACGTGGGTGGCATGGTCGGCCACGTCGCGCAGGTAGCGGCGCAGTTCCTCGTCGATGCCGTACTTCTCGAACCCGGCCGAGAGCCCGTCCAGGATCCGGGTCAGGGGGCGGGTGGCGCGCTGGAACTCCACCACCTCGCGGGAGAGCTCATAGATGCGGCGGGAGACCTTCGGGTCGCCGCTGAAGACTTCCGTCTCGATCTCGTCGACGTCGTTCTCCACGCCGGCGACCACGGGTGCGTAGCCGTCGACGACGGCGTCGAGGATCGCGTACAGCACGGCTTCGGGGCCGCGCTTGAGCAGGTCAGGACTGCCCTCCATGCGGCGCCGGACCGCCGCCAGGTCGGGGGCGGCGCCGTGGCGGACGGTGATCACGAAGTCGGGGCCGACGAAGATGTGCAGCTCGCCGAAGTCGACTTCCTCGGCGGCGTCCAGGTAGCGGGCGGCGCGCAGGACCACGAAGAGGGTGTCGCCGTAGCGTTCCAGCTTGGGACGCTGGTGCGCCTCTAGGGCGTCCTCGACGGCGAGGGGGTGCAGGTCAAACTCTTCGGCGACAGAGAGCAGCTCGGCCTCGGTGGGCCGGTGCAGGCCGATCCACGCCATCCCATTGTCGGCCTCACGGAGCTTGCCGAAGGTTTCCGCGAGCGAGTCGTGAGTGCTGGTGCGGACCCCGTCGTGGTAGATCGCGGCGGTGACGACGCTGCTTGCACGTGGCCGCTGGTGCTCGGCCTGCTCGGCCTGCGCCGGCTGCCCGGTTGTGGGGCTGGGCCCGGCGGGGCGCTGGACGGGCTTGGTGAACGCGCGCAGGGCGCGACGACGACGCTCGGACACGACAAGATCCTCCGCAGGCAGGAGTGGAAGGCGTAGAGATGCGCGAGGGCACGCCGCAGACGCCACCTGCGAAGCCCGGCTACGAGCCAGGCGTGGCAGCGCCCCGCGGCGCACGACTGGGAGGTTCACCACACATCGTGGATCTCACCTGCCTTTCGGGCGCGTACGGAACTGAGCCATCAAGCAGCGTATACCCGCCGGGAGGGCGCTCCGGCCGGTAGTCGGGCCTCCCACGGTCCTAGGGGTCTGGGGTGGCTACATCGGTTCTCGCGGGTAGGTTGCCCCCTACCGGTCGAACGAGGACAAGAGGCGGCACATGGCGGCTCAGCAGGACAGCAAGGACGGCGTGGGTCTGCCGTCGGCGGTGGTGGACTGCGCCCTGTACGAGGGTGGGCGCCGCGTTCCCGGTCAGGTGAGCCTGGACACGATCATGAAGCGGATAGACCCGCAGGCCGGGCGCTTCGCGTGGATCGGTCTGTACGAGCCGACCGCCGAGCAGCTCCAGCAGGTTGCCGAGGCTTTCGACCTGCACCCCCTCGCCGTCGAGGACGCCGTCCATGCCCACCAGCGGCCCAAGCTGGAACGGTACGGCGACATGCTGTTCCTGGTCCTGAAGACGATCGTCTACGTCGACCACGAGAAGGTCACCGCGACCAGCGAGATCGTCGACACTGGGGAGATCATGGTCTTCGCCGGGCCCGGCTTCGCGATCACTGTCCGCCACGGCAGTGCCCCGCCCCTCGACGGCGTGCGCCGCCAGCTCCAGGACGACCCACAGCAGCTCGGCCGCGGACCCGCCGCGGTCCTCCACGCGATCGCCGACATGGTCGTCGACCGCTACGTCGAGGTCGCCGACGCCTTCGCCGGCGACGTCGACACCCTGGAAAGTGAAGTGTTCTCCCCCGACCTGCCGGTCGACGCCGGGCGGATCTACCAGCTCAAGCGGGAACTCCTCGAATTCAAGCGCGCCGTCATGCCCCTGGCCCCCGCCCTGCAGCGCCTCAGCGAGGGATCTCTCCCGCAGGTCCCGCCGAAGGTGGCCACCTACTTCCGCGACGTGGCCGACCACCACCAGCGGGTCAGCGAGCAGATCCTCACCTTCGACGAACTCATCACCGGCATGTTGAGCGCCAGCATCGCCCAGCTCGGCGTCCAGCAGAACGCCGACATGCGCCGCATCAGCGCCTGGGCCGCCCTCATCGCCGTCCCCACCATGGTCGTCGGCATTTACGGCATGAACTTTGAATACATGCCCGAACTCAAATCCCCCTACGGCTACCCGGCCGTTCTCACAGTCATCGCCGTCGCCTGCACCGTCATCTACCGAGCCCTGCGCCGCAACAAATGGCTGTGATCCGCCGAGTTGGCAGATCATGCCGTCTCAGTCAGTGGTATCTGCGGGGTCTCGGTGGCGGCCTCGGGCAACCCTAGGTAGGCACGCACGGCCGCGTTGTCGCCCGTGGCGTCGGCGAGGCGGGCAGCAGCATCGAAGGCCCGGGCCTGGATGCGGTCGATCTCGTGCTGTGCGTCGTCAATCGGATACCCGGCGTCCTGGAGCATCCGTACGCCGGTCTCCATGGACAGCACTCCGGCGCCCACGCCCTTGACCACTTCGTCGAGGACAGCGGCTCGGTCGGTCGGGGTGTGTGGCCCCCAGGTGAGTTGGGCGGGTACCGACTGGCCTGCTGGCCAGCCCTGCGCCTGGCCGGCCTGGTGGAGCCGCTGGACCATACGCAGCAGGATCACGTACTTGTGAGCCCTGGCCAGCCGCATCGCTGCGACGAGCGAGTCGAGCGGGCCGAGGGCGAGTTGGAGGGCGTAGCCGGAGGGCAGGGCCGTTGGGTCGAGCGTGCCGAGCCCGGCAGAGGTGAGGCGGCTGTTCGCAGCAATGCGGTCGAGGACGTGGTCGACACGCGAGCGGAGTTCGGCGAGTTGTGCGGAGGTGTCGAGGACGTCCATGCGGCCGCCGTCGTTGAGCTGCCAGACGGTGCCGGCGCGGACCTTCACCGGCAGGGGCTGCCCGGTGTTGCGGTCGATGGGGAGCCGGGCGCCGGCGAGCCCGATGATCGGGGAGCCGGTCGTGGCACTGGCGGCGGAGGCGTCCGTATCAGTGGCGGACAGCTCATCGAGGGCCTGGAGGACCGTCGCCAGAGTGGGCTTGCCCCAGTGATCACCGGAGTGAGGGATGTTGTTGGTGATGTGGATCAGGGGAATGAAGTCGACCTGGAGGTCGAGTCGGTCGAGGACTTCGCCGTCGGAGCGGGCTCGGAAGGTCGCCTTGTGCAGGGGCAGGTCGTACAGCAGGTCGGAGTGCTTGAGGTCGTCGAGGTCCCATTCGGCGTCGGTGAGGTAACAGGTGTACGCGGAGGGCCGCCCAGCCGCCCACGGGTAGGTGCGGGTGATGACCCCGGTCGCAGGGTCCTGGGTATCACCGGGCACAAGCAGAGCGACGCCGTCGTCTCCAGGAACGGGCTCACGGAAATGAGCGCCGTCCTTGTTCGTAGCAGGGCGGCTGGCCGGGGCGATCGGCGCGAGATCGTAGGTGATGCGGCGCAGCCTGGCCTTGGTGCCGCGGCGTACATCTTCAGGGATCTCCCAGGCGAGGTGCACGCGCGTCGGGAACTCGCCTGAGTCCTGCTCGTCGTCCGGCCACTCGGCGAAGTAGAGGCCTGGGTCCCAGGTTCGGAGCAGGACGCGCCCCTTGGCGGGGTCCCAGGCCAGGGAGTAGACGGAGTCGCCGAGGAGGAGCGCGGTCCGCTCGGCCTGTTGGAGGCGCAGCGGCAGGAGCTCCTTCTCCGCCCAGGCCCGGAGACGCTCTTGAACGGCGGCGGCCTCGGCATGTCCTTCGGGCTCCTCGCCGGCGGCCTGCTCCGCACCGGGCACGATGATTGTCTGCTCCGAGCCGAGCAGGTAGCCCAGGGCGGTGTCGATCAGCTTGCTCGCGTCACCGAGCTCCCGCCGCTCGCGGCCCGCGACGTCGTCACCGGTGATCGCGGCAACCTGGCCAGCCTGGTTTGAGTCGTAGGCGGCCAACAGCCGGTACGCGGACAACCGCCGCAGATCCTCATCCGGGACCCACGAGGACGTCAGGTCGGACCAGGCGTTGCGGCGGGGGTCGGCCATGACCGGCTTGTAGTCGAGCCAACTCCATACGTCGGTGATCAGCTTGCGCAGGCCCACAGCGTTTCTCCAGGCGGTCGGCCCCCGCGCCGCCTGTTCAGGTTAGCGCCGTGTACCCGGTCACCGGCCGCTCACCAGACGATTGGCACTTCGGAGAGCACTCATTCAGTGCCCGTGGGTAACATCATCGGGCTGGGGTCAGCACTGATGCTGACCGCGACGGGGAGGAGCGCGGGCTACGTGACGTCCATGCGAGCACAGCGGATTCATCCGGCGGCGTACGAGGCTCTGACGGAGGCGTTGGCCAGGATCTTCTGGTACAAACCTGAGCTTGCCGAGTTCATCCGGGTTCGGGCCGAGGAGTATCCGGAGCTCGTAGTGGGTCTCGACTTCACCGACTACAAGATTCGCTTTGCCAGCGCCTTCGTCGCGCAGCTGAAGGCTGGCGAGGACCGGTTCAGGGACTTGACCCTGTCCATCATGCTCGAAGTAGCCCAACGGAACTCCTTCCCCAGTCTCAAGCGGCACGAGAACTCAGAAAAGCTGCTGGCTGAGGCACGCGATGCTGTTGCCGAGCTTCGGACCTGGACTGATCGTCTGCAAGGTCTCTTGGACGAGCGAGCCGCCGTGGAGGCGGAGCAGGCTGCTGCCGAGGAGCGGGAGAAGTACCGCCGCGGGTTCTCTGAGCGGCTCGCGGAGCTCAAGGAGGAGTTCCTCCGGCTCCAGATGGAGACCAACCGCCAACAGGCCGGGCGGCCGGGCGTGACTTCGAAGTTCTGCTGAATGGCCTGTTCCGACTGCACGACATGCAGCCTCGACTCGCCTACGAGCTGGAGTACGAACAGATCGACGGTTCCTTCACCTTCGACACCGACGACTACGTGGTCGAGGCAAAGTGGCTGAAGGAGTCCGTGGAGGCGGGTCGGCTGCGGGAGTTCAATGACAAAGTGCGCAGCAAGGGTAAGAACGCTCTGGGGCTCTTCGTCAGCGTGAACGGCTTCACGTCGGGCGCCCGCGCCGTCTTCCGCGAAGGTACCTCCTTCATCACGATGGACGGCACCGACCTGTTCTGTGTGCTGGACGACCGCGTCCGGCTCGACGAGCTCCTGGCCCGCAAGAAGCGCCACGCGAACGAGACAGGCAGCTGCTACTTCCCGGCGAGCCTCATGCTCGGCGATTAACTCCTGGGCCCCTCGGCCTCCGCGACCGCCGCGGCGTGTCCAGGCATGCCAGGAACGGGGAAGCTCGCGCAGGCGCCGACGAAGGCGTCACACGCGCCCACCGTCCCTCTCCTTCCGGCCCGCGTCCGTCCACCGCTGCTCGCACTCGGCGCGGGTGGGGCTTGCGGCGGTGGCTGGGATGCCGTCGGCGAGCTTGCGCCGTTGGGCGAGCAGCCCTTCCCGGCGGCCTTGGTCATCGCCGCCTTCAGCTCGGCAACGTGCTGGTCCCGCTTCGCTAGATGCGCCCGCACACGCCATCAGCCCTGCCCAGAGGGATATCCCCGCGGCGGCGACACGTACCGCTCTTCCGCTCATCAGCATGATCGCGACGCTACACGGGGCCGTTTCCTCATCGGGCCGTTTCCACTGGAGCTGTCCACAGGGGGCTGGGGATATTCACAACTCCACCCCGCGCGCAGGTGCCGTCACTTATGTTGACGATGGACGCGCTGAACTCTCCTGCCTTCCCGGCCCATTACGCACCAACTACCGGGATGGTGCCTGGAAGGTGGGAGAGTTCGATGCCAAGGGATCGCGGGCGTCACCGTAGCCCCAAGGATCCGTCCAAGAGGGAGAGGAACGGTCGACTGGCCTTCCTGTTGATCCAGGTTGCAGCCTGGATCACGGGCTGGTTCACGAACCAGTGATCAGCCGCCGTTCCTGCACCACCGCAAGGTAAGGGGCTACCGGAAAGCGTCCCCGACCTGCACCGGTTGCCGGGTTGTTGGCTTGCGCTGACAGCCCGGCACCATCCTCTGCTCTGCGGCCGCCGACCGTACGGATGGGTGTACCCGTCCGTACGATCCAGGTCGCTGACACATAAGAGTCAACGTACTCCAGCTGCGTCAAGTTATAAGCGTCAATCGCGAAAGAGCACATCGACCTATGCGCGAGGGTGGGGTTACCTCCGGCCGTCGAACCGGCCGTCCTCGGTGTCGTTGACGATGACGTCGAGTTGGTCAGGATCTGCGAGCTCCGTCAGGCCGTGTACGGCAGCGTCCATCCTGTCGGGGCTGTCCATGCCTTCGACCCAGGTGACCATCTGGTCTTCGAGCTCGGTGTACTCGCCGACGTGGTGGACGAGCCCCTGGTCGTACAGCTGCGCCACGGGCGCGGCTCGGAGCCGCTTGCCCACCTTGGCAGTGACTTCCAGAATCATCGGCATGAGCAAGCCCTTGGTGACGCCGTCAGTGCGGAGCTGCTCCCACGCCTGCCGAAGAATCTGCTTGGCCATGTCACCGCCGTAGTTGCTTTCGACCACGAGGGCATCTGCTTTGAGTTCGAGGGCAAGGCGGCAGGCGGCTGTGCCCCAGTCGTTGGCGCCCATGGGGCCGGATCTGTCGGCCAGCAGGTAGAGGTGCCGGTCGAAGTCGCGGCCAAGGCCGATGATGCCGGTCTCGTCGTTCACGGTCGAGTCGCCTCCGGCGGGGTCGACGGCGACGACGATCCGGGCCATGTCGATGCCGGAGAACTGGACGGCGTTGATGCGGGCGGCCTCGATCCACTTCCGCTTCCATACGCCTCCCTCGGGCGGGCGCGGCTTCTGCATGTAGAGGGCTCCCCAGACTCGTTCACCGACGCGCTTGCGGGTCTTGGCGTGATGGGTCGTGTCGAATCGCTCAGGCCAGAGGGGCTGGCCAAAAGGGCGACCGAGGGGATCGTCGGGACTGTCGGCGAGGGCGGGCAGGTCGATGATGTGCCAGGCCTCCCGTTCCGTTGCGAGGATGCGGCCGGCAAGGTCGTCTTCGTGCCAGCGAGTCTGGATGACGCAGATCGCCCCGTTCGGCTCGATGCGGGTCTGGAGCACGGAGGTCCACCAGTCCCACGCCCGCTTGCGCATGGTCGGGCTGTCCGCGTCGGCCATGTCTTTGACGGGGTCGTCCACGATGGCGATGTGGGCGCCGCGGCCGGTGAGGCCGCCGCCGATGCCTGCGGCGAGGAGACCACCTTCGCCGCCAGCGATGTCGAACCGGTTCGCGGCGGAGCTGCCCGCCTTGAGGTGGATGCCGAGGTCTTCACCCCACGTGAGGATGGCGTCGCGGATCCAGCGGCCGTGGTCGTCGGCCAGGTCGGAGGAGTAGCTGGCGATCATCATCCGGTGGCCTGGGTTACGTCGCAGATACCAGAGCGGAGCCCATCGGCTGGCGCGGCGGCTCTTGCCGTGCCGTGGGGGCATGGTGAGCATGACGCGGTCGAGTCGGCCTTCGGCCATGTCGATGAACGCCTGGTCGATGAGGTCGAGGTGCGGGGCCTGCATCTCTCGGCCGTCGGTGAGGACGGCAGCCAGGGCGCCTGGGGAGCGGTCCATGGCGAGTCGTTTCTCCACGACGACGAGCTGGGCGCGGAGTTCGGGTGAGGCTTGGGCGGCTATGGCTCGGCGCTGCTCGGAGGGCAGCGTGCTGTAGTGCGCGAGCAGGACCTCGCGGTCTCGGCCGGTCATCAGTTGTCGGCCTGGTCGGTGAGGTCGATGAGCGCGACGAGTTCGTCCGTAGTGGCGGTCGCAACCTGGACGGGTCCACCTTCGGGGCCGGCGAGTTCGGTCCTTGTGGGCATGTCGAGGCCGAGGAGTCGGGCGCGCCGTTCCATGACGCGCAGGGCGCGGTCGATGGCGGTGAGGTCCTGATCGCGGACGACCTTTCTGTAGGCGACGAGGAAGAGCCGGTCGAGACGGTCGGCTTCCAGGGCGCGCATCTCATCGACGTCATGGTTCAGTTCGGTGCGGCGGTCGTCGAGGGCCTTGCGGACGTCTCGGCAGGCGGCGTGAATGAGCGCCTGTTCGTCTGGGGGTTCCTGGCCCTTGCGGTACCGCTCGATCCCGTAGCCCTGGGGGTATGCGGCCCCGTCGGCGTTTACGGCCGGGTCTGCGGCCAGCTTCCTGGCGATGGACAGCCAGTCGACGCCGGCGAGGCGTAGGTCAATGGCGTCCGAGCGGCGGCGCGCGATGGCCGCACGCGCGGCTTTGTCAGGGCGTCCCACCGCGGTGCTCCTCCACAGCTCGGTGCGCCCCCACGCCCACCGCCATGATCGCACTTCTCGCGGCCGTCCAGACGCCGAGCAGTCGGACCCCTTACGCGAAAGCGGGGACGGCGCGGACGGTCGGCTGCTAGCTTCGTGCACGGAGATTCATGCTGGATCAGGCAGTGCCTGCGCCAGCCAGTCGCGACCCGTTTGCACGGCGCATTCCGACGAAATGCCTGTTCAAACGGCGAGCGACCCCGTGACGAGCATAGCGGGCTCCGCCCAACGCTCCCTGCGGCCACAGTTGGCCACACAGCAAGGCAGTAACGGTTTCAGCGTCGGATGGAACTCGGACGATCACCCATGTGGTCGTACCGGGTGCATCGACGTATTCGAGTGCTCGGCACGGCCACCTGATTTGAAGGAAGGCCGATGTCGGCGAATTCAGCCACGACCATCGTCGTGGAATGGGGCGGGGTGGTTTCTCTCGCCCTGCTCATTCTCGTTCCCATCGCGGGTCAGTGCGCCTCGCTCATCGACGCCGTTCGGAAGGTGTCTGACACGTGGAGGGGAGACGGGCCGCCTCGTGACGAGGGGGGCGGGGAGCGCGGACCGGATCACTGAGTCCCGTCAGACCCTGCCAGGCCGGCCGGGCTTTCACCCGGTCGGCCTGGTCTTGCGTCTACATCAGCGTCATCTGTCCGGGGACGCTGCCGGTTCCGAGGCCGCGGGGGCGCTCGCCCGGGATGGTGACGACGCCTGCGGCGCGCAGGTGGTGGGCAAACTGCCAGTTCCGACAGCTGGCGAACGCCTTGTTGCTGGCATTGGGGTCGTCGGGCGGGATGTGCTTGTCGGTGAACGGGATCGGCCGGGCGTCGGTGAGGGTGACCTTGAGGTCCTTGACCTGGATCTCCACGTGATAGCCAGGCGCGCGTTCGAAGGCGAGGTGCGGGTTGTCCTCCCATCGGTAGGGGCCGGTGGTGACGCCGCACAGGTAGTAGGCGATGGCGTACCGGTTCGCGTCGAGCGTGGTGGTGAGGTCCTGCGGGCCGTCCTGTTGCACATTCCGGCTGTATGGGCCGTGCAGGGAGCGGGCGCAGTGTTGGGTGAGGTCGATACCGGTGACGTACTTGAGCCACAGGTAGTGGTAAAGCCTTTTCCCGCGCTCAATTCGAATTGTCGGCGGCTTCACTGAATTCCCCCCTCGGAAATGGAACATTCACCCTCTAATTATATAAGAATTGGAGGGGATTCCGATTTACCCATTTCGTCGCTCGCACATGTCCAAGAGGGTCTGCACGAGCGGCTTGTGCCGGTTGTGCCGGTATCCCTGTGGGTACTCCATGTTGAATTCAACTTCGAGTGACTCGCGACGAACCGCGGGGTCGATGGGGAGCGGCCGGCGACAGCGTGCGTAGATGTTTCCGCCGTTCGGATTGCCCAGGATCTCCACGTCGGCGAAGTATCTCGACAGCAGTGCACGCAGGGTCTCTGGGGTGTGGAACTTCTGCATGGTCCACACCCCGCTGCGGAAGGTCGCGGCGAAGCCGTTCTCGTCCAGGAACTCCAGGGCTCGCCGGTAGTTGCCGTTGTTCCGGTGCTTGCGGCCCGCCAGCTTGCGCTCGATGGAGCCGAGGGAACGCGTACCGGTGTAGAAGACGCCCGAGGCATTGAGCAGCGAGTTGCAGGCCGCGATGACGTGGCCTTCGAACTCCAGTGAGGTGACGGAGTTCAGAACGCTGTCGAGTACGACGACGTCGTACAGCCCGTGGGCCTGGACGTCTCGCTGGAGGTCCCGGATGTGCGCCACAGTCGCCGCGATGTCGAGCGCGTTCTTCTTGCCGGAGGCTTTCACGTGGGGCTCGTACCAGTGGGCATCGTGCCCCTGGTCCTTGAGACGCTTGATGTACGCCGCCTCACCGGCCCCGAAGTCGACGATGCGCTGCCCCCGCTTGATTTCGCGCAGGACGTAGCGTTCGTAGGTGGTGGATTTGTGGGAGTCCCCTTCGTCGCCGCTGAGGCGGTGCATCTGGCACCAGTGCTGGTTGTACGCCTTGATGCCGAGCTGGGTGTAGTCGTAGACGCCGTAGTCGCCTTCCAACCATTCAATAAGTTCGTCGGCCTCCTGCACGGACACGCGGTAGCACAGCACCGGGTATTTGAGGTCGTGGCCCACCACCGCGTAGTCGTTGTTGAGGATGACTCGGCCGGCGGAGTCGGCAACGATCGAGCCCCAGGGCCCGTATCGGGTGACAAGGCGGCGGATCTCTTCCTGGATGGCAGCGTTGCCGCGCGCCACCACGGCGATGTCCTGGGGCTCGATCCACTCCCACCCGTGGACGTCGTCGGCTGCGACCGGGGCACGTACCCGAGAGCCGTCGGTTTCCACGGAGTTGTGCAGGAGGTTGAACTGGACCTCGTCGTGGGTGGTTACGTGCTTGCCGAGCAGCAGGGCGGGCACGGTCTGTTCGCCGTTGGCATTGAGGCTCTTGGTGCGTTGGTGGCCGGCGATGAGGATGCCGTTGCCGTTGACGATGACCGGCTTGACGCAGCCGAACAGGGCCAAGCTCTGCTTGAGGCGTTCGAAGGCGTTCTCGGACAGGCGCCGGGGGTTGTAGGGGGCGGGCTTGAGCCCGGCCAGGGGGAAGTCCGCGACGAACTCAGGCATCGGTGACCTCCTGGTCGTCGTCGGCGGCGGCGCCCGTGTCGAGGAGGTAGTGGCCGAAGCCGGAGTCAGTGCCGCGTCGCTCGTAGTACGCGGTGTGAGCTGTGTTGAGGCGTTCGACTTCGTCCGCGGTGATCTGGACCCGGGTGGTGCCCCACTGGATGAAGCCCCACTGGAGGTGCTCGTCCTTGATCTTCTCGCCCTCGCCGGCGATGGTCTCGGCGGGGAGGACAGCGGGCAGGCTGGTGTCGAGGAGCTCGTCGAGAGCTGTCTGGTCGTAGCCCGTGCCCTGGAGGTCCGGGAGTTCCTCGAGGATTTCCGCCAGCAGGGCCGAGTCGTAGCCGGCGAGGTCCGAGGTCCGGTTGTCGACGACCACGATCCGAGTGGCGGCCTCGTCATCGACGTCGACCCACGTGGCCGCGATGGCCTCCCACCCAAGTTCGACGGCGGCCTGGAAGGTGTGGTTGCCGGCCAGGATCTCGCCGGGGCGTCCAGTGTGGGTGCCTCGGTTCACGACGATGGCCTTGTACTGGCCGTTGATCGTCAGCGATTCGCGGATGGAGACGACATCGCCGTTCCTCGGGTTGCGGTGGAACGGCGTGAGGTCGGCGACGGGCACCGCCAGGGGCAGCAGCTCGTCGGGGATGTTGGCGGGCGTGGCGTTCACGGGCGTGGCGTCCCTCTTGTAGGCCGTTCCCCGCGCCCTACGGAGAGCCAGCCTAGTCGGTTGGTTCTCTACCGCCGGCGGCCGCTTCCGCTCCGCGAGCGTCGGGAACACCGAAGCGGGCGCCAGCTACGGCGCCCGCTCCGGTTGCGGTGTCAGCGGTTGTTGCAGCGGCAGATACCGGAAGGCAGGCACCACGAGGAGCAGGAGTTGCACCAGATCGCCCCTGGCACGGGCGGCTCCCGGTCGGGGGCTCCGAGGGCTCCGGCTCCTCTGGTCCTGGGCGCCTTGTCCATGGTCATGATGCTCGTTTCCTGAGTCGGGTGCTGATCGCCGCTTCAAGCGCGGCAAGGTTGCGCGGCCCCTCCGGGTCGGGTTCCCGGATCCGCAGCTTGGCGGGGAGTCGGTCCCTTTCGGCGAGGAGCCTGAGGTAGAGCGGGTAATCCGCGGGATCGCCGCGGTAGTTCGGATCGACGTAGCCGTCGCCCACGTGACGCTCCTTCTGCGCGGAATCCGCCCCCGGTGGGGGCGGATTCATCACGGTCGTGAGGAAGGTGGCGGGCTGCTCCTTGGTCTCGCTTTGGAACGAGGCCGGTGCCTGGCGAGCAGGGCGCGGGGGGTTGGCCACCCGCCAGGCACCGAGGAGTTGCCGCATGCCACGGCGTCGCTGGTCGGCGGCCTCGCACCACCGGCCAGCAAGTAGACACTAACACTAGTCAGTGTTGGTATCTATCTTTCGGTGTAAGAAGAGGCCGTCCTGAGATGCCCTCTGCTCCGATTCCGGCGCCTCGGCGGGGCCCCGCGCGAGCACGGGCAACTGCGAGCGCACCGGGATCACGGTCAGGACGGTCCGGACGCCCTTGAACCAGTGATCCGGAAGCGGCGTGATAGTGCCGCGGGCCTCGCGCACCTGGCTGCGGAAGTCCGCTGCCAGTGCGTTGGTCCGGAAGGTGAGACCGGCGAACATCACCGCTACGAGCAGCCCGTCGGGGCGGATCCACCGCAGTGCGCGCTGTACGTGGCGGATGTCGAGCTGCTTGACGTACGGCGGGTTCATGACCACACGGTCATAGCGCGCGGTCACGGTCACTTGCCGGGCGGAGCCGCGGCTTCGGATGATCTCGGCGCGGCTCGGGTCAAGTTCGACACAGTCGACCACGGCGCCGCGGTCAGCGATCCGCTCAGCCATGGCACCGGTACCGGCGGACGGTTCGAGGACCTCTTGTCCTGTTTGCAAGTCCGCAAGGTCGAGAACCTCGTCGACCAGGGCGGGCGGCGTGGGGAAGTAGCCGCGCTCGGCGTCGGTGGTCACCTCCCCTTCGGCGAGCAGACCGGCAATGGCGTCGGCCGCGTTGACGGGGAAGACGTGGCCGCACTTCCAGCGGTCCCACCTTCCCCCGACCGCCGAGAGCGCGAGGTTCACGCGCTGGTAGAGGCGGTCTTCGAGCTGGCCGCTGAGGAACAGGATCGGCCCGTCGCAGCGCGCGAATCGGATGGTGTCCAGTACGTCGGCGTCGATCTTCACGACCGGCCCTCGATGCCGGACTCGCCAACGGAGGTTGCGCGCGCCTGGATCAGCTCGGCTTCGAGTTCGACGAGACGGGCCGCGACCATGAGCGCGAACCGTACGGAGACGGAGCCACCGGCCGCGCCCAGGAGTTCGGCCGTGGCAGCACGCGTGAGGTCGTCCGCCTCCTGAGCGGCCCCGTCCCCCTGGCCGACGCGGGCGGAGGCCAGGCGTCCGGCCGCGCGTTCGACAAGCTCCTGAGCCTTCGGGTCGTACTCCTTGAGGGCGTTGCCCGCCTCCGCGGCCGTGAACAGGCACTGGTTGACGTTGCGCATGTGGTGGATGTCGTTGATCACTGTGGGCTCCTTGAAGAAGGGCGGGCGGCCGTTGAGGCCGCCCGCCCTGGACTGGTCGATCAGGCGGCGGTCTCGGTCGACTCCGTGTCGCCCGCTACCGTCTCCGACTCCTCATCAGCGGCGGCATTGCCCTCCGGCTCCTGCTCGGCGTCCGATCCCGCGTCGGCGCCGCCCTCCGGCTCGACAGCTGCCGCCATCAGGGCCTCCGCTTCGGCGGCGAGGTCCGGCGCCTCCGCCTCGGCGCTGACGATGATCGCGCTGGCTTCCGCGTGCGCTACGGCCTGTCGGACCTGGAAGCGCGCCTTCTCCAGACGCTTGGCGGCACGGTCCAGCTGCTCCAGGCGCTGCCTAACCTCCCCGGCCAGGAGCTTGGACAGGTGCTGGGCGTCGGTCTTCGCGACGTCCTCCAGCAGGCCGCACAGACGCTCGATCTCGTCGAGTGCCGTCTTGGTCTTGGTGGTCTCCTTCGTGCGCTCGGCCTTCTGCTCGGGGGTCATCTCCTCGACCTCGACCATGGAGTCCTGGGTCGCCGCCTTCTCCTGCTTGCGCATGGCGTAGGCGATGTGGACGAGCTGGTTGTCGGTCAGGTCACCCTTCTTCCACTTCTCGAAGACGCCCTTCTGGTTGTCCTTGGTCAGCGCGGCGATCTGGACGGCTGCCTGGGTGCCGATGTGGCCAAGGTTCACGGCGGCGGCGACTTCGGGCCTCAGGCCGAGGAGGGCGAGGCGCGCGTTGATGTACTGCACCGTCTTCGAGACCTTCTTGGCGACGATCTGGACGGCGTCCTTGAGCTCGACGTCCGAACCCTGCATGTCGACGAGCTTCTTGAAGCCCTTGGCCTCTTCGAGCGGCAGCATGTCGGCTCGGTTGATGTTCTCGACCATGGCCTTTTCGAAGGCGGCCGCATCATCGATGGCCTCGCCGTCGTTACCCGTGATGATCCGGGCATCGATGGTGATCTTGCCCGCGATCTCGTGGGCCCGGAAGCGGCGCTCGCCGGCGACGATCTCGTAGCCACCCTTCTCGCGCTTACGAACGACGATCGGCTGGAGCAGGCCGTGCTCGTTGATCGAGTCGGCCAGCTCCTTGAGCTCGGCCTCGTCGAAGTGCTCGCGAGGCTGACCCTCGTTGCGGTGGATCTGAGCGAGCTTGAGGCTGGCGGTCTTGGTACCCATCCGATTCTCCAAGAGGTCGTTCGGAGTGAGGTTTCCTCCCCGCTCCTTGTAGTTCTATTCTATATGCACTCCTGAGGTGGGTCCACATTTGCCTGAAAGTTTCTGCACGTCAAAGGCCCGGCGCGACCGGAAGGTCACGCCGGGCCCGGCTCACTCTGCACCCCCGCAAGCCCCGGAGGCTGCGCGGGGTGGATGCGGCGGCCGGCGGGGAACCGCCGTGGGGGCGACGATCGCAAGGGCGGCCAGCAGGTCATGCGCCGCGTCGTTTCCGAGGTCTACGAACACCTCGCCGCGCGACTCCCCCAGTCGCGCGAGCACCCTCTCCAGTTCGACCGCCACGCCGCACCCCTCCGTGTTGCACAGTCACTTCCCCCACCCTCCGCAGCGGGACATAGATCCCGACACACCTCCGTACGCGGCACACCTTGGCGTACATCGGTGCGCTCAGCACCGCCGCAGCCCAGAGGTGCGGGCATGCCCGCACCTCTAGCATCATGATCCAACGGATCTACAACGATCCTGCTTCGGAGAGTGACCTAATGTCAATGAAGATAGACAATGGATCGGACCGACACGTTCCCAACTAGCCCTGGCTGCCGCAATCCAGCCAACCCGCTATCATCCATCGCGGCCGCTCGGGTGGCCGCCACGAAGGACCCGCCTATGCCCTCCGGCCCCGACATCCCACTGGCGAGCAAGCTGGCATTGCTGCTGCGTCGGAAGGCTGGCCGCGTCGGCAAAAGCCCCAGCCTGCGCGCCCTGGAGGCTGCGACTGCGGCCACTCCCGGCGGCAAGCCGGCGATGACCCACCAGGTCATCGCCGACCTCCTCAATGGCGAGAAGAACGACCCGAAAACATCACAGACCCTCGGACTCGCACGGGCATTCGACGCTCCGGTAGCTTTCTTCCTTCCCGGGTACAACGGCCTGACCTCCTTGGAGGTCTACGAGGGGCAGGCGGACGCCCGGGAGGCGTTGCGGCTGATCCACGACCTGGGGGAAACGGGCGCCGCGGAGCTCTTGGAGGCCGCACGCGCGATCCGAAAACGACACGGTAAGGCCGACACCAACATCCCGGAGGTGCCGGAGCTGCCGCCCATGGTGGAGCCGCCGCGACCCGGCCGGCGTCGCCGACTGTCGTTTACCGAGGCTGCCGATCGGGCCGTCTCTGATTTGGAAGGACTCTGAAAGACCATCATGGACGGCATCGTCTTTGGCATATGCACTCTGGTCGGGATCGTGGGGACGTGGTGCTCCGCCCGAGATGCCTGGCGGCTGCGTGACCGGACTGAGTACCGGATCGCCCGCGCCGCCCGCGCAGTTGCCTTCGGTGTCTGCACGATCGGCGTCCTCTTGGCCGTGCCGGCGGTCGAGAGCCTGCTTGAAGGCCTGACCGGCATGAACAACTCGGCCAAGCTCGGGGCACACATCTGCGCCGTGCTGTGGTGTGGAAGCCTCCAGCTGATGCTGGTGGACTGGTCGTATAACTACGAGGTGCTCAAGGCCAGCCTCTACGCGCGGGTCGCTCTTGGCATCGCCGTGCTGGCCGCAATGCTGCCGCTGTTCATCGCGACCACTGGGCCCGAGATGGAGTTCACCACCGCCTTCGCGGAGGAACCCGGCGTGACCGTCTACCTTCTGGTCTACCTGACCTACGTTGCCATCACGTGCGGCGAGATCGCCTTCCTCTGCTCCGGCATGGCCCTGTCGACGTCGCGCCGCGGCCACACCTGGACCTGCCGAGGTCTCGCCACCTCGGCGGCCGCAGCCTGCCTCGGCGTCGCCTACGCGATCAGCAAGGGCTCGTACCTGGTGCTCCACTACCTCCGGCACCCCTGGCCGTTGCGGTACGAAGAGATCATCTCCCCTCTCCTCGCCGGCCTGGCAACGGTGGCTCTGATCACCGGTCTCACGATGGCCATGGTCGGCCGGCGACTCACTCAGCGGAAGGCTGACCAGGTCACTGCGTAACGCGGCCCTTCCGCCAGTCCAACACCACGCGGCCGGGCTCGATCGTTCGCACGCCCTTCGCGCTGGCCGGGAACACCCGCACGCCCTCCAGGAGCAGCAACGCGATGGCCTGCTTGGAGGCGTGCGGGGCCGTGTTCCACCACCGAACGAGGTCTCGGGCGCCGCCCAGCTTGAAGTTCGCCATCTGCTCCGCGAACCGGAGGCGGGTTCGACTGACCTTGAGCTCGTCGGTCGCGGCGTTCTGAGCGGCAAGGAAGGCGTCTCGGCCTATCTGCCGACGGCCGTACAGCTCCGCGACCTCGCGTCCTCGCTCCTCCAGCTCCGCAATCGCATTCTTGAGGTCCTCGACCTGCACGCGAGCGGCTTCCTGTGCGGCCTCAATGCTCGCCCGCACGTCCGGCTTGAGGAGTTCGGCAACGAGGTACTCGGCGACGTAGGTCTCAAGGAGCTCCGCGTTCACACGGACCTCCCCACATCCGCCCACTCCCTGCTTGTCCTTCGGACGGCAGCGGTACCCGGGGCTCCCCGCGTTGTTGCGAGCTCCGGTCAGATGCTGCTTGCACTTACCGCACGAAGCGATGCCCCCTACGTCTCCCGTGAGGAGATAGGAGTAGGGGGCGTCGGGCGTTGCCCTCTTCCGCTTGGCGTGGCGCTCCTCCAGCGCCATGAACTCCGCAGGGGTGATGGCCCCGGGGTGGCCGGCGTCGACCAGCTCACCGCTCTCGTCTCGCCTCAGGCCAGCGATGGCGGGGTTCTTAAGGAGGCGGCCGATGCTCGCATCCTTCCATTCACCCCCGAGGGTCCCGCGGTAGCCCTGGGCGTTGGCCCACACAGCGATATCCCCGTCGGACTGCGGAGGGTCCAGAAGGGCGCGGCTGGCCATCTCTCGCAGCGGCCCGACCTCGTCTTCGTGGAGGCGGCGCCGCGAGTTGTCCTCGAATCCGTAGAGCCGTGGCATGCGGTTCCGTCCGATCTCTTCTTGTTCTCCCCCGTGGCGGGCCGATCCTAGGTCACGGTCCGTACCAATGGCACGCTCCGTCTCAAGATCGAAGACCGCCGCCGCAGCTAGCGGCCCGGCGGTTCAACCTGCAGCGCACGCCACAGGGCGGCAGCTGGCACGCGCGTCGTACCGCCGAGCGGCAGCGTCTTCACGGGGAAGTCACCTGACCTGATCAAGGCGTATGCCTTGTGCACACCGATGCCGAGCGCCCGCGCCGCCGTCGACACGTTGACCGTCGGCGGAAGGGCCAGCAGCTCCTCCAAGGTCATCCCAGCGGCTGCGGAGCCGGTTCCCGAACTCTCTTTCACTGTCATCTCGCCGTCGCGTTCTCCCCCACGCCAACGTAGTCATAAGAATACTCCAACACTCCAGTGTTGGGGCACCATGTCTCACAGAGCGGCAAAGATCAGCACACAGGCCACATCAGCAGGGGGAGAGTCGTGACTGACGTCAGCTACTTCAGGAGGTGCACGTGCAAGGTCCCGGTCCTCAACGACGCCGGCGAGCCGGTGCTCCTGAGCGATGGCACGCCCAAGATGAAGGAGGTCGGAGCTACCTGCCCGAAGCGCAGGCGAAAGGGGCACTCGACCTGGTACTTCTACTTTGAGCTGGAGCCCGGTGAGAACGGCAAGCGCCGGCGAGTGCGCCGCGGCGGCTTCAAGACGCAGGACGATGCCAAGGAGGAGGCCAAGAAGGAGCTGAAGAAGGTCGAGGGCGGCACAAACGTCCTGAGCTCGGCCACCGTGGGCAAGGACCTCAACGCCTGGGTAGAGCGGAAGGCAAGCCTCGCCCGAACCACCTCACACGGGTACGAGGGGCACATCCGGCTCTACCTGATGCCCCACCTAGGACACATCAAGCGCAAGGACCTCCACGTACGGCACGTCGAAGCGATGTATGCCGCCATCAAGAAGGAGAATGCCGAACGCCTGCTCCACCACGGCCGAGTCGTAGAGCTCACCGAAGCACGCGATGCCGCGAAGGAATCCTGGATACGAGCCTCCGGCAAGGGTGAGGAACGGCGCCAGGCCCGCAGCGCCTATCTCGACGCCAACGCTGCCCTGAGAGAGGGACGTCGGGGCCTGCGGAAGATCACAGGGCCAGCGACGCTCCACCGCATCAACGCCACCCTGAGCTCGTTCCTCAACAACGGGATCAAGCGGCGCGAATACACGACCAACTGGGCGTCGCTCATCGAGCTGCCATCCGTCAAGCGGCCGAAGCCGCTCGTGTGGACGCGCGAGCGGGTTGAGCACTGGCAGCGCACGGGCGAGAGGCCCGGCCCGGTGATGGTCTGGACACCCGAGCAAGCCGGGGCGTTCCTGGACTTCGTGGCGGATGACCGCCTCTACGCCCTGTGGGACACGTTCACCTTCCTCGGGCCGCGCCGCGGCGAGATGGCAGCCCTCCCCTGGGCGGAAGTCAGCCTCACCAACTTGTCCATGCGGATCTCGGCCCAGCTCGTTGAATTCGCCTACCGCGTCTACGGCGAGGAGCCGAAGGCCGACAGCGTCCGCACCATGAGCATCAGCACGCACTCTGGCCGGGTGCTGGCCGCGCATCGGGGCCGCCAAGAGCGCGAACGCTCGCAGTGGGAGGGTCAGGAGGCGTGGGTCGAATCAGGCTGTGTCTTCACCATGGAGAACGGCGCCGCGCTCCATCCCGACTGGATCAGCCGGCGGTTCAAGCGGCTGGTCGAGCTCTCCGGCCTCCCGCCCGTACGCCTGCACGACCTGCGCCACCTCTCGGCAAGCCTCGCCCTGCTCGCCGGTGCCGACATCAAGGTGGTCCAGGAGCGGCTTGGCCACAGCTCACGGCAGATCACCTCGGACACTTACACCAGCGTCCTGCCCGAGCTGTTCCGGACCGAGGCCGAGTCGACGGTCGCAGTCGTGCCTCGCGGCGGTGAGGTCTCCTACACGGTCAAGAAGGCCCTCAAGATCCCCGGTAGCGTCTTCGCGCAGGACGTGGCGGTGCTGTTCGCCAGCGCGGCCAGTACGGCGCAGAAGTCGCGCTGGACCGTTGAGGTTCAAGCGACCGCCGACGGTGAGGTCTTCGGCCGGATCCACACGGAGGTCCAAACGCCTGAGCGTGCGGTCGAGGCGGCCGAGGCGTGGCTTCAGACGTACTGCACGGAACAGGGGTACGAGGTCATCCGCAGCGAGAACCTCGCCGATCGGATCCCGGAGGACCAGAAGGCCAACTCGGCGCTGGTTCGTCTCGTGATCGACCGCACATCGGCGAGCGGCCGCGACGAGCCAGCGCGCCGCTTCCTGGCAGGCGCACGAAAGGCTTCTGTCGGCACCGGGTGACGCCCGTCCCCGCGTCCACCCCCTCGCGTCCCCGCTGTGTCCCCGCAGCGCCTATGGAACGCGAAAGGCGGCCCCGGAGGGCCGCCAGGATCACCGTAGTGACTCGCGTCGCCAGCAAAGATGCTGGTCAGATCGTTTCTGCACACCTGGTGTGCGGTGGGGCGGGTGGGACTCGAACCCACGGCCGACGGATTATGAGTCCGCTGCTCTAACCGGCTGAGCTACCGCCCCTTCACGGCGTGGCGCGTACATGTGTGCGCGCCGTCTGCCGCAGCATAGCCGCTCATACGATCTCCTGCCTCGGATGCCTCGCATGATCGGCTTCGCCTGTTCAGAGAGACCGCGCCGAAGGCTGCCCGGTTCCCGGCCGGGGCAAGAAAAAGAAGAAAAGAAGAAGAGGAGGACCCATTGGGCCCTCCTCTTCCCCTTGCCTTGCTCCCCCGGCTGGACTCGAACCAGCAACCCTCCGGTTAACAGCCGAATGCTCTGCCAATTGAGCTACAGGGGACCGCGCTCCCCCGACTGGACTCGAACCAGTAACCTGCCGGTTAACAGCCGGCTGCTCTGCCAATTGAGCTACAGGGGATTGCTGCGGTGCATCGGACAGTCCACCTCCGGCGTTGCCGGGGGGCGAGCGCCCGTTGCGAGTCATAGATTAGCGCAAGCAGGGGGGTGCTCCGCCAATCGGTATCCAGAGCGGGCCGGGCACCACACGACGAAGGGTGGCAGGCATGCGGTACAAGGTCACGTTCGTGGTCGGACTGGCCCTCGGGTACGTGCTCGGAACCCGGGCCGGGCGCGAGCGGTACGAGCAGCTGAAGAAGTCCGCGCGGCAGCTCGCGCAGAACCCGGCGGTGCGCAACGCCGCCGAGACGGCCGGGCAGAACGGGCGCCAGTTCGCCGGGAAGGCGTTCGCCACGGTGAGCGAGAAGGTCGGCGACGCCGTCCCGGTCGTGGCCGGGCGGGTACGGAGGCTGCGCGACCGGGTCGGCGGCGGAGGCGCCGAGGACGACTGGGGCACGAGCAACACCTGAGGTGCGTGAGGCCCCGGGGTCCTGTGGATCCCGGGGGCTCCGGGCGGTGGAGCCCGGCCCGGCGTGCGGCAGAATTCTCCGCATGGGGATAGTCGCCGGGCTGGACAGTTCTTCCGCCTTCACTCGCATCGTCGTCTGCGACACCGAAACGGGTGCCGTGCTGCGCCAGGGGTACGCACCCCATCCACAGCCCGCCGGGGACCCCGACGGCGCCAACCCGCACGAGACGGATCCGCAGGCCTGGCTGCTCTCGCTCGGCGAGGCCGCCGGCGGCGGGCTCCTCGAAGGCGTCCAGGCCATCGGCGTCTCCGCGCAGCAGCACGGCGTGCTGCCGCTGGACGCGCAGGGCGGGCTCGTACGCCCCGCGCTGGTCGGCAACGACAAGCGCGGCCAGGTGGCCGCCGCCGATCTCATCGACGCGCTGGGCGGCCGGCAGGCCTGGAGCGAGGCGGTCGGCTCCGTTCCGCATTCCGCGCAGCCGATCGCCAAGCTGGCCTGGCTCGCCCGCACCGAGCCGGAGGCGGCCCGCCGGGTGGCCGTGGTGATGTCGCCGCACGACTGGCTGGTCTGGCAGCTGCTGGGGCGCCCGGCCCGGCGGACCACCGACCGGGGCGGTGCCTCCGGCACCGGGTACTGGTCGGCGGCCACCGGCTCCTACCGTCCCGACCTGGTCGAGCTGGCGCTCGGGCACCAGGCGCTGCTGCCCGAGGTGCTCGGCCCGGCCGATGCGGCCGGGACCACCCCGGAGGGGCTGCTCATCTCCGCCGGCACCGGCGAGACCATGGCCGCCGCGCTCGGGCTCGGGCTGGGACCCGGCGACGCGGTGGTCTCCCTGGGCGCTTCCGGTTCCGTGATGGCGGTGCACCACGAGGCGCTGCCCGAGCCGGGCGGCTTGATCACTTCCCTGGCCGACGCCGGCGGCATGCACCTGCCGGTGGTGAACACCTCCAATGCCGTACGGGCCCTGCGCGGCACCGCCGAGCTGCTGGGCACCGATCTGGAGGGGCTGTCCGAGCTCGCGCTGAAGTCGACGCCGGGCGCGCACGGCCTCGTACTGCTGCCGTATCTGGAGGGTGAGCGGACGCCGAACCTGCCGCACACCGCCGGGACCCTGTCCGGGCTGCGGCGGGACTCGATGAAGCCGGAGCACCTGGCGCGGGCCGCCTTCGAGGGCATGCTGTGCGGGCTGGTGGACGCCCTGGACGTGCTGCGCTCGCGCGGAGTCGAGATCCGGCGGGTGTTCCTGCTGGGGGCGGCGGCCGAGCTTCCCGCCGTACAGGCCGCCGCACCGGGGCTCTTCGGCACGCAGATCGTCGTACCGGCGCCGGCCGACTACGCGGCACTGGGCGCGGCGCGGCAGGCGGCATGGGCGCTCGGGGTGCGGCAGGGGACGCTGGCCCCGCACACCCCGCCGGTCTGGCCCGCCCCGGCGGCGCAGGTCTTCGAGCCGGGCGAGGAGTTCCCGGCCTGGCAGGCGGTGCGCCAGCAGTACATCGCCACGCGGGAGCAGATCCACCCCGGCGCCTTCTAGGACCGGGAGACCGGGCGGCCGACAGACCGGGAGACCGGGAGACCGGGAGACCGGGAGCCTCGCCTTCCCGGGGCCGTCTAGGGCGCCCGGTCCCGGTGGACTACTCCTTTTGACCGGCCTTTGCTAAATGCGGTGGGGATCGGCCACCGGTTGGCCCAAGATTGGGGTGAACCCCCCTCGATCTTGCCGACCGGAGCCTGCGCGTGCTCATACGACTTCTGCGGACCCGCCTGGGTCCGTATCGGAAACCCATCGCTCTGCTGGTCCTGCTGCAGTTACTACAGACCAGTGCGAGCCTCTACCTGCCGACGCTGAACGCGGACATCATCGACAAGGGTGTCGTCAACGGCGACACGGGCTACATCCTGCGCTTCGGCGCGGTGATGCTCGGCGTCTCGCTCGTCCAGCTCGTCTGCAACGTCGGGGCCGTGTACTACGGCGCGCGCACGGCCGCGGCCCTCGGCCGGGACGTGCGCGCCGCCGTCTTCGACCGTGTGCAGAGCTTCTCCGCGCGGGAGCTCGGCCAGTTCGGCGCGCCGTCCCTCATCACCCGTACGACGAACGACGTGCAGCAGATCCAGATGCTGGTGCTGATGTCGTTCACCCTGATGGTCTCGGCGCCGATCATGTGCGTCGGCGGTATCGCCATGGCGATCTCGCTCGACGTGAAGCTGTCCGGTGTGCTGCTCGCCGTGGTCCCCGTCCTCGGGCTCGCCGTCGGCGCGGTCGTCTTCAAGACGCGGCCGCTGTTCCGGCAGATGCAGGAACGCCTGGACACCGTGAACCGGGTCCTGCGCGAGCAGATCACCGGCAACCGGGTCATCCGCGCCTTCGTCCGCGACGACTACGAGAAGGATCGATTCCGCGACGCCAACACGGACCTGACCGGTGTCTCGCTGGCCGCCGGCAAGCTGCTGGCCTTCATGTTCCCCACCGTCATCGTGGTCGTGAACATCTCCAGCGTCGCCGTCATCTGGTTCGGTGCGATGCGCGTCGACAGCGGGGGCATGGAGATCGGCCAGCTGACGGCCTTCCTCGCCTACCTGATGCAGATCGTCATGTCCGTGATGATGGCCACCTTCATGTTCATGATGGTGCCGCGCGCCGAGGTGTGCGCCGAGCGGGTGCAGGAGGTCCTGGACACCGAGTCGAGCGTGGTCCCGCCCGTCGACCCGGTGCGCGAGCTCGCCCGGCGCGGACGGCTGGAGCTGCGCGGCGCCGACTTCCGCTACCCGGGCGCCGAGGCCCCGGTCCTGCGCGGAGTGGACCTGGTGGCCCGCCCCGGCGAGACCACCGCGGTGATCGGCTCGACCGGAAGCGGCAAGTCCACGCTGCTGGGCCTGGTCCCGCGGCTGTTCGACGCGACCGGCGGCGCGGTGCTGGTCGACGGGGAGGACGTACGGCGCCTGGACCCCGAACTGCTGGCCAGGACGGTCGGCCTGGTCCCGCAGAAGCCGTACCTGTTCTCCGGAACCGTCGCTTCGAATCTGCGCTACGGGCGCCCCGGCGCGAGCGACGAGGAGCTCTGGCAGGCGCTGGAAGTGGCGCAGGCCAAGCAGTTCGTGTCCGCGCTGGAGGGCGGCCTGGAAGCCGCCATCACCCAGGGCGGAACCAATGTCTCCGGCGGTCAGCGCCAGCGTCTGGCGATCGCCCGCACGCTGGTGCAGCGACCGGAGATCTATCTCTTCGACGACTCCTTCTCGGCCCTCGACTACGCGACGGACGCGGCGCTGCGCGCGGCGCTCGCCCGGGAGACCGAGGACGCGACCGTGGTCATCGTCGCCCAGCGGGTCTCCACGATCCGCGATGCCGACCGGATCATCGTCCTGGACGCGGGTCAGGTCGTGGGCGAGGGGCGGCACCACGAGCTGATGGCCGGCAATGAGACCTACCGGGAGATCGTGCTCTCCCAGCTGACGGAGGCGGAGGCCGCATGAGCGGGCCCGGAGGACGGATGATGACGGGGCCGGCCCAGCGGTCCATGGATTTCAAGGGCTCGGGCAAGCGGCTGCTGGGCCAGCTCGCGCAGGACCGGGCCAAGTTGTGGGGCATGGTCGCCGCCGTCATCGGCAGCGTCGGCTGTGCGGTCGTCGGCCCGAAGATCCTCGGTGAGGCCACCGACCTGGTGTTCGCGGGGATCGTCGGCCGGGAGATGCGGGACGGCACCACCAAGCAGCAGGCGCTGGACGCGATGCGCGCCGAGGGCCGGGACGGGATGGCGGACATGCTGTCCGGCACCGATTTCACCCCCGGCAAGGGCATCGACTTCGGCGCGGTCGGGGTCGTGGCGCTCTGGGCGCTGGTGGTCTTCACCCTCGCCGGTCTGCTGATGCTCGTCGCGACCCGGCTGTCGAACCACGTCATGAACGGCTCCGTGTACCGGATGCGCGAGGAGTTGCAGGCGAAGCTGTCGCGGCTGCCGCTGTCGTACTTCGACCAGCAGAAGCGCGGCGAGGTGCTGAGCCGGGCCACCAACGACATCGACAACATCGGCCAGACGCTCCAGCAGACGATGGGGCAGCTGCTGAACTCGCTGCTGACCATCGTCGGTGTGCTGGCGATGATGTTCTGGATCTCACCGCTGCTGGCCCTGGTGGCGCTGGTGACCGTGCCGGTCTCGATCTACGTGGCGGCGAAGATCGGCAAGAAGTCGCAGCCGCAGTTCGTGGCGCAGTGGAAGACGACGGGCGCGCTCAACGCCCACGTCGAGGAGATGTACTCGGGCCACACGCTGGTCAAGGTCTTCGGCCGCCAGAGGGAGTCCGCGGCCCTCTTCGCCGAGCAGAACGAGGCGCTGTACCGGGCCACCTTCAAGGCGCAGTTGGTCAGCGGCATCATGCAGCCGGTGATGTTCTTCATCTCGAACATCAACTACGTGCTGATCGCGGTCGTCGGCGGTCTGCGGGTCGCCTCGGGCAGCCTGTCCATCGGTGACGTGCAGGCCTTCATCCAGTACTCGCGCCAGTTCTCGATGCCGCTGACCCAGGTCGCGTCGATGGCGAACCTCGTGCAGTCCGGCGTCGCCTCGGCGGAGCGGGTCTACGAGCTGCTGGACGCCGAGGAGCAGGAGCCGGACGCCGAGGTGCCGGAGCGTCCCGAGGAGCTGCGCGGCCAGGTCACGCTCGACAAGGTGGCCTTCCGCTACGAGCCGGACAAGCCGCTGATCGAGAACCTCTCGCTGAGGGTCGAGCCGGGCCAGACGGTCGCGATCGTCGGCCCGACGGGCGCCGGCAAGACGACCCTGGTGAATCTCCTGATGCGGTTCTACGAGGTCACGGGCGGCGAGATCGCCCTCGACGGGGTGGACATCGGGAAGATGACGCGCGAGGAACTGCGCAGCGGCATCGGCATGGTGCTCCAGGACACCTGGCTGTTCGGCGGCACCCTCGCGGAGAACATCGCCTACGGTGCTTCGCGCGAGGTCACGCGCGCCGAGATCGAGGAGGCGGCGCGGGCCGCGCACGCGGACCGCTTCATCCGCACCCTGCCGGACGGCTACGACACGGTGCTGGACGACGAGGGCGCCGGCGTCAGCGCCGGCGAGAAGCAGCTGATCACCATCGCCCGGGCGTTCCTGTCGGACCCGGTGATCCTGGTCCTCGACGAGGCGACGAGCTCGGTGGACACCCGTACCGAGGTGCTGATCCAGAAGGCGATGGCGCGCCTCGCGCACGGCCGGACGTCCTTCGTGATCGCGCACCGGCTGTCCACCATCCGCGACGCCGACGTCATCCTGGTGATGGAGAACGGCTCGATCGTGGAACAGGGCACGCACGAAGGGCTGCTGGCGGCGCAGGGCGCGTACGCACGGCTGTACGCGGCGCAGTTCGCGCAGGCGGTCGCGGAAGTCGACTGAGTCCGGGGCGGGGTGCCCCGGCGCAGGGCACCCCGGCCGGTCAGTCGAGATAGCCCCGGAGCTGGTCGGCGAAGGCGTGGTCGCGCAGCTTGTTGAGGGTCTTCGACTCGATCTGGCGGATGCGCTCACGGGTCACGCCGAAGATCCGGCCGATCTCCTCCAGGGTGCGGGGGCGCCCGTCGGCCAGTCCGTAGCGCAGCTGGACGACCTTGCGCTCGCGCTCGCCGAGGGTCGACAGCACGGCTTCCAGGTGCTCGCGCAGCAGGAAGAACGCGGCGGACTCCATGGGTGACGCGGCGTCACCGTCCTCGATCAGATCACCGAGCGCCACGTCGTCCTCCTCGCCCACGGGGGCGTGCAGGGAGACCGGCTCCTGCGCGAGGCGGAGCACCTCCATGACCCGCTCGGGGGTGAGCTCCAGGTGGACGGCGACCTCTTCGGCGGTGGGCTCGTACCCTCGCTCCTGGAGCATGCGGCGCTGCACCCGGACGACGCGGTTGATCAGCTCCACGACGTGGACGGGCACGCGGATGGTCCGGGCCTGGTCGGCGAGGGCCCGGGACATCGCCTGCCGGATCCACCAGGTGGCGTAGGTGGAGAACTTGTACCCGCGGGCATAGTCGAACTTCTCAACGGCCCGTATGAGCCCGAGGTTTCCCTCCTGCACGAGGTCGAGCATGGTGAGCCCGCGGCCCACGTACCGCTTCGCGACGGAGACGACGAGCCGCAGATTCGACTCGATCAGGCGGCGTTTGGCCATGCGCCCCATGACGACGAGCTTGTCGAGGTCGAGGGCGAGTCGGGAGTCGAGATCGGAGGCGCTGGCGAGCTTCTCCTCGGCGAAGAGCCCGGCTTCGACGCGCCGGGCGAGATCGACCTCCTCGGCGGCGGTGAGCAGCGGGATCCTGCCTATCTCGCGGAGGTACTGCCGGAACAGATCCGCGGAAGGAGCCGCTCCGCCCCCGCTGTCGCCGCTGCGCCTGCGCTGCTCCGGCACCTGCTCGATCAGCTCCAGCGGCTCGGGCTCGTCGTCCACGGCTTCGGCCTCTGTCCCGGCCTCTTCGGCCCCTGCGGCCCCTTCGGCTCTCACGGCCTCCGAGTACTCGCTCACGCTCACGTTCACGGTCAGGGTCTGGGTCTGCACGGGGGCGACCTCCTGGGCTCCGAGGAAGGGGGCACCGCACCTCAGTGTGGGGCACGGCGCATCGCCGCCACGAGGGGCGTGCGAGCACTTTCTGAGTCCGGTGCGTGACCGGATGGTTACCCGCCGCCGAGAACCCCGATGCGGATCGGAAGCATGTCCGAGAAGATCGACTTCATGTCTGCGTACGAAACCCACGTGCCGGTGCGCTGCGCTGCGCGGATCCGGCGGCACTGGCCCGTGCGCCTCGACGCGTGGGCCGTGGCACGGGAGTTGAAGGTGACGCACATCGTGCCGGCACGGTGCCGGACGGTGTCGCGGCCGATGCTGCACCCTGCGGGACCGCACGGTCACAGCACTAGCCACGAGAGCCCGCTGCCACGGCGGCGGACGGCGGGCGGCGGGCTTCGACCGCGCCGCCCTGGAGTCCCGGGTGACCCGGTCGGGCCCTTGCCGGGCCCTCGCCGGAGACGGTCACGAACGCTCACGGGAGCGGGAGTTCGCGCGAGGACTTCCTTCCAGAAGGAGTACCGGGGCATCTCCGGCGTGCCGGGGTAGCCCGCCCCCGGCGGTCCGACCGCACGACCGCACGGCCGCACGGCCGCACGGCCGCACGGCCGCAGCGGCTCAGTCGGCCGGTTCCACGCGGACCGCGCAGACCTTGAACTCCGGCATGCGGGAGATCGGGTCCAGGGCCGGGTTGGTCAGGGTGTTGGCGCGGCCCTCGCCCGGCCAGTGGAAGGGCATGAAAACCGTGTCCGCGCGGATGGTGTCCGTGATGCGGGCCGGGGCCACCGCGCGGCCGCGGCGGGAGATGACCGCCAGGGGGCGGCCGTCGACCGCGCCGATGCGGGCGGCGAGGCGTGGGTGGAGTTCCACGAACGGGCCGGGGGCCGCCGCGTTGAGCTCGTCCACCCGCCGGGTCTGGGCGCCGGACTGGTACTGGGCGACCACGCGGCCGGTGGTGAGCAGGACCGGGTACTGCGCGTCGGGGATCTCGGCGGCGTCGCGGTGGGAGACGGCGACGAAGCGGGCGCGGCCGTCGTCGGTGGCGAAGCGGTCCAGGAAGAGGCGGCGGGTGCCCTGCGCCCCGGAACCGTCCTCGGGGCAGGGCCAGAAGACGCCCTGCTCCGCCTCGATGCGGGCGTAGGTGATGCCCGAGTAGTCCGCCGGGCCGCCGGCGGAGGCGCGGCGCAGTTCGTCGAAGACCTCCTCGGGGGCGGTGGGGAAGCCCTTCTCCACACCGAGCCGGCCGGCCAGGCCGTGCAGCACCTCCAGGTCGGTGCGGACGCCCGGCGGCGGGTCGAGGGCCTTGCGGCGCAGCAGGACGCGGCCCTCCAGGTTGGTGGTGGTGCCGGTCTCCTCCGCCCACTGGGTGACCGGGAGGACCACGTCCGCGAGGGCCGCCGTCTCGGAGAGGACGACGTCGGCCACCGCGAGGAAGTCCAGCGAGCGGATGCGCTCCTCGATGTGGGCGGCGCGGGGCGCCGAGACCACCGGGTTGGAACCCATCAGCAGCAGGGCCCGGACGTCCGTGCCGAGGGCGTCGAGGAGTTCGTACGCGCTGCGGCCCGGGCCGGGGAGGCTGTCGGGGTCGACTCCCCAGACCCCGGCGATGTGCGCCCGGGCCGCCGGGTCGGTCAGCTTGCGGTAGCCGGGAAGCTGGTCCGCCTTCTGGCCGTGCTCCCGGCCGCCTTGCCCGTTGCCCTGGCCGGTCAGGCACCCGTACCCGGAGAGCGGCCGGCCGGCCCGGCCGGTGGCCAGACACAGGTTGATCCAGGCGCCGACGGTGTCGGTGCCCTTGGACTGCTGTTCCGGGCCGCGGGCCGTCAGCACCATCGCGGAGGACGGGGCGCAGAACATCGCCACCGCTTCGCGCAGGCGGGGCACGGGAACGCCCGTGATGCGCTCCACCAGCTCCGGCCAGTGCGCCATCGCGGCCGCCCGGGCCTCCTCCCAGCCGGTGGTGCGTTCGGCGATGAACTCCTCGTCCGTGCGGCCTTCCGCGACCACGAGGTGCAGCAGGCCGAGGGCGAGCGCGAGGTCCGTGCCGGGGCGCGGGGCCAGATGCAGGTCGGCCTGCTCGGCGGTGCGGGTGCGGCGCGGGTCGATGACGATCAAGGTGCCGCCGTTCGCCCTGAGCTCGGTGAGGTAGCGCAGGGCGGGCGGCATGGTCTCGGCCAGATTCGAGCCGACGAGGATGACGCAGCCGGTGCGGGGGATGTCCTCCAGCGGGAAGGGCAGGCCCCGGTCGAGCCCGAAGGCCCGCTGGTGGGCCGCGGCGGCCGAGGACATGCAGAAGCGGCCGTTGTAGTCGATCTGCGAGGTCCGCAGGGCGACCCGGGCGAACTTGCCGAGCGCGTACGCCTTCTCGTTGGTCAGTCCGCCCCCGCCGAAGACCCCGACGGCGTCCGGGCCGTACGTACGTCCCGTGCGGGCGAGGCCCTCGGCGACGGCGTCGAGGGCCTCCTCCCAGGTGGCGGGCGCGAGCTGCCCGGCGTGGGTGCGGACGAGCGGCTGCGTCAGGCGCACCCGGGAGGAGAGCACGGCGGGAGCGGTGCGGCCCTTGCCGCACAGCGCACCCCGGTTCACGGGGAAGTCGGCGCGCTCCTCCACCGCCACGGTGGTACCGCCCGGATCGGGTCGGAGGACCATTCCGCACTGCAGCGCGCAGTACGGGCAGTGCGTGGCCGTGGCGGCTGCTTCCGGAGTGTGCATACCGGACAGCCTGCGCCGCCGGTGTTACGTGGGCCGCAGCCGTCCGTTACACCTCCGGTACGGCGCCCTCAGCGCCGGTGTCACCGTCCGGTGAGGTGGCGCACGGTGGGCCCGGCGGTCCAGCCGCCGTCCACGGCGCGCTCGACCGCGCCGATCTTTGGACGGGCCGCGCACGCCCCACCGCCAGGGGGCGCGTCAGTCCGTCAGAGCCGCGAGGGCCCGCGACACCCCCTGTTCCTTCGGCCCCAGGAAGCGCGGGGCGGGCTTGAAGGCCGCGTCCAGCGCCGCCTTGCCCGCCGCGAAGACCTCGGGGTACCGCCGTAGTACCAGGTGGCGTCGTGTACGTCGGCCACCCCGACGCCGTACGAGTCCAGGCCCGCGGCCTGGCACAGGGCGACCGCCCGGCGGATGTGGAAGCCCTGGCTGATCAGCACGGCCCGCTCGACGCCGAATATCTCCTTGGCCCGCACGCAGGAGTCCCAGGTGTCGAAGCCTGCGTAGTCACTGACGATCCGCTCGTCCGGCACCCCGTGTTCGGTGAGGTAGGTGCGCATCGCGTCGGGCTCGTCATACTCCGTGCGGCTGTTGTCCCCGGTGACCAGCACGACCTTGACCTTGCCCGTGCGGTACAGCTCGGCGGCCGCGTCGAGCCGGTCGGCCAGGTAGGGGGTGGGCCGGCCGTTCCACAAACCGGCCCCGAACACCACGGCGACCTCGGCGGCGGGCGCGTCGGCAGTGGTGCGCAGCCGGTCCGCGGCCGCCGCGTGCGTCCACGCCGACGGCAGCAGCGCCAGCACGCAGCCCGCCATCACGATCTGCACCGCCCGCCGCCGCGCCCCCACGCCTCGCGGCAACCCCGGCACTCCGGGCGACGCCGACAGCCCCGGCCACCACCTCGACGGCTTCGCCCACCTCAACGGCTTCGCCGCCACGGCCCCTCCCGGGAGCTTCGGCCGCCCCGGCCGGCTCCGCCGCCATCGCGCCGCCGACCGTACCCAGCCCGGCATCTCCATGACCGATCCCCCCTTGCACCCATGTCCCACACCCCACGCCTCGCGCGTCGTTCGCACGGATTGACGAACAGGCCCCCGCCCCCAGTTCCACACCTCCCACCTTTCACCCGTACGAATCATCGAGTGAGCAGCCGGAAAACACCCGTCACCCCGCCGCAACGCCCCGGCAACGTGCCTCGCGCAGGATCGGTCCATGACGGAGCCGGTGCACCCTCCCGACACCCTGCCCCTCCCCCTCCCGTTCGGCAGCGCCGCCGAGCTGCTGACCCGGATCACCACCCAACTCGGTTCGCAGCTCAGCGGGCTGCGCCCGCCGCGCGCCCGGCCCCACGGAGTCCAGACATGCAGCCCACCCTCGTCGCAGTGGCCCACGGCAGCCGTGACCCGCGCGCCCCGCACACCGCCCTCGCGCTGCTCGAACGGGTCCGCGAGCTCCGCCCCCGGCTCGACGTCCGGCTCGGGCACATCGAACTGAACCGGCCGCTGCTCGACGACACCCTCGCCGAGCACGACCCCGGCTCGGCGGTGCTCGTCCCCCTGCTGCTCGGCCGCGGGTACCACGTCAAGCGCGATCTCCCCGCGGCCGGCGCCCGGGCACGTCATCTGAGCATCCGCGTCGCCGCCCCGCTCGGCCCGCACCCGCTGCTCGTCGAGGCCCTGTTCGAACGACTCCTGGAGGGCGGCTGGACCCCCGGCACCGCCGTGGTCCTGGCCGCCGCCGGGTCCCGCGACCCCGACTCCGCCGCCGACACCCGCACGACCGCCGCCCTGCTCTCCGAACGCCTCGGCTCCGTGGCCGTCGTACCGGCCTACGCCTCCACCGCCGCTCCCGCCGTCCCCGACGCCGTCCGGGCGCTGGCCGCCCGCGGGCACCGCAGGGTCGCGGTCGCCTCCTACTTCGTCGCCCCCGGCCGCTTCGCCACCCACAGCGCCGCCGCCGCGTCCGGCCCCGCCGCCGCCCCCATCGGCGCGCACCCGGCGCTGGCCCGCCTCGTCCTCCAGCGGTACGACGAGGCCCTCGCCCGGGGCCGGGACGAGAGCCGCGGCCGGAGCCCGGGCCGGCCCCTGGAACTGGCCACCGCATAAGGACCGGCCCGCCGGAGAGAAGCACTCGGTGTCGGCGGCGGCGCCGTTCGGATTGCTCGGATTGTCGGTGTTTCCGGTTAACGTCTCACCATGGAAGGCATGGAAGGCACCGCACTGGCCCCCGCAAACGATCCGAACGAGCCCTACGACCCGGCCGCCACCGAGCGCTGGGCCGCCGAGCCCGACAAACGGCCCGGGCGCACCGCCTTCCAGCGCGACCGCGCCCGCGTGCTGCACTCCGCCGCCCTGCGCCGCCTCGCCGGGAAGACGCAGGTCGTCACCCCCGGCAGCCGTTCGTACGACTGGGACGCGAGCCCCCGTACGCGGCTCACTCACTCACTGGAGTGCGCCCAGGTCGGCCGTGAGCTCGGCGCGGCCCTCGGCTGCGACCCCGACCTCGTCGAGGCCGCCTGCCTCTCGCACGACATGGGCCACCCTCCCTTCGGGCACAACGGCGAGGAGGCGCTCAACGAGTTCGCCAAGGACTGCGGCGGCTTCGAGGGCAACGCCCAGTCGCTGCGCCTGCTGACCCGTCTGGAACCGAAGCGGTTCGTGCCCGACCCGTCGAGCGGCGAGCTCGTCAGCGTCGGCCTCAACCTCACCCGGGCCTGTCTGGACGCCGCCACCAAGTACCCCTGGGCCCGCGGCGACCACCCCACCGACCCCGACTCGGTCAAGTTCGGGGCGTACGAGGACGATCTGCCGGTCTTCGAGTGGTTGCGCCGCGGGGCGCCCGCCGACCGCAAGTGCTTCGAGGCGCAGGTCATGGACTGGGCGGACGACGTCGCCTACTCCGTCCACGACTTCGAGGACAGCCTGCACGCGGGCCACCTCGACCCCAATCTGCTCTTCGCGGAGCCCGAGCGGGCCGCGATCTGGCGGGTCGCGATCGGCCGGTACGTACCCGCCGACACCTCCCCGGAGGAGCTGCGCGAGGCTCTGGACCGGCTGATGGAACAGGAGTGGTGGCCCCACGGGTACGACGGCTCGGCCGTCGCCCAAGCCCGCCTGAAGGACGCCACCAGCCAGCTGATCGGCCGGTTCTGCCTGGCCGCCGAGGGCGCCACCCGCGAGGCGTACGGTTCCGGTCGCCTCACGCGGTACGCCGCCGAGCTGATGATCCCGCGCGAGGCGCGCAACGAGTGCGCGGTGCTCAAGGCGGTCGCCGACCTGTACGTCATGCAGCGCGACGAGCAGGAGCGGATCCGCGCCGACCAGCGCATCGTCCTGGCCGAACTCGCCGAGGCGCTCAGCGCCCGCGCCCCCGAGGGGCTGGACCCGCAGTTCCGGGCGATCTTCGATACGGCCCCGGACGACAAGGCCAGGAAGCGGGCGGTCATCGACCAGATCGCGGCCCTCACGGACGCCTCCGCCCGCTCCCTGCACACACGCCTCACCCGGCGCACGCGACGCGCCGGAGGGTGAGTGATCGGGCCACTCCCCCTTCACGCGGCAGGCTCAGTGCGGGACGCTCGCATGTGGTCGCATGTGGCGGAGAGGTTATGAGGAGGCATCAGGTGGTCGACGCACACCGGACGTTCGTCATCGTCGGCGCGGGACTGGCCGGGGCAAAAGCGGCCGAAACGCTGCGGTCCGAGGGATTCACGGGGCGGGTGATCCTGATCGGCGACGAGCGCGACCATCCCTACGAACGGCCCCCGCTGTCGAAGGGGTACCTGACGGGCAAGGACGACCGCGACAGCGTCTTCGTCCACGAGCCGTCCTGGTACGCGGCCTCCGACATCGAGCTCCACCTCGGCCAGCCCGCGGTCCAGTTGGACCGGGACGCCAAGAAGGTCGTCCTGGGCGACGGCACCGCGCTGCACTACGACAAGCTGCTGCTGGCCACCGGCGCCGAACCGCGCCGCCTGGACATCCCCGGCACGGGCCTGGTCGGGGTACACCACCTGCGGCGCCTCGCCCACGCCGAGCGGCTGCGCAACGTACTCGCCGGCCTCGGCCGGGACAACGGGCACCTGCTGATCGCGGGCGCCGGGTGGATCGGGCTGGAGGTGGCGGCCGCTGCCCGCGGGTACGGCGCCGAGGTCACCGTCGTCGAACAGGAGGCGACCCCGCTGCACGCGGTGCTCGGGCCCGAGATCGGCCGGCTCTTCGCGGACCTGCACGCCGACCGCGGGGTGCGCTTCCACTTCGGGGCCCGCCTCACCGAGATCGTGGGCCACGACGGCATGGTGCTGGCCGCCCGTACGGACGACGGGGAGGAGCACCCGGCGCACGCGGTGCTCGCGGCGATCGGGGCCGCGCCGCGGACCGCGCTCGCCGAGACCTCCGGGCTCACCCTGGTCGACCGGGAGCACGGCGGCGGGATCGCCGTGGACGCGTCCCTGCGCACGTCCGACCCGGACGTCTACGCGGTCGGGGACGTGGCCGCCGCCCACCACCCGGCGCTGGGGACCCGGCTGCGGGTCGAGCACTGGGCCAACGCGCTGAACGGCGGTCCGGCGGCGGCGCGGGCCATGCTGGGGCAGGAGGTCTCCTACGACCGGGTGCCGTACTTCTTCTCCGACCAGTACGACGTGGGTCTGGAGTACTCCGGGTACGCGCCGCCCGGGGGCTACGACCAGGTGCTGATCCGCGGGGATGTGGGCAAGCGGGAGTTCATCGCCTTCTGGCTCTCCGAGGGGCGGGTACTGGCCGGGATGAACGTGAATGTGTGGGATGTCACCGAACACATCCAGGCGCTGATCCGGTCGCAAGCCCCGGTGGACCGCGACGCGCTGGCGGACCCGTCGATTCCGCTGGCCTCTCTCGCGGCGTCCTAGGCGCGTCGGCCTCGTCCTGCCGGACGGGCCGGACGGGCCGGACGGGCGGGAATCAGAGCGCGGTGCCGCCCGCGGTGCCCCCGTCCTGCCTCGCGGGGACGGCTGCCGCAGGGGGCGCCCGCCCGGTGGGACGGGCCCCAGGGGGCCGGGAGGGATTGTCGGCGCCCGGCCGTAGACTTCACGCGTGGCAGGACGGATCAACGACGATGACGTGAAGGCGGTACGGGACGCGGTCCCGATCGACGCCGTCGTCTCCGAATACCTCCAGCTGCGCAATGCGGGCGGCGGCAACCTCAAGGGCCTGTGCCCCTTCCACGACGAGAAGTCCCCGTCCTTCCAGGTCAGCCCCAGCAAGGGGCTGTACCACTGCTTCGGCTGCCAGGCGGGCGGGGACACCCTCGACTTCATCATGAAGATCGACCACCTCTCCTTCTCGGAGGCGGTCGAGCGCCTCGCCGGCCAGGCGGGCATCACCCTTCGGTACGAGGAGGGCGGCTACACCGCCGGCACCAGCGGCCGCGGTGAGCGCATCCGGCTGGTCGAGGCGCACAAGGCCGCCGCCCTGTTCTACGTCGACCAGCTGGACAGCCCCGAAGCGGAGATCGGCCGCAAGTTCCTGGCGGAGCGCGGATTCGACCAGGCCGCGGCCGCGCACTTCAGCGTCGGCTACAGCCCGGCCGGCTGGGACCACCTGACCCGCTTCCTGCGCGGCAAGGGCTTCAGCGACAAGGAGCTGATCCTGTCCGGGCTCGCCCAGGACAGCCGCAGCGGCAAGCCCATCGACCGCTTCCGCGGCCGGCTGATGTGGCCGATCCGCGACATCACCGGCGAGGTGGTGGGCTTCGGCGCGCGCAAGCTGCGCGACGACGACAACGGCCCGAAGTACCTGAACACACCCGAGACCGCGATCTACAAGAAGTCCCAGGTGCTGTACGGCATCGACCTGGCGAAGAAGGAGATCGCGAAGACCTCTCGGGCCGTGGTCGTCGAGGGGTACACGGACGTGATGGCCTGTCACATGGCCGGAGTCACCACCGCGATCGCGACCTGTGGCACCGCTTTCGGCGGGGACCACATCAAGATCCTGCGCCGCCTGCTGATGGACAACGCGACGGCAGAGGTGATCTTCACCTTCGATGGTGACGCGGCGGGCCAGAAGGCGGCGCTGCGGGCCTTCGAGGACGACCAGAAGTTCGCCGCCGAGACCTCGATCGCGATCACCCCGGGCGGTATGGACCCCTGCGACCTGCGGCTCGCACAGGGGGACGCGGCGGTGGCCGGGCTGGTGGACTCCCGCACCCCGCTGTTCGAGTTCGCACTGCGGCACATCGTCGCCCGGCACAACCTGGAGAACCCGGCGGGTCGGGCGGCGGCCCTGGACGAGGCGGCGCCGGTCGTCGCCCACATCAAGAACATCGCGATCCAGCACGAGTCGGCGGTCCAGCTGGCGGGAATGCTGGGCATCCGGGACGAGCAGTTCGTGGTCAAGCGGGTCGCGCAGCTGGCGCGGTGGGCGCGGGACCGGGGCGGCCAGTCGGGCGGCGGACAGCACGGCGGTCAGCAGCGCGGCGGTCAGCAGCGCGGCCGACCGTCCTACGACGCCGCCCCCGCACCCTCCGCCCAGCCCGCCGGCGGCCCGGCCCTGAATCTGCGCAGTCCGGCCCACCGCACCGAGCGGGAGCTGCTCAAGCTGGCCCTGCAACGCCCGGCCCTGGTCTCCCCGGCCTTCGACGCGTACGGGATGGACGAGTTCACCGCCCCGCCCTACGCGGCGGTGCGCCAGGCCATCCAGGACGCGGGCGGCGTCTCGTCCGGCACCGAGGACTACCTGGCCCGCGTCCGCGAGGCCGCCCCGAACGACACCGTCCGCGCCCTCGTCACGGAGCTGGCGGTCGAGGCCATCCACGCGAAGACGGTGGACGAGATCTACGCCGGAGTCCAGCTGGTCCAGGTGCGCCTGCGCGCCGTGGACCGCCGGGTCCACGAGATCCAGGGCACGCTCTCCCGGCTGGGCCCGCAGGCCCCGCCGGAACAGCTGGCCGCGGTCCAGGAGGAGCTGTGGGTCCTCCAGCAGTACGGCCAGCGCCTGCGCAACCGCGGAGCCGAAGGCCTGTGAGCCGCGCCCCGGCGCCGGACCGGCCGAGCGGGCCGGCGCGCCCGTACCGGCCTCCGCACCCGGCCTCCGTACCCGGCGCTACCGCTTGAACCAGTCGCCGCCCGGTATCTCGGCGCCGGACCGCCGCAGTTCGCGGGTCATGAGACCGGACGCCAGATAGACCCAGGCCCGCACGGGCGTGCCGTCGGGGCGCAGCGCGTCGCGGGCGATCCGGTCGTAGACGTTCCCCGGGCGGCCCGGGCCCTCGTATTCCTCCAGCAGGTCCAGCGCGGCCAGCAGTTCCCCGTAGGCGCCCGGCGCCGCGGTGATCAGCTCGCCGACGACGGCGGAGCCGGGGCGGTGGACGGCGTACGGGTATCCGGGGCCGTTGTAGAGCACCGCGTCGGGGAGGAAGGCGGGCTCCTGCGAGGCCGTGCGTCCGCGCAGGAACAGGTCGTGGTTGACCTCGCCCGGGCGCAGGGTCCCGTAGACGAAGAACGGGAGCGGAGCGGTCGGATCCGGTGGCCGGACGTCCGATGTCACGAGGCCCTCCCTCAGGTACGGCGAGACGGTCCGCAAGGCCGGGCCGAACGGCCCGCGTCCTCTGCGCCCCACCACGGTACGCACCGCCGTCACCCGGCTTTCCGGCGCCCGCGAGGCCGCTGACCGAACCGGTCCTCTCTCCACCACGCTCACGGTTTCCCCTCCACGACGCGTCCGCCTCCTCACCGGCGGCCTGACCGGCCGGAGCCGCCTGGCTCCGGCGGGGGCCGCGCACCGACATCACCCGGACGGCGCGGCGGCCGCGGACGGCCCTGATGGCGGCAGCCAGGGCGCTGACCTGCGGGAACGAAACGGGGGTGGAGCGGGCAAGGGGCAACCTGACGAGGCATCAGCAGGCGCGGGCGCGGCGGGCCGGGTTACCTCGGAAACACGACCCCGTGTCCTCAGGAGAGTCCCCCATGCGCCGACGCACCGCCCACGCGCTCACCGCCACCGCGCTGACCGCCGTCGCGTTCACCGGCCCGGTCGCCGGTGCGGTGGCCGCCGCGGACCTCGGCATGGTGAGCTTCGCACCCGGCGACTTCGCCCCGCTGGAGGTGTGGCCCAAGTCCGCCGCACCGGGCGCCACCGTCACCGTGAACACCACCGCCTGCGGCCGTGGCAGCCACGCCGAAGGCGACGCCAGCACGGTCGGCGGCGGCCGCTTCAAGCTGGTCCCCGGCACCCACAAGGAGGTCGTCGTGGGGCAGTTCCGGGTCGCCCACGGCACCCGGTCCGGCACCTACGCCATCGGCGCGACCTGCGCGAACGGCAAGTTCGCCACCGGCGACCTGGTCGTCACCGAACGCGGCCCGCAGGGGCACGTCAAGACCGGGGTGGGTGGTGGGACGACCACCGCCACCGACCCCGCCAAGATCGCGGCGGGAACGGCCGTACTGGCCGCCACCGCCGTCGGCGGTACCTGGCTCCTGCGTCGCCGGGCGAGCGGCACGCGGAGCTGACGGACGCCCACCGCGGCTTCGGCCGCGGTCCGACCGGTACCGTCCCCCGTCGCCCGCCCCGCGAGGTCCCCCCCCCGTTCGCGGGGCGGGCGACGGCCAGTCACCCCGAAACGGAAGCGGAGGGGCACGCATGGGTGGCGATTTCCGAGGCGTCCGGGGCCACTCCGGAGCCGGCCCGCGCTCGACGAGCGCCGGCAGCCGCACCACCACCCGCAGCCCCGTCGCCACCACCAGCAGCCCCGTCCGCACCACCGGCCGCACCACCGCCCGCGAGACCGCCCGCAACCTCACCGCCCGTCATGCCGGTCTGGTCGCGCTCGCCGCCTGCGTCGGCATCTGGCTCATGACCAGCGGTTCCCGTGAGCCGGTCGGGCCGCCGCTGCCCTCCCCCGCCGAAGCCCTGACCGCCGCCAGCGCGCCCGGCCCCGGTATCGCACCCCTCCCCGGCTCCCCGCCCAGCCGGATCCGGATCCCCTCCATCCGGGTCGACGCCCCGCTGATCGGGCTCGGCCTGGAGCGCGACCGCAGCCTCGAAGTGCCCCCGCCCGCCCGGGGTGACCTGGCCGGCTGGTACCGCGAGGGCACCACCCCGGGCGCCACCGGTACCGCCGTCATCGCCGGGCACGTGGACCACGCCACCGGCCCGGCGGTCTTCTACCACCTGGGCGCGCTGCGCCGCGGGGCCGCCATCGAGATCCCGCGGGCGGACGGCCGTACGGCCGTGTTCACGGTCCACGCGGTCGAGGTCTACGACGCCGAGTCCTTCCCCGACTCCCGCGTGTACGGCCCCTCGCCGCGCGCCGAGCTCCGGGTCATCACCTGCGGCGGCGGCTTCTCACCGCGCACGGGCTATCGCGGCAACGTGGTCGTCTTCGCCCACCTCACCGGGACGTACTGACCTCCGTCGGACACGGCCTCACCAGGCCGTGCGTCTAACCCCACTGCTCGAAGCCCAGCTTCACCACGAGCGCGCCCACCACGGTCAGCAGCACGCCGCGGACGAAACCGCTGCCCTTCTTGAGCGCCATGCGGGCGCCGATCATGCCGCCGGCCAGATTGAACACCGCCATCAGCGCGGCCAGCTGCCACAGCACCATGCCCTGGTACGCGAACATCGCGAGCGCCCCGGCGTTCGTGCAGACATTGACGATCTTGGCGGTCGCGGAGGCGGTGACCAGGTCGAGGTGGAGCAGTGCGGTGAGCGCGAGGACCAGGAAGGTGCCGGTGCCGGGCCCGATGAGGCCGTCGTAGAACCCGATGCCGAGCCCGGCGAGCCCGATGGCGAGCAGCACCCGCCGCCTGCTGACGGGCGAGGTGGCGGGGGCGGTGCCGAAGGCGGGCCGGAAGAGCACGAAAGCGGCGACGATCACGAGCACCACCATGATCAGCGGGCGCAGCGCGTCCTTGCTGATGCCACCGGCGAGCGCGGCGCCGCCCATCGATCCGGCGAGCGCGGCGAGGCCGATGCGGACGGAGAGCTTCACGTCCACCGGCGCCTTGCGCACGTACGTCACGGCCGCGCCCGCGGTGCCGACGATGGCCACGGCCTTGTTGGTGCCGAGGACGGTGGCGGGGTGGGCGTTCGGCAGGCCGAGCAGCAGGGCGGGCAGGAGGAGCAGGCCGCCGCCGCCCACCACCGCGTCGACCCAGCCCGCGGCCGCCGCGGCCACGCACAGCATGATGATCACGGTCGTCGATATCTCAGGCACGATCATGACCCTACGGAGCGGTTGGATGCAGGAGGCATCAATCCCCGGAAACTTGCGCGAAGGTTGAGCTTTCCCAGGCCGGTGCCCGGTCCGGAGCCACCGGAGCCGCCGGGTCCACGGCCGCCGTGAGCATCGTCGCGGCCAGCACACTCGCCAGCCCCAGCCCGGCCGCCACCCGGTTCGCGGACGTCACGGAAGCCAGTGCGGAGGACCTCCGCGGCCTGCGGTGCCGGGCCGCCCCGGGAGCCGCGGCCGCCCCGGCGCGCACGGGTACAGGTACGGGTACGGGTACGGGCAGGGCGATGTGCAGCGGGTGACGCACGGCGCGGTGACTCCTCGGGTTCGGAACTCGGTACTCGGCACGCGGAAGGGGCTCAGTGCTCGGCGCTTGCCGCTCGGCGCTCGGCCCTCGGCGCTCGGCCCTCGGCGCTCAGAAGCTGAAGCACTCGGAATGGATGCGTCCGGCCGGCACCCCGGCCCGCAGCAGCGCGGCCTGCGTCGCATCCGCCATCCCCGGCGGCCCGCACAGGTACACGTCGTGCTCGGCCAGGTCCGGCACCAGCGCGGTCAGCGCCTGCGGGGCGAGCGGGTCGTAGGCGGCGCCGGACGGCCCGAGCAGGTAGTGCAGTGCGGCCTGCCGCTCGGCGGCGATGGCCTCCAGCTCCGCGCGCAGGACCAGGTGCTCCTCGGCTCCGGCGCGGTAGAGCAGCGTGAGATCCCCGGGGCCCCCGGGCAGCGTCTCGAACAGGGCCCGCATCGGGGTGATCCCGACCCCGCCGGCGATCAGCAGCACCTTGGGCCTGGTCCGCCGGGCGGCGGTGAGCGCCCCGAACGGCCCGGTGGCGATGACGCGCGTGCCGGGACGCAGCCGCCGGATCCGGCGGGAGTGCCCGCCGAGCCCCTTGACGGTGATCCGCAGGGTGTCCCCGCGGACCGGTGCGGACAGCGAGAACGGCAGGGCGGTGCGCCACAGCCGCCGCTGGAGGAACCGCCAGCGCAGGAACTGGCCCGGCTCCGCGCGCAGTTCCGCGAGGTGCTCCCCGTGCATGACGACGGAGACCACCCCGGGCCCCTCCGCCCGGACCTCCGCGACCCGCAGCGCGTGCCGCAGGGCCTGGCGTACGGGGACCACGGCGCGGTACCAGACCAGCTGGACGGCCACCACGGTGTGGGCGAGGGCCCAGAACCACGCGACCGGGGCGATGTCGGGCCCGGCCAGCTGGTGGCCGAAGCCGAGGGCGGCGGCAAGGTATACGAGCAGGTGCACTCCGCGCCAGGTTTCGTGCGAGACACGGCGGCGTACGGCCCGGGCCGAGGTCACACCGACCGCGGCAAGCAGAACGGTCCCGACCGCAGCGGCGGCCAGGGCCGGGTAGTGGAGCAGCTCGCGGACGGCGGATACGAGGTCGACCTCCTCGTGCACGGCGTACCCGAGCAGCGCGAAGAGCCCGTGCCCGAAGCAGAGCAGCAGCACGTACCGGCCGCCGAGCGCGTGCCAGCGGGCGAGGCGGTCGGCGCCCACGCCGTGCTCGACGGCGGGCACCCGGGCCATCAGGAACAGCAGCACCAGTACCCCGTACCCGGCGAGGAGGCCGGTCAGATGCGCCGCGGTGGCGAACAGCGCGTCGGGCCGGGCCGACGGGCGCACCTGCGCCGCCCACAACAGGGCCACCACCCCCGCTCCGCCCAGGATCCCGCCCCTGACCCGCACCGCCACGTCTCGCATACGGGCCACGCTAAGGGCCGTACCGGCGGCGCGGACGGTCCTTAAGGCGGCCTTGAGGAACGCCTCACGGGCGCTTAACCCCGACGCTGAGGTCGGCGTTCCGTCCGGGTAACAGGGGCGATGCGGCGGGGAAACAGCGGCGGCGCACGCTCATGGCATGACCTCGGAGCAGCGTGTGGTGGTGATCGGCGGCGGCCTTGCGGGCCTGCGGCTCGCGCAGCGGTTGGGCCCGGCCGCGGCGGTGACCGTCCTGGGCGAGGAGACGCACGCCCCCTACAACCGGGTCCTGCTCGCCGAGGTCCTGGCGGGCCGGTACCCCCCGGAGGTGACCGCCCTCCCGACGCCCGGCCCGGCGCTGCGCCGCGGGGTGCGGGCGGTACGGGTCGACCGGGCCGAGCGGACCGTGCACTGCGACGACGGCACCCTGGAGGCGTACGACACCCTGGTGCTGGCCACCGGCTCCAATCCGGTCCTGCCACCGCTTCGCGGGCTGTTCGAGCCGGAGGGGCGGGACCTCCCGGACGGGGTCCACGCCTTCCGCACGATGGACGACTGCCTGGCCCTCTCGGCGGCCGTACGTCCGGGCGTGCGCGCGGTGGTGATCGGCGGCGGCCTCCTCGGCGTCTCGGCGGCCCGGGCCCTCGCCGAGCGCGGCGCCCAGGTCGTCCTGGCCCAGCAGGCGGAGCGCCTGATGGAGCGCCAACTCGACGCGGACGCCTCGGCCGTGCTCCACGCGCACCTGACCGCCCTCGGGGTGGAGATCCACACGGAATGCCGAGTCCGCGGCCTGACGACCACGCCCCCGGGGCCGGGCCCCGCCCGGGCCGGCGCCCCGGAGCCCGCTCCCGCCGGGGCCCGGCCCGGTTCGCCGTCCGCGGCGCCGCCGGGGCTCCGCGCGGTCCGGCCCGCCGGGCGGGACGCTTCGGCCCCGCCGGTGATCGAGGCGCGGGCGGAGTCCGGCACGCGCCGGAGCCGCGGATCGGGTGCGGCGAGCGCGGGGGCGAGTTCCCGCAGGGTCACCGGGGTGGAGCTGGCCGACGGCTACCGCCTGGACGCCGACCTCGTCGTCCTGGCCTGCGGCGTCCGCCCCCGCACGGGGCTCGCGCTGGCCGCCGGGCTCGACGTGCGCAAGGGCATCGTGGTCGACGGCCGGCTCCGGACGAGCGACCCCCGCATCCACGCCATCGGCGACTGCGCCGAGCACGCCGGCCAGGTGTACGGCCTCGCCGGCGCCGCACTGGAACAGGCCGACGCACTCGCCGCCGTCCTCAGCGGGGCGGCCGACGGCAGCGGCCGGGGTCAGGGCCACGCCGCCGGCCCCGACGCCCCGCCCCCCACGGAGTACACCGGAACCCGCGCCCTCACCCGCCTCACCCTCGGCGGAGCCGGCAGCGGCGGAGCCGGCCGCCCCCTCGACCTCGCCGCCTTCGGCGAGACCACCCCGCTCCCCGGCGACGACGTGCTCCGCCTCGCCGACGCCACCCGCCGGACCTACCGGAAGGTCGTCGTCCGCGGTGACCGACTCGTCGGCGGGGTCCTGCTCGGCGAACTCTCCACCGTGGGCGCCCTCGCCCGCAGCTGGGAGGACGGCGTGCCCCTGCACGCCGCCGACGACCTGTTCCACCTGCTCACCGACGACGGAGGCTCCTGATCATGGCCGCACCCACGCCCACTCCCGCCATCGTGCTCATCGGGCACGGCATGGTCGGCCAGCGCTACCTCCAGGCGCTCGCCGAGCGCGGCGCCACCGCCACGCACCGGATCACCGTGCTCTGCGAGGAGCCCCGGCCCGCCTACGACCGCGTCCACCTCACCTCGTACTTCTCCGGCAGCACCCCCGAGGACCTGTCGATGACGCCCCCGGGATTCATGGAGGAGCACGGCATCGCCCTCCACCTGGACGACCCCGCCGAGCACATCGACCGGGCCGCCCGCACGGTCACCTCCCGCTCCGGGCAGGTCTTCCCGTACGACGTCCTGGTCCTCGCGACCGGCAGTTATCCCTTCGTCCCGCCCGTCCACGGCAAGGACGCACCCGGCTGCTTCGTCTACCGCACCATCGAGGACCTCCTCGCGATCGAGGAGTACGCCAAGGGCCGCACCCGGGGCGCGGTCGTCGGCGGCGGCCTGCTCGGGCTCGAAGCCGCGGGCGCCCTCCAGGGGCTCGGCCTGGGCACCCGCGTCGTCGAGTTCGCCCCGCGCCTGATGCCCGTCCAGGTCGACGACGGCGGCGGCGCGGCCCTGCTGCGCACCATCGAGTCCATGGGCATCACCGTCCACACCGGCGTCGGCACGCAGGAGGTGCTGACCGGCGAGGACGGCTCGGTGAGCGGAATGCGGCTCTCCGACGGCTCCACCGTCGACGCGGACCTCGTGGTCTTCTCCGCCGGTGTCCGCCCCCGCGACCAGCTGGCCCACGCCTCGGGACTGGAGGTCGGCGAGCGCGGCGGGATCCGGGTGGACGCCCGCTGCCGCACCTCGGACCCGCACGTCTACGCCATCGGCGAGTGCGCCCTCGCCGCCGACGGCCGCGTCTACGGCCTGGTCGCCCCCGGCTACGAGATGGCGGAGACCGCCGCCGAGGATCTCCTGGGCCGCGAGAAGGAGTTCACCGGAGCCGATCTCTCCACCAAGCTCAAGCTGCTCGGTGTGGACGTGGCCTCCTTCGGCGACGCCCACGGAGCCACCCCCGGCAGCCTCGACGTGGTCTGGTCCGACTCCCGCTCCGGCGTCTACAAGAAGCTGGTCGTCTCCCCCGACGGGGTCCTCCTGGGCGGGGTCCTGGTGGGCGACGCCGACTCGTACGGCCTGCTGCGCCCGCTCACCGGCAGCGTCCCGCCCGTCGCCCCCGAGCAGCTGGTGCTGCCCGCCGGCCTCGGCGCGCCCGTCGCGCTCGGCCCGTCCTCGCTGCCCGACCACGCGGTGATCTGCTCCTGCCACAACGTCACCAAGAAGGCCATCGCCGCCTGCGCCGACCTCCCCGAGGTCAAGAAGTGCACCAAGGCGGGCACGGGCTGCGGCAGCTGCCTCAAGGTGATCGGCCAGCTGCTGCCGGCCGCCGCGGACAAGGGGCTGTGCGGGTGCTTCCCGTACACCCGTGCCGAGCTCTACGAGATCGTCCGCACCCGGCAGCTGACCTCCTACCAGCGGCTCCTCGACGACCACGGCCGCCCGGAAGCGCGGGGCGGCGACGGCTGCGAGGTCTGCAAGCCCACCGTCGGTTCGATCATCGCCTCGCTCGCCCCGGTCCTCGGCGCGAGCGGATACGTCCTGGACGGGGAGCAGGCCGCCCTCCAGGACACCAACGACCACTTCCTCGCGAACATCCAGCGCAACGGCTCGTACTCGGTCGTCCCCCGGATCCCCGGCGGCGAGATCACCCCGGACAAGCTGATCGTGATCGGCGAGGTGGCCCGCGACTTCGGTCTCTACACGAAGATCACCGGCGGGCAGCGGATCGACCTCTTCGGCGCGAGCGTGGACCAGCTCCCGCGGATCTGGGCGCGCCTCGTCGACGCCGGATTCGAGTCCGGGCACGCGTACGGAAAGGCCCTGCGCACGGTGAAGTCCTGTGTGGGCCAGACCTGGTGCCGGTACGGGGTCCAGGACAGCGTGCGGATGGCCATCGACCTGGAGCTGCGCTACCGGGGCCTGCGCGCCCCGCACAAGCTCAAGTCGGCGGTCTCCGGCTGCGCCCGGGAGTGCGCGGAGGCGCAGAGCAAGGACTTCGGGGTCATCGCGACGGCGAGCGGCTGGAACCTCTACGTCGGCGGGAACGGCGGGGCCACGCCGCGCCACGCCGATCTGCTGGCCCAGGACCTCTCCGACGCGGAGCTGATCCGGCTCATCGACCGGTTCCTGATGTTCTACATCCGTACCGCCGACCGGCTGGAGCGGACCTCCACCTGGCTGGAGCGGATGGAGGGGGGCCTGGCGCACCTGAGGGACGTGGTCGTGCACGACTCGCTCGGGCTGTGCGCGGAGCTGGAGTCCCTGATGGCCGGACATGTGGCCCACTACCGCGACGAGTGGGCGCAGACGCTGGAGGACCCGGAGCGGATGCGCCGCTTCGTCTCCTTCGTCAACGCGCCGGGGGCACCCGACCCGACCGTGAAGTTCGTCCCCGAGCGTGACCAGGTCAAGCCCGACCTGACCGTTCTCACCCTTCAGCCGCTGGGAGGCACCCGATGACCGTGGAACTGCAGGTGGCCGAGGGCTGGCTCACGGTGTGCGAACTGTCCGCGCTCACCCCGGGGCGCGGGGTCGCCGCCCTGCTGCCCGACGGGAGCCAGGCCGCGGTGTTCGTCGACCGCGCGGGGCGTACGTACGCCATCGGCAACCAGGACCCCTTCACCGGCGCGCAGGTGCTCTCGCGGGGGCTGCTCGGCTGCGCGGCGGGGAAGCCCTTCGTGGCCTCGCCGCTGCTGAAGCAGCGCTTCGACCTGGAGTCGGGGCGCTGCCTGGACGACGAGGAGGTGGCGGTCCGTACCTATCCGGTGCGGACCGCCGCGACCTCGTGAGCGAGGGGGAGGCCGGCTCCGGGGTCAGCTCTGGACGACGGCCGGGTCCATCCACATGATCTCCCAGGTGTGGCCGTCGAGGTCGTCGAAGGCCCGGCCGTACATGACGCCGTGGTCCTGGGCCGGGCGCGGCTCGGTGGCCCCGGCCGCCAGCGCCCGGTCGACCAGCTCGTCGACCTTGTCGCGGCTCGCGGCGCTCAGGCACAGGAGCACCTCGGAGGTCTTCGTCGCGTCCGCGATCTCCTTGTGGGTGAAGTCCTTGTAGCGGGCCTCCGTGAGCAGCATGGCGACGATGGTGTCGCTGATGACCATGGAGGCGCAGTTCTCGTCGGTGAACTGGGCGTTGAAGGAGTAGCCGAGCCGGGACCAGAAGGCCTTGCTGGCGTCCAGGTCCTTGACCGGCAGGTTGACGAAGATCATGGTGGGGGTGGTGGCGGGCATCTCGGTCCCTCGTCTCTCGTGTCTCTCGTGTTCTCTCGTGCGCGGTTCGGCGCTTTCGAGAGATAGACCGCAGGGCCCGGGGAAACTCATCGCTGCCCGCGAAAGTTTTTCGAGATTTCCGCTGGCCATGACGTAAGGGCAGGTCAGCGGCGGGGCAAGGGCTTCCGGCGGCTGGCGTCAGACCACCGAACGGCGCAGCTCCAGCGCCGCCAGCGGGACGAAGCCCACCGGGGCCTCGCCGCTCAGCAGCGCGTCGTCCGCTCCGGCCAGCCGCTTGTGCAGGGTCAGCGCGATCCGCTCGCCCTGTGCCTTGGCCCGCTCCGCGTTCGGGCCGCGGTACAGGCCGTCGATCGTGGCGCGCCACAGCTGGACCCAGCGCCCGAAGTCCGCGGCGGTCATCGTCCGCGCCGAGTTCAGGGCGGCGTGCGGGGCGAAGGCGTCGCGCCGGTATTCGGCGCTGTGGAAGAGGGACCGCTCCCAGAAGTCGGTGATCCGGGGCAGGTGGGTGTTCAGGTCCGTACCGGCGATCTCGGTGAAGAACGGCCCGATCCGCCGGTCGGCGAAGGCGGCCGTGTAGAAGCGGCGCAGCACGACGTCGAGGTCGGCGCGGCCCGAGATGTCGGCGGTGGCGAGGTGCTTCATTGCTCCACCATCTTTCCCCACGCGAGCAAGTCCCCGGGGGAACAGGTCCCGCAGTACGTCACACGGCCGGTCGGGCCAGGCGGGACTTTGACGACAGGGCCTAGGCGTCCGCCCCGACGTAACGTCGGACCATGGCCGTCAAAAAGATCACCGAAAAGCTGTCGGACGAAACCCTGGCCGCCGAGACCGGCCGGGACTGGTCCGCGTGGTTCGCCGAGCTGGACGCGTGGGGCGCCACCGAGCGCACGCACACCGAGATCGCCCGCCGCCTGGTGGACGCGTACGGGGTGAGCGGCTGGTACGCCCAGTCGGTCACCGTCGGCTACGAGCAGGAGCGCGGGATGCGCGAGGTCGGGCAGTCCAGCGGCGGCGACTGGCAGGCCAGTGCGAGCCGCACCGTGCGCGCCGGCGCCGAGCGGGTCACCGAGGCCTTCACCGACGCGGCGCTGCGCGAGCGCTGGCTGCCGCACGTGGACTTCACGCTGCGCACGCACCGGCCCGGGAAGTCGGTCACCGCCGACTGGGACGGAGCCAGCAGCCGCATCTCCGTCTATCTCACCCCCAAGGCCGCCGACCGTACGCAAGTGGGACTCGGGCACACGAAACTGGCGGACGCCGATGCGGTCGAGGTGTACAAGGCCTTCTGGAAGGAACGCCTGGGGGCCCTCAAGGCTCTGCTGGAGGATTGACGCGCAGGTGCAGAGGTATTGACCCCGAGCCGGTCGCTCCCGCGTCATGAGGAATTGACGTCACGTCAACTCAGTACTCCTAAATTCCTCGACGCGTGCGACCCCGCGGCCGACCGGACGCGGGGCCTTCCTCCCACAGGAGTGACCGTGGAACGTCGTAATTTCCTGCGTGGTGCCGTGATCGGCTCCTCGGCCGCAGCCTTCGGCGGCACGTTGATGCGCGGAGCCGCCTACGCGGCGCCCGCCCAGCCCGGCGCCGGGCCCTACGGGGCACTCGGCGCGGCAGACGCGAACGGCATCCAGCTCCCCGCCGGCTTCAGCAGCCGGGTGATCGCCCGGTCCGGCCAGAACGTCGGCTCCACCACCTACAAGTGGCACAGCGCTCCGGACGGCGGCGCCTGCTTCGCGGACGGCACGGGCTGGATCTACGTCTCGAACTCGGAGATATCGTCCACCGGCGGAGCGAGCGCGGTGAAGTTCAACTCGTCGGGCTCGATCACCTCCGCCTACCGGATCCTGTCGAACACCAACCGGAACTGCGCGGGCGGCGCGACCCCGTGGAACACCTGGCTGTCCTGCGAGGAGGTCAGCCTCGGCTACGTGTACGAGACCGACCCGTGGGGCGTGAACGCGGCCGTCCGCCGGTCCGCGATGGGCCGCTTCAACCACGAGGCGGCCGCCGCCGACCCGGTGCGCCAGGTCGTCTACCTCACCGAGGACGACTCCAGCGGCTGCTTCTACCGCTTCGTCCCCAGCACCTGGGGCAACCTCTCCTCCGGCACCCTCCAGGTGCTCAAGGCCGGCACGGCCACCTCCGGCTCGTTCACCTGGGCCAACGTGCCGGACCCGGACGGCTCCCCGACCGCCACCCGCAGCCAGGTCTCGGGCGCGAAGAAGTTCAACGGCGGCGAGGGCTGCCACTACGCCAACGACACGGTGTGGTTCACGACCAAGGGCGACAACCGGGTCTGGAAGCTCGACGTGGCCGCCAACACCTACGAGCTGGCCTACGACGACTCCCTCGTGCCCGGCGGCGCGGCGCCGCTGACGGGCGTGGACAACGTCACGGGGTCCTCGTACGGCGACCTCTACATCGCCGAGGACGGCGGCAACATGGAGATCTGCGTGATCACCCCGGACGACGTGGTCGCCCCCTTCCTGCGGATCACCGGCCAGTCCTCGTCCGAGATCTGCGGCCCGGCCTTCTCCCCCGCCGGGAACCGCTTCTACTTCTCCAGCCAGCGCGGCACCAGCGGCAGCTCGTCCGGCGGCATCACGTACGAGGTGACGGGCCCCTTCCGCGTCTGAGGCGAGAGGCGCCTGAAGTGAGAGGCGCCTGAAGTGAGAGGCGCCTGAGGTGAGAGGCGGGGCCCGGCCCCGGGGGTGTTCCCCGGGGCCGGGCCCCGCGTGCATCCCTACGAGGCCACCGCGCCGCCCTTGAGGAGGGCCGCGCCGAGCGGGGTCACCGTGTGCAGCACCGCGTTGCCGTGGCGCAGGGTGGTGACCAGGCCCGCCTCGCGCATCACGCAGGCGTGCTGGCTCGCGGAGGCCAGCGAAACCCCGGCCCGGCGCGCGAGTTCACTGGTGGTCGCTCCGTCACCGATGGCCCGCAGCACGACGGAGCGGGTGTGCCCCACCAGCTTGCCCAGGGTGCGCTGGCGCTGCTCCTCCACCGGCCGGGCCGACTCGCCCCCGGCGGGAGCCGAGGCCAGCTGCGCGGCGGCCGGGTAGACGAGCACCGGTGGCAGCTCCGGGTCGTGCAGCGTCACCGCGGTGCGCCGGCAGAAGAAGGACGGCTGGAGCAGCAGCCCGCGCCCCCGCAGCCGCACGTCCCGGTCCACCGGGTAGTCGCACTCCAGCACCGGAGCCCGCCAGCGCAGCATCGGCGGCAGCGAGGCCAGCAGTTCGTCCGCGCCCCCGTCGAGCAGGGCCCGGCCGCGCGCGGCGCGTTCCGCCTCGATCTGGGCCTGGATGTGGGTCCAGTACGGCTCCACGGCGGCCCGGTGGTACGCGCGCAGCTCGCCCAGCAGCCTCGGCAGGTGCTTGGGGCCGTCGTCCAGGAGCTCCCGCAGCCGGGGCGGCATCGCCGAGCCGGCGCCCGTTCCCATGCCCGCCGCGGTCGCCGACGCGGAGGCCGACGCCGTGACCGCTCCCGCGCTCAGCAGCAGCAGCTCGCGCCGCATCCGCTCGGGACGTATCCCGCGCAGCGCGTCGATGCCCACGTCCCACCCGTACCGCCCCTCCGCAGGGGTCAAGAAATCGGGGAAATAGCCGCGACTCGGTATGAGCATACCGAGCATGCGTGTTTCACTATTCAACCTGCTCCGGGTTTCCGTCCGCCATTCACCGAACAACCGGGCATCGCGCCGGTCTCTTAAGCGGTGAAAGCTCAGAATCGTTTCCCACAACGCATCGGGACGCCCTGCCATCCGTACGCGTGCCAGGTCCACTCCAGTGAAATGGATACGCAGCACCGAACCCCCACCTGTGCAACCGCAATCCCCCCGCCCTATGAGTATGCATGCCGTCACACGTGGTCACCACGCCCTTTCGGCCACAGTTGAAACCCCTTTCGGCAGGGGCGTGACAACCGAAATCCTGTACTCCGCCGGGCACACTCCGATGCGACCGAAACGCTCCGCGAAGGCCGTGGGGGGCTTTGCGGGGCCTGGCGGTCGGTCGCACCGGGAAGCGCCGACGTGACCGGCAGAATGACAGCAGGCGGTGGACGGGTGGGGATCCGTCCACCGCCTGCTGACGTAAAGATTTGTTGAACGACAAAAAGGTGCGCCTGCCGCCCGGGCGTCAGGGAACCCGGGGGGCAGGCGCAGTCTTTGAGGGCCCTTCTCGGGCCGGGGATCAGCGGCTGTCGCTGCCCTTCGATTCGGCGGCCGCACGGCCGGCCTCCAGGCGCGCCACCGGAATCCGGAAGGGCGAGCAGGAGACGTAGTCGAGGCCGACCTCGTGGAAGAAGTGGACGGACTCGGGGTCCCCGCCGTGCTCGCCGCAGACGCCGAGCTTGAGGTCGGGGCGGGTGGCCCGGCCGGCCTGGACGGCGCTGCGGACCAGGGAGCCGACGCCGTCCTTGTCGATGGTCTCGAAGGGCGAGACCCCGAAGATGCCCTTCTCCAGGTAGGCGGTGAAGAAGCTGGCCTCCACGTCGTCGCGGGAGAAGCCCCACACCGTCTGGGTCAGGTCGTTGGTACCGAAGGAGAAGAACTGCGCGGCCTCGGCGATCTGCCCGGCCGTCAGCGCGGCGCGGGGCAGCTCGATCATCGTGCCGATGGTCAGCTTGAGGCTGGTGCCGGTGGCGGCCTCGACCTCGGCGATGACCCGGTCGGCCTCCTCGCGGACGATCTCCAGCTCCTGCACGGTGCCCACGAGAGGGATCATGATCTCGGGGCGGGGGTCGCCCTTGGCGTTCTTGCGCTCGGCCGCGGCCTCGGCGATCGCCCGTACCTGCATGGCGAACAGACCGGGGATGACCAGGCCCAGGCGGACACCGCGCAGACCCAGCATCGGGTTCTGCTCGTGCAGCTTGTGCACGGCCTGGAGCAGGCGCAGGTCGTTCTCGTTGTGGTCCTTGCGGGCCTCGGCGAGGGCGACGCGTACCGACAGCTCGGTGATGTCGGGCAGGAACTCGTGCAGCGGCGGGTCGAGCAGGCGGACGGTGACCGGCAGGCCGTCCATCGCCTCGAACAGCTCGATGAAGTCCTTCTTCTGCAGCGGCAGGAGGGCACGGAGTGCCTCCTCCCGCTCGTTCTCGGTGTCCGCGAGGATCAGGCGCTCGACCATCTCGCGGCGCTCGCCGAGGAACATGTGCTCGGTGCGGCACAGGCCGATGCCCTGGGCGCCGAAGCGGCGGGCGCGCAGCGCGTCCTCCGCGTTGTCGGCGTTGGCCCGCACGCGCAGTCGGCGGACGCGGTCCGCGTACGCCATGATCCGGTGCACGGCGGCGACCAGCTCGTCGGCGTCGTCGGCGCCCGCGTGCATGCGGCCCTCGAAGTACTCCACGACCGGGGACGGTACGACGGGTACCTCGCCGAGGTAGACCTTGCCGGTGGAGCCGTCGATGGAGACGACGTCGCCCTCCTCGATGACCGTCCCGCCCACGGTCATCCGGCGGCGCTTGGTGTCGACGTCGAGCTCCTCGGCGCCGCAGACACAGGTCTTGCCCATGCCGCGGGCGACGACGGCCGCGTGCGAGGTCTTGCCGCCGCGGGAGGTCAGGATGCCCTCGGACGCGATCATTCCGTCCAGGTCGTCCGGGTTCGTCTCGCGGCGGATCAGGATGACCTTCTCGCCGGAACGGGACCACTTGACGGCCGTGTACGAGTCGAAGACGGCCTTGCCGACCGCCGCGCCCGGGGAGGCGGCGATGCCGCGGCCGAGCAGTTCCGTCTTGGCGTTCTCGTCGAAGCGGGGGAACATCAGCTGCGCGAGCTGGGCGCCGTTGACGCGCTGGAGGGCCTCGGCCTCGTCGATGAGGCCCTGGTCCACGAGCTGGGTGGCGATCCGGAAGGCCGCTCCCGCGGTGCGCTTGCCGACGCGGGTCTGGAGCATCCACAGCTGACCGCGCTCGATGGTGAACTCGATGTCGCAGAGATCCTTGTAGTGGGTCTCCAGCGTCTCCATGATCGTCATGAGCTGGTCGTACGAGGCCTTGTCGATGGCCTCCAGGTCCGCGAGCGGCACGGTGTTGCGGATGCCCGCGACGACGTCCTCGCCCTGGGCGTTCTGGAGGTAGTCGCCGTAGACGCCCTGGTGGCCGCTGGCGGGGTCGCGGGTGAAGGCGACTCCGGTGCCCGAGTCGGGGCCCAGGTTGCCGAAGACCATGGAGCAGATGTTGACCGCGGTGCCCAGGTCGCCGGGGATGCGCTCCTGGCGGCGGTAGAGCTTGGCGCGATCGGTGTTCCAGGAGTTGAAGACCGCTTCGACGGCGAGGTCCATCTGCTCCCGGGCGTCCTGCGGGAACTCGCGGCCGGCTTCCTTCGCCACGATCTTCTTGAACTGCTTGACCAGCTTCTTCAGGTCGGCGGCGTCGAGGTCGGTGTCGACGGTGACCTTCTTGGCGGCCTTGGCCTCTTCGAGGGCGTCCTCGAAGAGCTCCCCGTCGACGCCGAGGACGGTCTTGCCGAACATCTGGATGAGGCGGCGGTACGAGTCCCACGCGAAGCGCTCGTCACCGGACTGGGAGGCGAGGCCGGTCACCGAGTCGTCGGAGAGGCCGATGTTGAGGACGGTGTCCATCATGCCGGGCATCGAGAACTTGGCGCCGGAACGCACCGAGACCAGCAGCGGGTCGTCCGACTGGCCGAGCTTCTTGCCCATCTTCGTCTCGAGGGCGGCCAGGTGGGCGCTGACCTCGTCGCGCAGCTCGGCCGGGGCCGTGCCGCTGTCGAGGTAGACCTTGCAGGCCTCGGTGGTGATGGTGAAGCCGGGAGGCACCGGGAGACCCAGGTTGGTCATCTCGGCGAGGTTGGCTCCCTTGCCGCCGAGAAGGTCCTTCAGGTCGCGGTTTCCCTCGGTGAAGTCGTAGACGAACTTCTGCTGCTCTTTGTTTTCCGACACGGGTCTCGACTCCTCGAGGCTCGGGTGGCTGCCCTGACGGCCAGGAACATACCCAGATCGAAGGCTTATGGGTACGTCCACTTGGCGGTCATGTGGCTGTAACCACCCGTGCGCCAGTAGATCGAAAGTAACTGATCGGTAGCCTGAACATACGAAGAGTCTTCACCTCCCGAAGGCTGAGGCGGCAAGTAAGGCTTGATTCCGCTCGGATGAGCGATCATCGATACATTTGCGTTCAAGTCTTGAACAAACAAAGGGTGGCACGCAGTGCCACCCTTTGGAAGTCTTAGCCGTGATCTTCGCGCTCATGTGAGCACAACCCCACACATGCGTGGCGTATGTCACGCCGCCGACGGCATAGTTTGTCAGCCGCCGGAGGTGTCCAGTTCGGCTTCCTCGCCTACGCCCGCACAGTCGTACGGATCGTTCAGCCAGCCCTCGGGTAGGACAACTCGGTTGTTTCCGGACGTTCGGCCGCGCGGGCCGTCCGCGCTCTCCGGCCAGGCCTGATCCAGGTCCAGCTCGCTCAGATGAGCGTCCAGCTCGGCCAGTGACGAGGTGACGGCGAGCTTCTGGCGCATCTCGGAGCCGACCGCGAAGCCCTTCAGGTACCAGGCCACGTGCTTACGGAAGTCGATCACCCCGCGCGCCTCGTCCCCGATCCACTCGCCGAGCAATTTCGCGTGGCGGTGCATGGCGCCCGCGACCTCGCGCAGCGTGGGCTTGTGGAAGTCTTCCGGGCGCCCCTCGAAGGCCGCCACCAGGTCGTTGAACAGCCAGGGCCGCCCCAGGCAGCCGCGCCCGACGACCACGCCGTCGCAGCCGGTCTCGCGGACCATGCGCAGCGCGTCCTCGGCACACCAGATGTCGCCGTTGCCGAGCACCGGGATCTCCGGCACGTGCTCCTTGAGCCGCGCGATGGCCTCCCAGTCGGCGGTGCCGCCGTAGTGCTGGGCGGTGGTGCGCCCGTGCAGGGCGATGGCGGTGATCCCCTCCTCGACGGCGATCCGGCCGGCGTCGAGGTAGGTCAGGTGCTCGTCGTTGATGCCCTTGCGCATCTTCATGGTCACCGGCAGGTCGCCGGCGCCGGCGACGGCCTCACGGAGGATCGCGCGCAGCAGGTTCCGCTTGTAGGGGAGGGCCGAGCCGCCGCCCTTGCGGGTCACCTTGGGGACCGGGCAGCCGAAGTTGAGGTCGATGTGATCGGCGCGGTCCTCTTCGACGATCATGCGGACCGCCTTGCCGACCGTCACCGGGTCGACTCCGTACAGCTGGATCGAGCGAGGCTTCTCCGTCTCGTCGAAGTGGATCAGCTGCATGGTCTTCTCGTTGCGCTCGACCAGGGCGCGGGTCGTGATCATCTCGCTCACGAATAGCCCCTTGCCGCCCGAGAACTCGCGGCAGAGGGTACGGAACGGAGCATTGGTGATGCCGGCCATCGGCGCGAGCACCACCGGGGGCTGCACGGTGTGCGGGCCGATCGCGAGAGGCGGCGGAAGCGTGGTCATCCCCCCATTGTCGCGCATGCCCGGGTGGCCGTTCAGCCGTACGATCGGCGCCATGATCGAGCTGAGTCACCGCCGGCGCATGCTGGTCCTGGCGATCTGCTGCCTGAGCCTGCTGATCGTGAGCCTGGACAACACCGTCCTGAACGTGGCCCTCCCCGAGATGCGGCGCGAGCTGCACGCCTCGGTGGCGGGCCTGCAGTGGACCATCGACGCCTACACGCTGGTGATGGCATCCCTGCTGATGCTGGCCGGATCCACGGCCGACCGGATCGGGCGTCGCAAGGTGTTCGTGGCCGGCCTGGTCCTCTTCACCGCGGGTTCGCTGCTGTGCTCGCTGGCGCCGAGCCTCGGGTGGCTCATCGCCTTCCGGATGGTTCAGGCGGTGGGCGGGGCCATGCTCAGCCCGGTCGCCATGTCGATCATCGCCAACACCTTCACCGATCCGGCGGAACGGGCTCGGGCGATCGGTGTCTGGGGCGGCGTGGCGGGCATCTCGATGGCCGCCGGCCCGCTGGTCGGCGGTCTGCTGGTGGACTCGGTGGGCTGGCGGTCCATCTTCTGGCTCAACCTGCCGATCGGCCTGGCCGCCCTTGCTCTGACCCTGAAGTACCTCCCCGAGTCCCGGGCACCGAAGCCCCGCCGCCCCGACCCGGTGGGCCAGCTGCTGATCATGGCCATGCTGGGTTCCTTGACGTACGGGATCATCGAGGCGCCGGCGGCCGGCCTGGGCAGCCCCCTCGTGCTCGGCTGCGCGGTGGTGGCGGTGGCCGCACTGGTCGGGCTGCTGGTGTACGAGCCGCGGCGCGCGGAGCCCTTGATCGACCCGAGGCTCTTCCGCAGCGTCCCGTTCAGCGGCGCGACGGTGATCGCCATCAGTGCCTTCGCGGCGCTGTCCGGACTGCTCTTCCTGACCACCCTCTACCTTCAGGACGTACGCGGTCTGGGCGCGCTGCGCGCCGGGCTGTGGATGCTCCCGCTGGCCTTGATGACCTGCCTGATCGCCCCGCTCTCCGGGCGGTTGGTGGGCAGTCGCGGGCCGCGGCTGCCGCTGGTGGTCGCGGGCCTCGGGATGGGCGGAAGCGGGCTGCTGTTCGCCGCCTTCGCCGCGGAGCGCACGAACGGGCTCATGCTCGCCGCCTTCGTGCTGTTCGGCATCGGCTTCGGCATGGTCAACTCACCGATCACCAACACGGCCGTGGCCGGCATGCCCCGCGCCCAGGCCGGGGTGGCGGCGGCGGTCGCCGCCACCAGCCGGCAGACCGGCGGCACCCTGGGGGTGGCGGTGATCGGCTCTGTCCTGGCGGCCGGTTTGGCCGAGGGCGCCGAATTCGGGGCCGCGGCCCGGCCCGCCTATTGGATCATCACCGTCTGCGGGCTGCTCGTCCTGGTCCTGGGCGTGGTCAGCAGCGGCCCGTGGGCGCGCGCGACGGCCGCGCGGACGGCGGACACTCTGGAGGAACCCGCGAACCCCGCGCCGGTAGCCGGCCGGCCGAGCGCCGCGTGACGGCGCGCGCCCCCACCGGCGTGACCCTCTGCTTCGGCGGCGCCGTCCTCGCCCCCGTGCGCGCCGAGCACTGCGAGCTCGCCCCGGCGGCCGTGCTCACCCTCGTGGCGGCAGGGACCCGGCCGACTGGCCCTCGCCCACGACCTCACGGACTTCGAGGCGGTCACCGCCCTGATCATCCGAGGCCCGCGCGCCTGAGGGACGGCCGTACTCCCAGGGAAGGCCGTACTCCCGTCGCCGCCCGAGCGGAGCGGGAAACAGAGCGGTGGCCCGGTGCGCACACCGCGCACCGGGCCACCGGTCGATCGAGCAGAGCGGACCTAGCAGCCGAGCAGGCGGCTGCCCAGGTAGCTCTGGATCTGGTCCAGGGAGACGCGCTCCTGCTTCATCGTGTCGCGCTCGCGCACGGTCACCGCGTTGTCGTCCAGGGTGTCGAAGTCGACGGTGACGCAGAACGGCGTACCGATCTCGTCCTGGCGGCGGTAGCGGCGGCCGATGGCCCCCGCGTCGTCGAACTCGATGTTCCAGTTCTTGCGCAGGTCGGCGGCGAGGCCCTTGGCCTTCGGCGACAGCTGCGGGTTGCGCGACAGCGGCAGGACGGCGACCTTGATCGGCGCCAGGCGCGGGTCGAGGCGCATCACGGTGCGCTTCTCCATGACGCCCTTGGCGTTCGGGGCCTCGTCCTCGACGTACGCGTCGAGCATGAAGGCCAGCATGGCGCGGTTGACGCCGGCCGCCGGCTCGATGACGTACGGAGTCCAGCGCTCGCCGGCCTCCTGGTCGAAGAAGGTCAGGTCCTGGCCGGAGGCGGCGGAGTGGGCCTTGAGGTCGAAGTCGGTGCGGTTGGCCACGCCTTCGAGCTCGGAGAACTCATTGCCACCGAAGTTGAAGCGGTACTCGATGTCGGCGGTGCGCTTCGAGTAGTGGGACAGCTTCTCCTTCGGGTGCTCGTACCAGCGGATGTTCTCCTCGCGGATGCCCAGGTCGCGGTACCAGTTCCACCGCTCGGCCATCCAGTACTCCTGCCACTGCTCGTCCTCGCCCGGCTTGACGAAGAACTCCATCTCCATCTGCTCGAACTCGCGCGTGCGGAAGATGAAGTTGCCCGGAGTGATCTCGTTCCGGAAGGACTTGCCCATCTGCGCGATGCCGAAGGGGGGCTTCTTGCGCGAAGTGGTCTGCACCTGGGCGAAGTTGGTGAAGATGCCCTGAGCGGTCTCGGGGCGCAGGTAGGCCTTGGAGCCGCTGTCCTGGGTCGGGCCGAGGTGCGTCTCCAGCATGCCGGAGAACTGCTTGGGCTCGGTGAACTGACCCTTCACGCCGCAGTTGGGGCAGTTGACGTCGGCGAGGCCGTTGGCGGGCAGGCGGCCGTGCTTGGCCTCGTACGCCTCTTCCAGGTGGTCCGCGCGGTGACGCTTGTGGCAGGAGGTGCACTCGGTCAGCGGGTCCGAGAAGGTCGCGACGTGGCCGGAGGCCACCCAGACCTCGGGGGCCAGGATCACGGACGAGTCGATGCCGACGATGTCCTCACGCCCGGTGACCATCGCCTTCCACCACTGACGCTTGATGTTCTCCTTGAGCTCGACACCCAGCGGGCCGTAATCCCAGGCGGCCTTGGAGCCGCCGTAGATCTCACTGCAAGGGAAAACGAAGCCACGGCGCTTGCTCAGGCTGACGATGGTGTCGATCTTGTCGGCGGCCACGGTGCTCTCTTCATTACGAGGACGAACGGCGAAGCCTTTAGGTTACCGGCGCTCGTACCCTCCCTTTCAAATCGGATCCCCCTTGGAGGCCTCGGCGCAGCGTCCTCACCTGGCTTTTTGACAACCGTTTCCATTTTTGATGAAAATGGATGTCATGAACGTACGACGCTTGATACCCGCCACCGTCCTCGCCGGAGCCGTCGCCCTCGGCGCCACGGCCCTCACCGCCTGCTCCGGAGCCGAAGCCGGACCCGGTGCCGCCGGCAGCACGGACGGCAATGACGGCAACGACGGCAAGCTCGACGTGACGGCGTCGTTCTACCCGATGCAGTTCCTCGCCGAGCAGATCGGCAAGGACCACGTGAAGGTCGACACCCTGACCAAGCCGGGCGTCGAACCGCACGACCTGGAGATCACCCCGAAGCAGACCGCGCAGCTCGGCGAGGCCGATGTGGTCCTCTACCTCAAGAGCCTGCAGCCCGCCGTCGACAAGGCCGTCGCCCAGTCCGGCGTGAAGAACGTCGTCGACGCCGCCACCCTCACCAAGCTGGAGGCCCACGGCACCTCCGGTCACGACGACCACGCCGCCGAAGGCGAGGGTGAGGGCGCCGGCCACGACGACCACGCCGCCGAGGGTGAGAGCAAGGAGCACGGCCACGGCGAGGCCGGCGAGGACCCGCACATCTGGCTCGACCCCACCAAGTACGCGGAGGTCGCCAAGGGCGTCGGCGCGGCCCTGGAGAAGGCCGACCCCGACCACGCGGCGGACTACAAGAAGAACACCGACGAGCTGGTGACCAAGCTGACCGCGCTGGACACCGAGTTCAAGGACGGCCTGAAGAACACGGCCACCAAGACCTTCATCACCACCCACTCCGCCTTCGGCTACCTCGCCGAGCGCTACGGCCTCGACCAGGAGGGCATCTCCGGCGTCGACCCCGAGTCCGAGCCCAGCCCGGCCCGGATGAAGGAGCTCCAGACCGTCGCGCAGAAGGACAATGTCTCCACGGTGTTCTTCGAGACGCTGGCCAGCGACAAGACGGCCAAGACCCTCGCCCAGGACACCGGCCTGAAGACCGATGTCCTCGACCCGCTCGAGGGAATCACCGACAAGTCCCAGGGCGCTGACTACTTCGAGGTCATGCGGTCCAACCTGAAGAACCTGCAGAAGGCCCTCGGGAGCAAGTGATGACAGCAGCAGCAACGGAGGCCCGAGCCATGGAGTCCGCGACAGCAGCGAAGGCCGCCGCACCGGCCGAGCAGCCCGTCATATCCCTGCGCGGGGCCACCGCCTCGCTCGGCTCGCGCCCCGTGCTGCGCGGAATCGACCTCACCGTCCGCCGCGGTGAGGTCGTCGCCCTCCTCGGCGCCAACGGCTCCGGCAAGTCCACGGCCGTCCGCGCCGTGGTCGGCCAGGTCCCGCTGTCCGACGGCGCCCTGTCCCTCTTCGGTACGGACTTCAAGCGCTTCCGGGCCTGGTCGCGCGTCGGGTACGTCCCCCAGCGCACCACCGCCGCCAGCGGCGTCCCGGCCACCGTCCGGGAGGTCGTCTCCTCCGGCCGCCTGGCCCGCTCCCGCTTCGGGATGCTCCGCAAGGCCGACAAGGCCGCCGTCGAGCGCGCCCTGGCCCTGGTCGGCATGGACACGCACGCCGACGCCTCGGTGAACGCCCTCTCCGGCGGCCAGCACCAGCGCGTGCTCATAGCCCGGGCCCTCGCCGGCGAGCCGGAGCTGCTGATCATGGACGAGCCGATGGCGGGCGTGGACCTCGTCAATCAGGAGGTCCTCGCGAACGCCCTGCGCGCGCAGGTCGCCGCCGGCACCACCGTTCTCCTCGTGCTGCACGAGCTGGGCCCGCTGGAGCCCCTGATCGACCGGGCCGTCGTCCTGCGCGACGGCTGCGTCGTCCACGACGGCCCGCCCCCGGAGGCCGTCGGCCAGCACGCCCTGCCCGGCCACGACCACGTACACCCCCACGCGGCGCACGACGCCGAGCCCCTGCGGACGGGACTGCTGAGCTGATGGAGATCCTCGACTACGCCTTCATGCAGCGGGCCCTGCTCGCCGCCGTCCTGGTCGGCGTCACGGCTCCCGCGATCGGCACCTACCTCGTCCAGCGGCGGCAGGCCGTCATGGGCGACGGCATCGGCCACGTGGCCATGACCGGTGTCGCCCTCGGCTTCCTGTTCAACACGAGCCCGGTGTGGATGGCCACCCTGGTCGCGGTCATCGGCGCCGTCGGCATGGAACTGATCCGCTCCCGCGGCAAGACCAGCGGCGACATCGCGCTCGCCATGCTCTTCTACGGCGGCCTGGCCGGCGGCGTCATGATCATCAACCTGGCGCCGGGCGGCTCCACCGCCAATCTGACCAGCTACCTCTTCGGCTCCATCACCACCGTCTCCGCCGAGGACATCACGGCGGTGGTGGTCCTCGCCGCGTTCGTCATCGCCGTCACGCTCGGACTGCGCCGCCAGCTGTTCGCGGTCTGCCAGGACGAGGAGTTCGCGCGGGTCACCGGCCTGCCGGTGCGCGCGCTGAACCTGCTGATGGCGGTCACCGCCGCCGTCACGGTCACGGTGGCCATGCGCATCGTCGGCCTGCTGCTGGTCAGCGCCATGATGGTGATCCCCGTCGCCGCCGCCCAGCGGGTCACCCGCGGATTCACCACGACCCTGACGGTGGCCATGACGATCGGCGTGCTGGTCTCTCTGACCGGCACCGCCACGACGTACTACATCGACGCTCCGTCCGGCGGCACCATCGTGCTGCTCGCCATCGCGGTCTTCATGGTGATGACCGCACTGTCGACGCCGCTGGCCCGGCGCCGGGCCAGAGCGGCCCGCGCGGCCGAAGAGGTATGCACCCGGGACGACGTGAAGGTCTAGGAAGGCCGGCCGCCTGGCACAATGGGCCGAGGCCAATACGAGGAGGAACCGGTGGCGACTGCGCCTGGCGAGATGAATACCGCGCCAGTACGAGGACGATCCACCCGGCAGCGGGCCGCCGTGGCGGCGGCGCTGGACGAGGTGGACGAGTTCCGCAGTGCCCAGGAACTCCACGACATGCTCAAGCACCGTGGCGATTCCGTGGGCCTGACCACCGTGTACCGCACCCTCCAGTCGCTCGCGGACGCCGGCGAGGTCGACGTCCTGCGCACGAGCGACGGGGAGTCGGTCTACCGGCGCTGCTCCACCGGGGATCACCACCACCACCTGGTCTGCCGCAAGTGCGGCAAGGCCGTCGAGGTGGAGGGCCCGGCGGTGGAGAAGTGGGCGGAGTCCATCGCGGCCGAGCACGGCTACGTGAACGTCGCCCATACGGTGGAGATCTTCGGCACCTGTGCCGACTGCGCGGCCGCCCTCTAGAACCCGCCGAAAGCCGGGCCGAAACCCGGCGCTGAGAGCTGCGCCTCAGCCGGCGCCCGCGGCCGCCGCCTACAGCCGGCGCAGCTTCCGGTCCAGGAGCGCCCGCAGCCGGTCGATGCCGGCGGGGTGCTGGGCGCCCCGCTTCGGCAGCACCGCGACGGCGGCCGCGCGCCTGCCCCCGATGAGCACGAACAGCTCGGGCGTCTCGACGTACTCCGGGAAGAGCTTCCAGTCGGCCGTGAAGGACATGGTCTCGCCCGTGGTCGCGGCGCCCCGGTCGTCGGCCACTGTGCGGCACTGCCCGTACTGCTCCGTGATGCTGTACATCTGGCGGGCCATGCTGCGCCGGATCCACGCGACACCGCAGATCGCGACGCCCAGGCCGGTCACCACCGAGATCGCGGTCACGACCGGCAGGGACCCCCGGAACAGGCCGAACCCCGGCACGAGGACGACCGTCAGCAGCGGGAGGAGCAGCGTCTCCGCCCGGCCCGCCGCCGTACGGCGGGCCCGGGCCCGGACTGCCCCCTGGATGTCGGCGAGCGTAGGCCGGTAGACGAAGACGACCTGCTCCGCCGTCTGCTCGGCCCGCTCGGTCTGCCGTCCGTGTTCCCCACCCGTGTTCACGCGGGCGAGGATAGCGGGCAGCTCAGGCCGTGGGTCGTTCGGGGTGGTTCGGGACGGCCCCGCCGAAGCGGCGGTCGCGCTGGGCGTACTCCAGGCACGCCGCCCAGAGGTTGCGGCGGTCGAAGTCCGGCCACAGCACGTCCTGGAAGACCATCTCCGCGTACGCGCTCTGCCAGAGCAGGTAGTTGGAGGTGCGCTGCTCACCGCTCGGCCGCAGGAACAGGTCCACGTCCGGCATGTCCGGGTAGTACATGTACTTCGCGAAGGTCTTCTCGTTCACCTTCGACGGGTCCAGCTTGCCGGCCGCCACGTCGCGGGCGATCGCCTGCGCCGCGTCCGCGATCTCCGCGCGGCCGCCGTAGTTCACGCAGAAGTACAGGGTCATCGCGTCGTTGTCGACGGTCTGCTCCTGCGCCACCTGAAGCTCCTGGACGACCGACTTCCACATCTTCGGCATGCGGCCGACCCAGCGGATGCGGATGCCCAGCTCGTTCATCTCGTCGCGGCGGCGGCGGATGACATCGCGGTTGAAGTTCATCAGGAAGCGGACCTCGTCGGGCGAGCGCTTCCAGTTCTCCGTGGAAAAGGCGTACAGGGAGAGGTTCTTGACGCCCATCTCCAGGCAGCCCTTGAGTACGTCGAGGACCACGCCCTCGCCGACCTTGTGGCCCTCGGTGCGCGGCAGGCCGCGCTCCTTGGCCCAGCGGCCGTTGCCGTCCATGACGACCGCGACGTGGTTCGGGACCAGCTCGCCGGGGATCTTCGGCGGGCGCTCACCGGACGGGTGCGGCTCGGGAACCTTGTACTCGCGGCGAGAGCGTCCCAGAATCCCGCGTCGTGCCATGTGTCCAGCTCCTATTTCTCGACGTATCGCAGGGAGCGTAGCCCGCGCTCCAGATGCCAGTGCAAATAGGCCGAGACCAGTCCGCTGCCCTCCCGCACGTGACGCGCCTCGCAGGCGTCCGCGTGGCCCCAGTCACCCGTCAGCAGCGCGCTGAGCAGGGCGATGGCCTCCGACGAGGGTACGACGCTGCCGGGCACCCTGCAGTCACCGCAAATCACTCCGCCCGCGGCGACGGAGAAGTGCCGGTTGGGGCCGTGGATCCCGCACTTCGCGCAGTCCTCGAAGCTGGGGGCATAGCCGTTGACGGCGAGGGAGCGCAGCAGGAACGCGTCGAGGATCAGGTGCGGTTCGTGTTCGCCGCGGGAGAGCGTGCGCAGGGCTCCGACGAGCAGCAGGTACTGCTGTACGGAGACCTCGCCCTCGTTCTCGGTGAAGCGCTCGGCGGTCTCCAGCATGGCGGTGCCGGCGGTGTAGCGGGCGTAGTCGGTGACGATGCCGTTGCCGTACGGGGCGATGATCTCGCTCTGGGTGCAGAGCGGAAGGCTGCGGCCGATCAGCTCGCTGCCGCGGGCGAAGAACTGCACGTCGGCGTGGGAGAAAGGTTCCAGCCGGGCCCCGAATTTGGACTTCGTACGCCGGACCCCGCGGGCGACGGCACGCACCCGGCCGTGGCCCCGGGTCAGCAGCGTGATGATGCGGTCCGCCTCACCCAGCTTCTGGGTGCGCAGCACGATGCCGTCGTCGCGGAACAGACTCATGCGCCCATTGTCCCGTACGGGGCCGGGACAATGGGCGGGTCGGTCGGGGCGGCTCCTACCGCCCGGTCCGGATGCTCGTTCAGGCGGTCGGCTTCGGGGCGGGTTCGCCCTCGGCGGCCGGGGCGGCCTCGCCGGACTGGGGCGGTATGGCTGCCGTGGTAGCGGAGGCGGCCACCGGTTGCGCCGCGGTCGTGGACTGCGCCGCCGGGCCGGCATCCGTCCCGGTTCCGGCCTCGGCCGGGGTCCCGGAATCCGCCGTCCCGGAGTCCGCCGGGGTCCCGGAATCCGCCGTCTCGGAGTCCGCCGGGGGCTCGGACACCGACGCGACCGCGGCCTTCGCGAGGACGTGGGCGTCGTCCTTGGCCAGGCCGTTGAAGACCAGGTTGAGGACGATGGCGGACGTGGCGCCGAGGGTGACGCCGCTGTTGAGGAGCGAGGACAGGTCCGCGTCCATGTGCTGCGAGAAGAAGACCGGCACCGTCGCGGGGAGCAGGGCGAAGGCGAGGGAGACGGCCACGATCAGCGCGTTCTTCTCCTCCTTGAGGTCCACCTTGGCCAGGGTCTGGATGCCCGCCAGGGCGACCATGCCGAACATGACGGTCGCGGCGCCTCCGAGCACTCCGTGCGGGACGGCGGCGACGATCGCGGCCGCCTTGGGCAGCAGCCCCAGGATGATCATGAAGACACCGGCCGCGACGACCACGAACCGGCTCTTCACCTTCGTCATCCGCACCAGGCCGACGTTCTCGGCGAAGGCCACGTACGGGAAGGAGTTGAGGACACCGCCGAGCGCGGTCGCGGCGCCGTCGGCACGCAGGGCGCGGGCCACCGTCTCGCTGTCGACCTCCTTGTCGACGATGTCGCCGACGGCGTAGGTGTCACCGGTCGTCTCGACCATGGTGATCAGCATGACGATGAGCATCAGGACGATGGGGAACCACTCGAACTTCGGGACGCCGAAGTGGAAGGGGGTGGTGACGCCGATCCAGTCGGACTTGCCGACGTCGCCGAACTTCGCGTCTCCCAGGAGGAAGGCGATGGCCGTGCCGCCGACCAGGCCGAGCAGGATCGAGATGCTGGACAGGAACGGCTTGCCGAGCTTCATCAGCACGAGGATGAAGAGCATCGTGCCGCCGGCGTAGGCGAAGTGCTCGGGGGCGCCGAAGTCGGGGCTGCCGAGGCCGCCGGCCGCGTCGTTGAGGCCGACCGGGATCAGGACGACGCCGAGGACGGTGATCACCGTGCCGGTGACGACCGGCGGGAACAGCCGCATGACCGTCCGGAACGCCTTGGCGGGCAGCCAGGCGAAGGCGAAGGTCGCGATGCCGGCGGTGATGACGGCGCCGTAGATGACCAGCAGCGCGGCGGTCCCGCCGCCCGCGCCGAGGCCGATGGCGATCATCGGGGAGACGGCGGTGAAGGTCACGCCCTGGATCAGCGGCAGCCGGGCGCCGATCCGGCCTATGCCCCAGGCCTGGATGATGGAGGCTATGCCGCAGGTGAAGAGGTCCGCGTTGATCAGGTAGACCAGCTGCTCGGGACTCAGCTTCAGCGCGTTGCCGACGATGATCGGGACGATCACCGCGCCGGCGTAGAACGCGAGTACGTGCTGGAAGCCGTACAGCGCGAGCTTGGGGAGGGGGAGCACCTCGTCGACCGGGTGGGTGCTCTGCTGTCCGTTGCCGGAGAGCCGGGCGGCGACACGTGCCATCTCTGCCTTGCCCTTCAATGAGGTAGGTAAGTGAGAGGAGATCTGGTGGTCCCTGGCCGGAGTGGGTCGCTAACCCGTTGATCCGCCGGGGTTGTAGTGACGTTCACGTGAGTCGAATCCCCGCGGTGTTACCAGCGGCGTCTCGTCGTGTGACCGAAATTGAACGCCTGTGAGGGCACTCACAGGTATCGTCAACTTCTACAAATCGTTGACGTCCCTCGTTGCCCGATTTGGAGTTTTCTCCAGTGGTGCATCCGGCGGCGCCACAGTATGGGCGCAGGCGCGGCGAGACTGTCGTTCTCGCCCCTCGCCCCGCCCAGTCGTAGCCGATGACCTGCGGTGACGCACTGCGCGGCGATCCGGCCACACCCAGTCGAAGCCCCGGCCCAGACCGTCCAAGGGGTGGACTCGCCGAGGCCCCGGCGCTCGGTTCTCGGGGCTCGAAAGGTACGGGAGGGGCTCCATTTCGACCCCGTGAGGCCGGATCGTTACGTCGTACGCGGCCGTTTCGGACACTTTCGGCGGCCGGGCGAGGTCGGACGGCGCCGCCGCGGGCGCCTTCGTACGCGAGAACGGGCCCGGCGAGAACGACGCCGGGCCCGCCACATTCCCCTGACGGGCGCCTACGGCGCCCGCACCGCCGACAGCAGGCGGGCCACCTCGTCCGCGTCGATGCGCAGCGCCGCGCCGACGGTGCACAGCACCTCCCGCTCGGCCGGGATGTACGGTCCGTCCGCGAGCGCGATACGAGCGCCCTGCAGCAGGATCGACTCGCGGCCCGGACCGGCCAGGTGCGGGGCCAGCGGCTCCAGGGCCTCGTGGAGCTCGATCGACAGCGCGGCCCCGCAGCACTCCGGGACGTCGTAGAGCCCGAGCCGGCCCTCGTCGGTGGACAGCGCCTCCACGAGCGACTCCAGCTGCTCCTCCGTGCAGTCCTGGAAGCCCGCGGCCCGTACGGCGTACACGGCGGCCTCCAGGGCGCTGCGCGAGGCCGTCCCGCCCGCGGCCAGCACGGCCAGCGTCACGGTGTGCACGGCGTCGCGCAGCATCCCCGAGAAGCGGGTGGTGGTGAGGTGGTCCAGGACGTCGGTGCCGAAGCGCTTCCGGCATGCCTGGCACTCCACGACCGGTCCGGCCTGCCCGCGCGGCAGCAGCGGCACCCCGAGGACGGTGAACCGGCGGCGCCCGGTGCGGCGGCGGTAATTGCGGTCTCCACCGCAGGCGGGGCAGAAGAACTCCCCGTCCCCCACGGTGCTCCAGGTGGTACGGGTGCCCCAGACCGTCAGCTTCCGGCCGTCCCCACCCCGAACTGGCAGCACGTCGCACCTCCGTCACCTTCCGGCAACATCGCCGGGTTGGCGTGATGTTAGCCACATCGATGAGGATGCGTCAGCCGTGTGACAAGACAACATCTCGCGGGAGCCGGACTTGGCCGATCTGCGCCCCCGCCGGCGGGGCCGCCCAGTGACGGCGAAGCCCCACCCCTCCCGAAGGAGGAGCGGGGCTTCGCAGTGGGCACCGAAGAGGTCAGCGGCCCGCGCGGTTGACGGCGGAGATGACCGCCTTCAGGGAGGCACGGGTGGTGTTGGCGTCGATGCCGATGCCCCACAGCACGCGGCCGTCGATCGCGCACTCGATGTACGAGGCGGCCACGGCGGAGGCGCCCTCGCTCATGGTGTGCTCGGTGTAGTCCAGCAGGCGGGCGTCGATGCCGATGCCGGCCAGCGCGTCGAAGAAGGCCGAGATCGGACCGTTGCCCGTGCCGTTCAGTACGGTCTCCACGCCGTCCACGACCGCCTCGACGGTCAGCGTGTCCGTGCCGTCCTTGTCGGTGGTGGTCTGGCCGGAGCGCAGCTGGACGCGTCCCCACGGGTTCTCCGGGTTCGGCAGGTACTCGTCCTGGAAGACGGACCAGATCGCCTTCGGCGTGACCTCGCCGCCCTCGGCGTCGGTCTTGGCCTGGATGATCCGGGAGAACTCGATCTGCATGCGGCGCGGCAGGTCCAGCTTGTGGTCGTTCTTCAGGACGTAGGCGATACCGCCCTTGCCGGACTGCGAGTTGACGCGGATGACGGCCTCGTAGGAACGGCCGACGTCCTTCGGGTCGATGGGCAGGTACGGAACCGCCCACTCGATGTCGTCCACGCTCTTGCCCTGCGCGGCCGCGTCGGCCTGCATCGCGTCGAAGCCCTTCTTGATGGCGTCCTGGTGGGAGCCGGAGAAGGCGGTGTAGACCAGGTCGCCCGCGTAGGGGTGGCGCGGGTGGACCTCCATCTGGTTGCAGTACTCGCTGGTGCGGCGGATCTCGTCGATCTGTGAGAAGTCGATCTGCGGGTCGATGCCCTGGGAGAACAGGTTCATGCCCAGCGTGATCAGGTCGACGTTGCCGGTGCGCTCGCCCTGCCCGAACAGGCATCCCTCGATGCGGTCGGCACCGGCCATCAGGGCCAGCTCGGCGGCCGCCACGGCGGTGCCACGGTCGTTGTGCGGGTGGACGGAGATGCAGATGTACTCGCGGCGGGTCAGGTTGCGGGCCATCCACTCGAAGCGGTCCGCGTGCGTGGACGGGGTCGAGCGCTCCACGGTGGCGGGCAGGTTCAGGATGATCTCGCGGCCCTCGGCGGGCTGCCACACGTCGCAGACGGCCTCGCAGACCTCCAGGGCGAAGTCCAGCTCGGTGTCGGTGAAGATCTCGGGGCTGTACTGGTAGCCGAAGACGGTCTCGGGACCCAGCAGCTTGTCCGCGTACTCCATGACCAGGCGGGTGCCGTCGACGGCGATCTGCTTGATCTGCTCCTTGGAGCCGCGGAAGACGACGCGGCGGAAGGTCGGGGCGGTCGCGTTGTACAGGTGCACGGTGGCGCGCTTGGCGCCGACCAGGGACTCGACGGTCCGCTCGATCAGGTCCTCGCGGGCCTGGGTCAGTACGGAGATCGTGACGTCGTCCGGGATCGCACCCTCTTCGATGATGGAGCGCACGAAGTTGAAGTCGGTCTCGCCGGAGGACGGGAAGCCGACCTCGATCTCCTTGTAGCCCATGCGCACCAGCAGGTCGAACATCTCGCGCTTGCGGGCGGGGGTCATCGGGTCGATCAGCGACTGGTTGCCGTCGCGCAGGTCGGTGGAGAGCCAGCGGGGAGCCTTGGTGACGCGGGCGTTCGGCCAGGTGCGGTCCGGGATGTCCACCTGCTCGTAGAAGCCGTACTTGTGGATCGGCATCCCGGAGGGCTTCTGGGTGTGAGTCGCGTTGGTGATGGGCGTGGGGCGACCGACGAAAGTGTGCTGACTCATGGCGTAGGGCTCCTCGCGTGTCCGCGTTAGTTCGCTGGGACGGCCGACGGACGGGTGGTAAATCCGCAACACCGAACTCCGCGGGGAGGGGGTCGGCCTACGACTACAGGCCCTCGCCGCGGCAGCTAAGGAGAAGCAGCCCGATACGCATGATGGAACGAGCCTAGCCGAGGCGCCCGGTAACGGGAGGACCTGTTTCAGTATGCAAGACCACCTAGTCCGATTTGTACTGAATGTGAGCTACACCTCTTTTCCTCCACGGACTCGGCTCCACAGTCGGCCGGTCCGTCAACGCGGCGCCCCGCTTTCAGACGAGCGATGAATCATGGTCGCAGCTAGTGACAGGGACGTGACGCAGTGCCACATTGCCGGGCATGGACGCCTCCCACGCTCACCGTCACCCCGTCTTCTGCACCGTCGTGCCGCCGCACCTGCTCGACAAGATCGCCCAATCCGGGGACACCCGGCGCGCCGACCTCGCGCAGCGCACCCTCGAACGCGACTCCTTCCTGCGTACCCGGCGCCGGGTCACCACCGTCCGGGGGATCACCGGCGCGCTCCGGACGTCCGTGTCCGACGAGCCGAACCGGACCGTCTACGACGCCGAACAGCGCACCCGGCTGCCCGGGAAGAAGGTGCGCGCGGAGGGCGACCCGGCGAGCGCGGACGCCACCGTCAACCGTGCGTACGCCGGGCTCGGGGCGACCTTCGAGCTGTTCCTCAAGGGCTTCGGGCGGCGCTCGATCGACGACGCCGGGCTCGCACTCGACGCGACCGTCCACTACGGCGAGAAGTACAACAACGCCTTCTGGGACGGGCAGCAGATGGTCTTCGGTGACGGGGACGGGGACCTCTTCCTCGACTTCACGGTGTCGGTGGACATCATCGGGCACGAGCTGGCGCACGGGGTCACGCAGTACTCGGCGAATCTGGAGTACCAGGGCCAGTCGGGCGCCCTGAACGAGTCGATGTCGGACGTGTTCGGCTCGCTGATCAAGCAGTACTCGCTGGGGCAGACGGCGCAGGAGGCCGACTGGCTGATCGGCGCCGGACTGCTCGGGCCGAGCGTCAGCGGGGTCGCACTGCGCTCGATGAAGGCACCGGGGACGGCGTACGACGACGACGAGCTCGGCAAGGACCCGCAGCCCGCGACGATGGACGACTACGTGGAGACGCACCGGGACAACGGCGGGGTGCACATCAACTCCGGCATCCCGAACCACGCGTTCTACGTCGCGGCGACCGAGCTGGGCGGCAAGGCGTGGGAACGGGCCGGGCAGATCTGGTACGACACCCTGACCGGCGGGGACCTGGCCCCGGACGCGGACTTCGCCGACTTCGCCCGGCTTTCGGTGGCCGCGGCCGTGGCCCGGTACGGGGACGGCGGCGCGGAGCACCAGGCGCTGCAGAAGGGGTGGTCGGCGGTGGGCGTCCCGCTGGCCGGGTAGACGGACCCCATGCGGATTCAGGTGGAACGGACAGGCGGTTTCGCGGGCATCGAGCGCCGGGCCGAGGTGGACACCTCCGGCCGGCCGGACGAGGAGGAGTGGCAGGCGCTGGCGTACCTGGCCCTGCGGCCGGGTCCGCCGGGGGATCCGGCGGAGCACGTGCGGGACGGCTTCTCGTACCGGATCTCGGTGGACGGCCGGACGGTCTCCTGTCACGAGCCGGGCCTGACGGAGGCGCAACGGGCCTTGATCTCCCGCGTGCTGAAAGAAGGTGCCTGAGCGCCGCCGCTTTGCTTGGATGGCGCGATGACCGACCAGGTGATCGATACGACGCTGTCCGAGCTGGAGCGGTACTACGACACGGTGCCGCGGACGGGCGGGGCGCGGGCCGAGGACTTCGGGCCTCTGACCCTGTTCGTGCAGGAGGGCGCGGGCTGGCCGTACTACGCGCGGCCCGCGCTCGGGGCCGGCGGCGTCACCGCCGCCGATGTGGAGCGGGTGCGGGCCCGACAGCGGGAGCTGAAGGTGCCCGAGGCCTTCGAGTGGGTGGCTGAAACCAGCCCCTCACTGCGCGCCGCGGCGGAGGCGTCGGGGCTGCACGTCCACGCGCATCCGCTGATGGTGCTGTCCGCCGACGCGGAAGCGGTGGCGCCGCATCCGGAGGTACGACTGCTCGCCGCCGACGATCCACTGCTGGGAGCGGCGGTGACGGTCCCGATGCTGGCCTTCGCCGCGCCCGGAACCGCCGTGGGCGAGGCCGGACCCGCGGAGCTGGCGGTGGCGATGACGGACCCGTTGGTGGAGGCCCGCCGGGCGCTGGTCTCGGGGAGGATCGCGTCGGGCGCCACCGCACTGGCCGCGGCCGCACGGGGCGGCGTGGTGCTCTGCTCCGGCCAGTACAACCCGGTCGGCGACATCGCCGAGGTCGTGGGCGTGGGCACCCTCCCGTCGGCCCGCCGCCAGGGGCTGGCCCTCGGCGTCACCGCGGCCCTGGTCGCGGACGCCCGCTCCCGCGGAGTCCGTACGGTCTTCCTCTCGGCGGGAGACGAGGACGTGGCCCGCGTCTACGGCCGCCTGGGCTTCCGCCGCGTGGCGACGGCTCTGATCGCGGAACCGCCGGCCGGCTGAGCCGGTCCGACCCCGGGGGCGGCGCCTTTTGCCGGAACGGCAACGATGTTTGCACGGAGGGTGGGTGTCGGCGGAGCATCGGCCGCACGGCACCCGTACAGGAAGAGGCCCCCATGCCCGAGCACCCGCAGCCCCCCGCGCACGCACACGCCCACGCCCACTCCCCCGCGCCCGCCGCCGGCACCGACGCCGGCCGTGAGGAGTTCTGGGACGACCGCTACCGCGAGAGCGACCGCATCTGGAGCGGCAACCCCAACGCCGCCCTGGTCCGCGAGGCCGGGGACCTGACCCCCGGGCGGGCCCTTGACCTCGGCTGCGGCGAGGGCGCCGACGCCGTCTGGCTGGCCCGGCAGGGCTGGCGGGTCACCGGCACCGACATCTCCGGGGTCGCCCTCGCCCGCGCGGCCGCGCACGCCGCCGAAGCGGGGGTCGCCGACCGCGTCGACTGGCAGCGGCACGACCTCGCGGAGTCCTTCCCCGACGGGGAGTACGACCTCGTCTCCGCGTGCTTCCTGCACACCTACGGCGACTTCCCCCGCGCCCGGATCCTGCGCACCGCCGCGGCGGCCGTGGCACCCGGCGGGATCCTGCTGGTCGTCGGTCACGGAGGATGGCCGTCCGGAACCGAGGAGCCCCCGCACCCGGGCATCGAGTTCCCGACCCCGCAGGAGGTCCTCGCCCAGCTGGAACTGGCACAGGACGCCTGGGAGGTCCTGCTCGCGGAGGAACACGCAGGCTCCCGGAACCAGCCTGACGGCCGGCCCGGGACCCATACGGACAACGCGGTGAAGGTGCGGCGGCTCGCCTAGAGGCCAGGGCCTTGCCCGACGTCCCGGCCCGGCCCTCGCGAGGCCGACTGCGGGGGCTCGGGGGCCGGGGTGTCGGCTAGGGTCTCTGCGGTGAAGAAGCTCATACCCCCGTTCACCCGGCGGACATCCGCCGCCCCGGCCACCGCGCCCGGTGCCCGCCTCGGCTGGCTGGACGCGCTGCGCGGCATCGCCGCCCTGGTCGTGGCACTGCACCACTTCGACGTGCTGCACATGCTGCCCTTCGGGGGCATGGTCTGGCGGAACTTCGACATGGGCCTGTTCGGCGTCATGCTCTTCTTCATCGTCAGCGGTTACATCATCCCGGCCTCGCTGGAGCGCCGGGGCGACGTCCGGGCCTTCTGGATCGGCCGGATCTTCCGGATCTACCCGCCCCTGATCGCCTGCCTGGCCCTCTCGATCATGATGCTGCCGGACGGCGACGGCTCGGTCGCACTGCTGCGCACCGGCGACGACCTGGCCTCGCTCGTCGCGAACGGCCTGATGCTCCAGGATGTGCTCGGCGTCATCAACAGCATGAACGTCACCTGGACGCTCTGCTACGAGATGATCTTCTACTTCTTCGTCACCGCGCTGTTCACCCGCGGCCTGCACCGGCACAGCGGCCGGATCGCGGTCGCCTTCGCCGCCGTCGCCCTGGCGGTCGGCACAGCCGTGGGCACCCAGCTCCTGACTGCGGAACTCGGCTCGACCCGGCTGCTCCTGCTGATCGTCACGCCGCTCGTGCTCGCGGGCTTCGCCGGCGTGCTCAGCGGCAACAGGATCCTGACCGGAACGGGCGCCCTGCTGCTCGCCGGCCTCGGCCTGGTGCTGATCACGCTGAACAGCCGAGCCCCCTCGTTCGAGACGTGGATGATCTTCGCGACCATGTTCGCCGGCACCGTGGTGTACCGGGCGCAGCACGGCCAGCTGGCCCGGGTTCCGGCGCTGCTCTGCTGCGGCTTCGTGATCGTCGCGGGTGTGCTGGTCGGCTGGCTGTACAACCGGGGCGGCGTCGAGCATCACACCTGGACCTCTGGCTGGGAGGCCTGGTCGATCTCCTACCTCGCCGCCTGGGCCCTGTTCGGCCTCGGCTTCCTCGTCCGGGCACGGCGCTTCCCGAAGGTGCTGACCTGGCTCGGAGCGGTCAGCTTCTCGGTGTACCTGCTGCACATCCCGCTGTTGCGCACCGTCGGCCCGTGGGTAGGGGTTCCGCCGCTGCCGTCCTCGACGCTCGGCCGTATCGCCTGGACGGCGATCTTCCTCGGCGTGGTGCTGGCCGCGAGCCACCTGATGTACCGCCTGGTCGAGCTGCCGATGCAGCGCCTCGGCCGGCGGGTCCAGCGGGCGGCGGACCGCCGGTGGCCATGCACGGCACCGGCGGACCCGGCCGGCTCGGCCCGGCCCCGGCAGAGGGACGGGGCCGACCGGGAGCCGGCCCCCGCCGCGACGCTCTGACCTGCCGCGGGGCCCTAGAAGCCGAGCTTGCGGAGCTGCTTGGGGTCCCGCTGCCAGTCCTTGGCGACCTTCACGTGGAGGTCGAGGAAGACCGGGGTCCCGAGCAGCGCCTCGATGTGCTTGCGCGACTTCATCCCGACCTCCTTCAGGCGGGCGCCCTTCGGGCCGATGATGATGCCCTTCTGGCTCGGCCGCTCGATGTAGACGTTGGCGTGGATGTCGAGCAGCGGCCGGTCTGCCGGGCGGTTCTCGCGCGGGATCATCTCCTCGACGACCACGGCGATGGAGTGCGGAAGCTCGTCCCGTACGCCTTCCAGCGCGGCCTCGCGGATCAGTTCCGCGACCATCACCATCTCGGGCTCGTCGGTGAGGTCGCCCTCCGGGTACAGCGGCGGGCTCTCCGGCAGCAGCGGCGCGATCAGGTCCGCCAGCAGCTGGATCTGACTGCCGTCGACCGCCGAGACGGGGACGATCTCGGCCCACTCGAAGCCGAGCTCGGCGCCGAGCTGGTGGATGGCGAGGAGCTGTTCGGCCAGGGCCTTGGACTCGACCAGGTCGGTCTTGGTCACAATGGCGATCTTGGGGGTCTTCTTGATCCCCGCGAGTTCCTTCGCGATGAACTTGTCGCCGGGGCCGAGCTTCTGGTCGGCCGGCACGCAGAAGCCGATGACGTCGACTTCGGCCCAGGTGGTCCGAACGACGTCGTTGAGGCGCTCGCCGAGCAGCGTGCGCGGCTTGTGCAGGCCGGGCGTGTCGACGAGGACGAGCTGGGCGTCGGGGCGGTGCACGATGCCGCGGACGGTGTGGCGGGTGGTCTGCGGCCGGTTGGAGGTGATCGCGACCTTGGTGCCCACGAGTGCGTTGGTGAGGGTCGACTTCCCCGCATTGGGGCGGCCGACGAAGCAGGCGAAGCCCGCACGGTGCGGGACGGTGGACTCGGGGGAACGATCGCTCATACGGGCCATTCTCCCCGATGCGGCTCCCAGCGCCGACCAGCCCGCCGCGACGAGGGCGGGCAGGGCCGCGAGGAAGGCGTCCGGAAGGGGCCGACCGGCGGCGGCGGTACCGCCCTGAGCTGCGGTTCCCTCCGCTTCGGCCCCCGCGGTGACGTCTGGCCGTTTCATGGCGGCAGCGCCGTTCCAGCGGCCGGTGAGGCGGGGCCTCCGGTACGGGCGGCGGCGACGGCCCGACGCACTCCGATCGTTCGGGCCCCGCCTCGGCGAGGACACCAGTGGGCGGCGGGAGAGGTCACCGCACGGGCCGGGCACCGGCTGAAGGTCCGCCAGGAGACGGCTCGCGCCTCGCGCCGCCCTCCGCCGTGCTCGCGCCGTCGCGGAAGGTGCGCCGGTAAGCCGTCGGGCTCACCCCCAGCGCCGCCTGCACGTGCTTGCGCAGCGACTGCGCCGTCCCGAAGCCGGTCTCCCGCGCCACTTGCTCCATCGGCAGATCCGTCTGCTCCAGCAGCCGCCGGGCCCGCTCCACCCGCTGCCCGACGATCCACTGGCCCGGGCTGACCCCGGACTCCTCCCGGAAGCGGCGCGTGAAGGTCCGTACGGACATGGCCTCCTGCCGGGCCAGGTCGCTCAGCCGCAGCGGCTCGTGCAGCCGGTCCAGCACCCACGCGCGGGCCGCCGTGGTGCTGGCGAGCTGCGGCTGGGGCACCGGGCGCTCGATGAACTGTGCCTGCCCGCCCTCCCGGTGGGGCGGTACGACGGTCCGCCGGGCCACCTCGTTCGCGACGGCGGCGCCGTGGTCGCGGCGCACGATGTGGAGGCACAGATCGATGCCCGCGGCGACACCGGCCGAGGTCAGCACGTCCCCGTCGTCGGTGTAGAGCACGCCCGGGTCGACCCGTACGGCCGGGAAGAGCCGCTGGAAGTGCTCGGCCGAGGCCCAGTGGGTGGTGGCCCGGCGGCCGTCCAGATACCCGGCGGCGGCCAGCACATAACCACCCGTACAGATGGAGACGAGCCGGGTGCCGGGCCGGATGTACGCGAGCGCGGCGGCGAGTTCGTCGGTCAGGCGGCCGTGCTCGTACACCGGGCCCAGCTCGTACGAGGCGGGCACCACCACCGTGTCCGCCGTGGCCAGCAGTTCCGGGCCGTGCTCGACGTGGACCGCGAAGTCGGCGTCGGTGCGCACCGGCCCGGGGACGAGCCCGCAGGTCAGGATCGTGTAGAGCGGCCGCCCGGACGGATCCTTGGCCCGGCCGAAGATCCGGTGCGGAATGCCGAGTTCGAAGGGCAGCAGGCCGGTGAGGGCGAGTACGACGACGCGATGCGCGCCCTGCTTCGAGTCCATGGCCCGATCGTAGCGAAGCATGACACCCAGGCCACTGTCGTCCGGTTCTCCGCAGGCCCGAAGCTGGTCCGCGTGACACACACCGCCTCCACCTCCACGGCCGCCGCGGGCACTGCGGGCGACGCGCCGCGGCCGGCCGGGCGCGTCCACCGCGCCTGGTTCGTCGCCGCCGTCACCTTCGTGACGATCATCGGCGCCGCCGCCTTCGCCTCTCTGCCCGGCCTGCTCATCGAGCCGCTGCACACGGAGTTCGCGTGGTGATGCTTGGGGGAACCATCATTTGGATGGTGGATGCGTGCACGAGCCTTGTGTGGGCACGCCGAGGTGCTGCGACTCGCCCACCCATCCCTCGGCCCCAGGCGACTGACTGAGACCGAGGGGCTCCGCCTTCATCAGCGGTGGCTGAGCGCCTTCTCGATTGCCTCGAAGATGTCGACGTCGGTCTCCTGCTGCCACTTCGGCAGGTCCGGCCAGTCGGCCACGTAGCCGGGCTTCGGGTCCTCGAAGTGCTTGAACATCTGAGCGGTCCAGCAGGTGGCGACGAACCGGCCCTTCTGCTCCCGGGACAACCGGGCAGCATGGCCACTGCTGATCTCGATGAACTGGCGGACCTGCTCGTAGACAGAGCCTGCGGCCTCGCGCTCCCACTGGGGGGTGTCGTCCCACGGGGTCACGTAGCCGGGCTTCGGCTCGCCTGGGAAGTGCTGGTGGACGCCCGTGATCCACGCTTCCCGGAACAGTCGTGCACCTTCGATCTGCGACATGCCATCCCCTCTCGTCACTGCGTGCTCAGCGTGGCGATCTCTGCCCCCAGCTCCGCTACGCGGTGGTCCCCGGCCAGGGGGCCGAACTCGCTGCACAGGGCTTGGAGTCTACGGGCGACGTAGCCCGAGGCTGAGGCTTGCGCCAACTGGACGGCTTCCCGCCCGTACAGCACGACTTGTTCGGGGTCACGTCGCTTGGCACCGATGGCGGCAAGATCAGCCAACACAGCACCCCTGCGCCGGTAGGACTGCCCAGACGCAAGCTCGGTCTGTTGCAGTGCTTCCGTCAGGGTCTCCTCCGCCAGGTCAAGGCGACCGAGCTGCACGTAACGCGCGCCCCGTTCCTCCGCCAACCGGGTGCCGTCGAAGCGCAGCCATCCGCCGTTGGTGCTGCCTGTGGTCAGGTCCCTGACGCTCTCTGCTTGGGCGAGTGCCCGTTCACACCCGGCCAGGTCTCCGAGGCCGGCGTACGCCTCGGCCTGGACTGAGGCGACCCAGTGCCGCGTGGCGAGGGTGCTGTCTCCCCTCCCCGCCAGCCTCTCGGCCAGTGTCAGGAGCTGCGCAGCCTGCCGGTATCGCTGCTCCGACATGTCCACGTAGGCGTGCCGCACCAGGGCGCAGGCCCACAGGTCGAAGGCTCCGGCGTCCTTGCTGACGGAAGCTGCCAGGGCGTAGGACGCTGCCGCGTCGGTGTATCGGTTGGCATCGAAGGCGACTTCTCCGGCGAGTTGGAAGAGGTTGGCTGCCGCGTTCAGGAGTGGCCGGGAGTTGCCTCGGGTGTCCGTTGCCAGGGCTTCGTTCAGCGTGGCGAGCTGGTCGCGGACGATGGGGTAGACAGAGCCCTTGGAGCGGGCCAGTTGGTAGACCTGCCAGAGGTGGCTGTTCATCCGCGCGAAGTCGGATGGTGCGCCCCTGCGCACCCCGTCGGTGAGGGCTTCGGCCTCGTCCAGCGGCAGGGTCGTGAGGGCTCCGCTCACGGTGAGGATGCGGAGGAATTCGCGGCGGATCATGTCGTCGGGGTCTCCCACGCCTGGGTGGTCACTGGACTCCTGCCCTGTGGCCTCCTGGCTGGCGGCTCGTGGCTGCGGCAAGAGGGCGTCAAGCTCGATGAGAGTGACTTCGAGGGCACTGGCCAAGCCCCGTCGCTGGGGTGGCTGGGGTTCGATCCTGCCGCGCTCCCAGCGTCCGACCGTTGTTCGGTCTACCCCGAGTAACTGAGCCAACTTCTCCTGACTGTAGCCCAGGGTCTTGCGCCGTTCCGCCAGTCCCATGACGGCCCCTTCCCATGACCTGAACCTACGTCGCTGCCGTGCACGGATCTGCATCAAGACTGCCGCATCGATGCCGTGGAGAGTCCGGACTCCCGGCGGTTTCCTTGGGGTTGTCGCAAACGGCACGGGCGAGAACCTGCGGAAGGGTGGGGACATGGGAACGCAGAACGGCATGACGAACGATGGCTCCGGCTCCACTCGGGCCGTGGACCTCGGCACTGATCGCCGCGTTCTCATGAGCCTTCGGGTGTCCCGTGACTCGGGTCGCACCTGGAAGCAGAGCACCAGGGTTCGGGAGGGTGACTCGTTCGTCATCCTGTCCGACCCGGGCCGATACCCGCCCTGCGGGTGTGCCCGCTGCACGGGGCGCGACTCGCTGTCCGCCACTTCGCTGCGCCCGGCTGACATCGAGCCGGGGACGGCGTGAGGTCTGGCTTACAGAACTGGGTACTGCGCCGCTTCGGCCGGTACGCAGGTCCGCTCTACCTGGCCATGATCCTCGGCGGCTCGGCCGTGTTCCTGGCCGGAGCCCTTGCGACGCGGTAGCTGCCGTAAAGGCTGCTGCCCTCCCGTTCCCCCCGCCGGATTCCCGGCGGGTATTTCCGAGTAGAGAGGTAAGTCCGATGTTGGAAGAGAACACCGGATCGGCGACCCCCGAGGGGGGTGGCCTGCTCGTCGCGAAGCGCAAGATCGTGGCCGCGCGGACGCGTTCCGAGCAGGAGTCGGACGTCAGTAGCGGGCGTTCTGACGGCAACGACTGACGGGGCTGCCCACGATGCTTGATGCCGCCTCGTGGGCGGGGCGTCTGGGCGGGGACACGTTCCTCGCCCAGACGTACCACCGCTCCTACGCGCACTTCCCCGGCACCGCCGACACGGCGGGCCTGTTCTCCTGGGACGACCTGAATCGGATCATCGCCACGCAACGACTGGAGCCGCCTCGGCTGCGCCTGTCGGTGGATGGCGAGATGGTCCCCCTTCACCGCTACGCGATCCCCACCACGAACCGCCGCGCGGTCACCTGGTCGCGCATCCAGCCGGCCGACCTCCACGCCCAGCTCAAGGACGGGGCGTCGCTGGTCCTCGATGCGGTCGAGAAGATCCACCCGGTGGTGGGTGTGGCTGCCGAAGGTCTTGAACGGTTCCTCGGCACGTCCGTGCAAGCCAACGCGTACGCGTCCTGGACGGACCGGGAGGGCTTCGGCCTGCACTGGGACGACCACGATGTCGTGGTGGTGCAGGTCCACGGCTCGAAGCGGTGGCGCTTGTACGGCTCCACACGTGAGGCTCCGGCCTTCCGGGACGTGGAGTCGCCAGAGAGGCCCGAGGGCGACCCGGTGGCGGACATCGTTCTCGCCCCTGGTGATGTGCTCTACCTGCCGCGCGGTTGGTGGCACGCGGTCACGGCTGACCAGGGGACGGAGTCCCTTCACCTGACGTTCGGCATGGTCCCGCACACGGGTGCGGACCTCATGCTCTGGGTCGTGGATCAGCTCCGGTCGTCCCTCGCTCTGCGCAGGGACATCCCGCGGTTTGCCTCACTGAGTGAGCACTCCGACTTCATGGCCGCGCTACGCGGTGAGGTGCTGAACGAACTGGCCGATCCCCGGTTGGTGGAGCGGTGGGCGGAGTCCATCGACACGACCGACCTGGGGCACGCCATTCCCTCGCTGCCCTACGTGGACGGGCTGCCCGCACGACCTGAGATCACGGTCAAGCTGACCGCCCCTCGGAGCCGTCTGACGGCGAACCCCGCCCACAGCACGGTCACGTTCTCGGCGGCCGGTACCGCCTGGGACTTCGCCGAGTCGGCCCTTCCCGTCCTGGGCACGCTGCTGACCGGTCAGCCGACCACGCTCGGAGAGATGGCCGACTCCGCCGGATTGGAGATCAAAGACGTGGCCGAGCTGGTCTCCGCCCTCATCGAGGGCCACGCCGTCGCGGTCGTGGGGACCGCGCTGTGACTGCCGCTCTCTCCCTGGGGACATACCGCGTGCGTGCCGTCAGTCAGGCGGCACGCACCGCCCTGGCTGCCGGTAGCCCCTGGGTGGATACGGCACCCAACTACGCCCACGGTGGAGCACACGAGGCGCTGCGCCCGGTTCTCGCGGAGTACCCCACCGTTCGGGTGGCCACGAAGACAGGGTTCTTCACGGAGGAGCAGGGCCGCACCGCCCTGGCTGAAGGCGTGCTCACCCGGGAAGAGACGGCCAGTCGGCACAGCCTTGAACCGGGCTTCGTTCGCTGGCAGACGGAGCGTTCGTTGGGCGCACTCGGCCGCGTGGACCTGGTGTTCGTACACAACCCTGAGCACCGCGGGCACGGCCTTGACCGTGCCGCTCTGCACTGGCGTGTGCGGGAAGCCTTCACGGTATTGGAGGAGTTCGCCCATGCGGGCAGGATCGGCGGGTACGGCGTCGCCACCTGGACGGGCCTGACCTCCGAAGCGTTCACGGTTCCCGAGTTGCTTGGGCTCGCTCGACAGGCGGCGGGTTCCGCCGAGCACCACTTCACGGGGTTGCAGATGCCCGTCAGTCTGATCATGGATGGCCTGATCAGGCAGGCACTCGACGGCGGCGGACCGCTGGTGCAGGCGAAGGACGCGGGGCTGATCACGTTCGGCTCCGCCCCTCTGCACGGCGGCGAACTGCTGGATGCCATGACACCCGAACTGGTGAACTTCATCCGTCCCGGCCTGTCGGCCGCAGCCGCTGCCCTGCTGGCTGCCGGATCGTGCCCCGGCCTCGATGTCGTCCTGACTTCCGCGAGCACCCGCGAACACTGGGACGATGCGGCGAAGGCTCTGGCTGCGCCCCTGACGGCCGAGGAACTGAGGAGGGTGACCGATGAACTCGCCGCCGAGTGAGGACGTACAGGCGCTGATGGAGGCTGCCCACGACAGGGCGGCGAAGGCTCTGGGTCTCACGTGTACGGGTCCGCTGGCCTGGGGGTTCCAAGGTGTGACCCTCGGTCGGCAGGCGGGGGAGCGGTGGCTACGGGTGGGCCGGACGGCCAGGAGGAACGCGGGCAGGAAGCAGGTGGAGGGCATCGTGGGTGCCTCCCTGCTGGTGCCTGACGCGGTCCCGCGCCCGAGGCTGTACGAGGTGCACGACTGGACTGACGGGGAGTGGGCCTTCGAGGCCGAAGTCCTCGACTACGTGACGCACCCCGTCGTGTCCCCGGAGCGGGCCGACCTGGACCGCAACCCCGGCTTGCCTGACGAGTGGTGGGCCGACCTGCGCCGGTCCCTGGCCCTGCTCGCTGAGGCGGAGGGAGTAAAGGTCACTGTCCGGGACGGGTGGATCGAACGAGCCTTCCCCCAGTTCCTCGGCATCCCTGCCCCGGCCAAGGTGGAGCGGGTGACCGGGCATGGTGACCTGCACTGGGGCAACCTCACGACCATGCCCCTGACCCTGCTGGACTGGGAGCGGTGGGGCCTGGTGCCCTACGGCTACGACGTGGGTCTTCTTCACGCGAACAGCCTGCTCGTTCCCGATGTGGCGGACCGCATCCGGCTGGAGTTCACTTCGGTCCTGAACACCCCAGCCGGCCGAGTCGGGGAGCTTGCGGCCCTGGCGGAGATGCTGCAAGCGGTAGCCCGTGGCTGGTACCCGGACCTGGCCCCGCACCTTCTCGCTCGGGCGGAGTCACTCACGGGCGTTCGGCCACCAGTTCCCCTTCACTCAGAGGTCAGTGCCTGACAGGCCCGCGCATGACAGCGGCCCCCGACGTGATGCCGGGGGCCTGCCTGTGTCCCTGTGTGCCTGCCTCAGGCGCTCTCTCCCAGGTGGCGGTACAACGTGGCGCGGCCGATTCCCAGAGCCTTGGCGATGGCTGTGACGCTGTCTCCCTTGGCGTGCCGGGCACGGGCTACGGCGAGCTTGTCGTCATCCAAGACGGACGGCCGCCCACCGACGTTGCCCTTGCGGGCCGCAGCCTCCAAACCTTCCAAGGTCTTCTCCCGGATGCCTTCCCGCTCCACCTCTGCACTCACGGCGAGCACGGCGAACACGATGGCACCCGCCCCGTTCGGGTCGTACACACCCTGAAGGGGACCGGACAGGAGTTCCAGTTGGATGCCGTCAGCCTGAAGGGTGGAAGACAGCGTCATCAGCTCTGCCGCACTGCGGGCAAGCCGCTTCATCTCGACCACGGTCAGGATGACCGGCTGATTCGGTGCGGCTGCCTTGATCTCCCGTGCCAGCGTGAGCGCCTTCTCAAGCTCCGGCCGCTCCTTCACGCGGGTACTGATCTTCTCCGAGAACACGCGGGTGCAGGCGGCACGGGCCAGCATGTCCAACTGAGACTGGAGTTCCTGCCCAACGGTTGAGCAACGGGCGTAGCCCAGTCGGATCGCTGCGCCCGGTATCGCGTCGGGCGCCTGTGTGACAGGAGCGCCCTGTGTCCACGCCTTACCGGGGCTGCGGTCGGCCGGAGTCTTCACGGTCAGTTCTGCCTTGAGCGCGGGCACCAGGGCGAAGCGGCCTGTGTGGTAGTTCGCTGCCACCTTCCCCGTGGTCGTGCGGCAGGGGCTACCGGCGGGAGCTTCGCACTTCGGGCAGCCGTGGCGTTCGACCTGTGCGGCCGGGGTGTTCGTGGTCATGACGAGACCGTCTCACAAACGTGTCCCGAAAGCCAGTCCCGAGGGAGATGTTTCGGGACGGGTTACGAGACATCCAGGCATGGGCGAAACGGACACGTCCCGAACCTGCTCGGCTCGTCCCGAAAACGACGGTTTGCGAGACGTCTCTCGGTACGCTCTTCGACATGTCTGACGAAGCGGTCCTGCCAAGCCATCTCGATGGGCTTCCGATCCTCCGATCGGACGAGGAGATAAAAGAGATAGACAAGCGCATGTCTCTCCTGGTCGGTGAGGTAGCCAGACAGAGCGCTGCGCTGGAGTTCTACCTGCGCAAACTCATGACCTGTCTCATCGGCAGCAAGTACGCCGAGGTCGTGACCGCGGGGCTTGGATCGCATGAGCTGATCGATACGTCTACGGCGCTCGTGAAGATCAACCGGGAGATCACGGAAGCCCAGCGCATCGAGTGCCGCTCCAAACTTGCAACGCTTAAGCCCTTGCTCGCCCGACGAAACCATTTGGTGCACGGAATGTGGTCGCCCGAGCAGGTGCCGGAGACCGAACCGCTACCCAGCGGAGCGTGGGCACTGGTCAGTAAGAGGCGCACGGCAATGACCCAGGTCGAGATCTCCTACGAGGAAGCGGAAACCTTGGCCTACGAGTTGAACCAGGCGGGCTCCGGACTCTTCGACTGGATCTGCCGATCCCTTCTCGTGCAGCTTCGGCGAGAGCAGGTAACCGAACCCCCTGAGGATGCGAACGGGGGTGGGGTATGACCCCCTGGCGGGCAAGTCCGGACCGCCATGTCTTGGCGGCTCAAATCCTGCCACGGTTTCAGACCCCGTCAAGGCAGCGGCGGAGCGAGGCAACGGCGAAGAAGATGCAGGTGGGAGGGCTGCGCCCGGGTTCGCCGGCGCTCAGGGCCTGCACAAGAGTGAAGCCCTTTCGGGGCTTGTCGTCTGCTGCCTCCCGTTGTGGCCGCGTAGCGGCCCCTTGCCCGAGCGCCTTGCCTTGGGTCTTGGGAGTGGGGCGCGGCAGCACCCCCCTTGGCCAACTCCCTGGTCTTCCTGATGTCGGCCCCTTCGGGGCCGCTCGTGCGAAGGTCTTCCGGTTGTGCGGCCGGAGGCCGCGCCTGTTGCTTGGTTCTCTTCGCCGCCGCCCTTGTGACTGGGGGCGCTGCGCGCCCTACTTCTCCTTGCCGCTGACGTAAGTACGTACGTGGCTTCCCTCTGTCGGCCCCTACGGGGCCGCGCTGTGAGGACAAAAGCTGTGAGGCCAAAAAGACAAGAGAAGACGCGAACGTTTCCGCAGGTGAGATGCCGTCTCCGTACACGTCAGGCGTGTGCTGACTACACGCGAGAGATGTAGTCACCGATCGAGGTGCAGGCGGCACGGCACGGGTGCGCCCTTTCTCTTCTGGAAGACATGAGAAGGGAGGACAAGGCAAGCGGCCCCCGATCGGGGCGAGACAAGCTCCAGCTCCCTGGCGCGGGCCAGGGCGTTGTTCGTGCTCTGGTCGGACAGGGGCTTGCCCTCCTTGCCGAGCAGTACGGCGAGCTTGCCGGGGCCGAAGCTTGCGTGTCCGTGGCGGTCGGCCCAACCGAGCGCCGCGAAGTGGATGCGGTAGGCGAGCTGGTGTCGGGGGTCTTGGGCCATGCGCTGATACTCGCGCTGAGATACCCCGCCCCACGGGCGGCCGGGGCCGAAGTTGATGGTGCTGGTCAAGGGGTGGCGACCTCCCGGCTGCGGCCGAGGTCAGCGTGTGGCTGTACCTCGGCGGGTGAGTGGAAGTCGCGCAGTACCGTCCTGCGCTTCGGGGTGCCCTCGGCTTCCCCTGCCAGCCCCTTGGGATGGCGGCCGCTACACGGAGTGGCCAGCTCTACCGCCGTCACACGACGGGAGCTACGGTGCCCGCCCCTCGAAGGAACGGGAGGATCTTCCTACACGGCAGGTTGCTCGGTCGTCAACCTGCCGGCCGAGCCCCCGCCCCTCCGACCAGACATGACGGAGCCCCGCCCTCGGATGAGAGCGGGGCCAGTCGAGCGAGGCTCGCTACGCGTCGGGGTCGTCGTCGGCGGTGTGGTTCCAGTCCACGGACATGTAGTCGTCCACGGTCATCTTCGCCGCCTTCTTGAAGCCGTTCGAGTGCATCGTGATCGTGGTGACGAACTTGACCCACGCTCGACGTACGGGGAGTGGAGCGTTCGGCCAGTCCTGAATCAGGCCAGCGATGCCAGACACGGGATCGATCGGGGGCAGGCCGGTAACGCCGGACAGCTTTTCGTCGATCGTGTTCAGCCTGGCCCGGATCGCCTCGGTACCGGCCGTCATCTGAGACAGGGTGATCGAGCCCGAAGCGTAGGCCACAGCCAACCCATCGAGCCGCTCCCGCAGGGTCTGCGCTTCCTGGTGAAGGTGAGCCGAGTCGTCTCCCTGCTCCTGTCGAGCGCCGAGAACCCAAGGCAGGAAGTCGGGGAAGACGATCCGCGCCAGGACAGCGTTACCAGCTCGCGTGTCGGCCAGCTCTCGGGGCACGCGCACGTGCTTCTGTCCGCAGCGGTAGACCGGGGTCCCTCGATACATGCCGCCCCGCACGGTCTCCCCGCAACGCTCACACGTAGCCAGTCCGGCGAGCAGGGTCTGAGGGGCCGAGCCGGTCCGTGCGCCACCCGTGAACCGCTTGGGGTTCGTCAGTGCCGACACGACGGCGTAGTGCGTCGCCTCGTCCAGGATCGCGGGCCACCGGCCCTCGCCCATCACCTCGCCCCGGTAGGTGGACTGAGCGATGTACCGAGGGGAGATGAGGACCTTCTTCACCCCGCCTACGCCCCACCCCTTCGCCTCGCCCTTCGCAGTGCCGGACGACGAGCGAGGAGCGAGCAGGCCGAGGCCGGTCCAGTAGCGGGCGACAGCCGCCAGGGTCTCGCCCTGAAGAACCATCTCGGCGCCCTTGCGGATCGCTTCCGCCTCGTCCTCGACCACGGTCACGTAGTCGTCGGCGTATCCGAAGGTTCGCAAGCCCGCCTTGTGCGGCTTGCCGTTCTTCGCCGCCTGAAGATTCGACGCCTTCTGCCGTAGCGCCTTCTGCTCGCCTTCGTACTCCGCCCACGCCGTGACCGTCTTGGCCGTAGCCCGCCCGGCCGGAGTCGCGAGGTCAAGGTGTCCGGCGTGAATGGCGTGGACGTTGATCCCGAGTGCGATCACTCGCAACAGGTCTTCCGTCTTGCGCACGAGCCGGTCAGTGTGCCAGCAGAGGATCGCGTCAGGCTGGGACGCCAACAACCGCTCGAACCCCGGTCGGACCTTGCCCGAGGTGGCGCTGACGTCGTTGTCCGCGATCACTTCCCGTACGGTCCAGCCACGGGCTGCGGCGAACGCCCGACACTCTTCCTCCTGCCGCTTCACGCCCAGTTCGTCGCCGTGCTGGTCGAGGCTGAGTCGTACGTAGACGGTTGCATCCATCTGTGGTGGCCCCCCTTGTTCCTACCTGCATGATGCCCCAAACATTTACCACATGTTCGACTGGTCCCGCGGCACGATCGCCTTCGCCGTCTCCGTGAACCTCGCGCTGTACGGGCTCACCGCGCCCTTCGCCGCCGCGCTGATGGACCGTTTCGGCATCCGCCGGGTCGTGGCGCTGGCCCTGCTCGTCATATCCGGCGGCTCGGTGGCCACGGTGTGGATGACCGCGTCCTGGCAGCTGGTGCTGTTCTGGGGCGTCCTGGTGGGCCTGGGCAGCGGCTCGATGGCACTGGCCTTCGCGGCGACGGTGACCAACCGCTGGTTCACGGCCCGGCGCGGCCTGGTCACCGGCATCCTGACCGCGGCCGGGGCCTCCGGGCAGCTGCTCTTCCTGCCGCTGCTGGCCTGGCTGGTGGAACACCACGGCTGGCGCCCGGCGGCGGTGACCGTCTCGCTGGCGGCGCTGACCGTCGTCCCCTTCGTCTGGCTGCTGCTGCGCGACCATCCGGCCGACGTGGGGCTCGCCCCGTACGGGGGCACCTACGCGGAGAAGCCCACGCCGGTCCCGGGTGCGGCGCGGCGGGCGGTGACCGTGCTCTTCAAGGCGGCGCGCACCGGACCGTTCTGGCTGCTGGCGGGCACCTTCGCGATCTGCGGCGCCTCGACGAACGGCCTGGTCAAAACCCACTTCGTGCCGGCCGCCCACGATCACGGCATGCCGGTGACGGCGGCCGCGGGGCTGCTCGCGGTGATCGGCGTGTTCGACGTGGTGGGCACGGTGGCGTCCGGCTGGTTCACGGACCGGTTCGAGGCCAGGCGCCTCCTGGCCGTCTACTACGCCCTGCGCGGGGTGTCCCTCCTCTTCCTCCCCATGCTGTTGGCGCCGACCGTCCACCCGCCGATGATCTTCTTCATCGTCTTCTACGGCCTGGACTGGGTCGCGACCGTACCGCCGACGATCGCGCTGTGCCGCGAGCACTACGGGGACGACAGCGCGATCGTCTTCGGCTGGGTCCTGGCCTCGCACCAGATCGGCGCGGCGCTGGTGGCTTTCCTGGGCGGCCTGGCGCGGGACGTCTTCGGCTCGTACGACATCGTCTGGTACGCGTCGGGCGCGCTGTGCGCGATGGCCGCGCTCATGGCGATGGTGATCCGCCGCAGACCGTAGCCCGGCGCGGCGGGGCCGGAGCCGGAGGCCCGGCAGCTCGCCCCACCCCTGAGCGGGCGGGGGCCAGGGGCCGGACCCGCAGTCGACCGCGCCGGGCAGGGGGCCACGGGCCCGACGAGCGGCCGACCGCGCAGCCCTGAGCGGGCGGGACGGAGCTGACAACGCGGCAGCAGCCGGACACCGCGTACGGTGCCCCTCCCCCGTCGGGGGGCCGGGCTTCGCCGGGGCCCGGCGCGGGCCTGGGCGCCTACCCGGGGCCCGAACCCGCGAGAGCGACAGCACCGGCTGGAACAGCGGCGTGACCGGGTCAGCGGGACCGACCGGGACAGTCCGATCGGCCAGAGGACCGGGTCAAGCCGGACCGAACCGACCGGCTCAAGCCGGACCGGTCAACCGGCCCAGGCCAGCCGGACCCGCCGGGACAAGCCGGCCCGGGCAGCCGGACCGGCCGGGTCAGCGTGAGGTGCCCGCCGGGGTGGTGGACTTGAGGGTGCCGTCCGGGGCCGCCAGGAGGACCGGGGTGTCCGGGCCGCCCAGGTCGCGCACGACCGCGCGGTCGGCCTCCGCGGGAGCGTCGGCCGCGCTGACGACGGCGGCGGCCTCCAGGGACCGCGCCCCGCTCGCCACCGCCATCGCGACCGCGGTCTGCAGCGCGCTGAGCTTCAGGGAGTCGAGCTCCACCGTCCCGGCGACATACGTGCGGCCCGTCTCGTCCCGGACCGCCGCCCCCTCGGGCACACCGTTGCGGGCCCGGGCGCTGCGCGCCAGCGTGATGATCTTGCTGTCCTCGGGGTCGATCCCGGTGCTGTCGGTCATGGGCGAAAGCATAGGGAGCGTCTCGGCTCCGCCGTGCAACGGCCCCGCCGAGACGCTCTTTCACGGCCGGTCCGGCCGCAGCCGCTCCGCCCGCGGCAGGCCCGCCACGACCAGGTCGTACGAGTCCTCCACCAGCTCCCGGACCCTCGCGTCCGGCACCCCGCCCGGCCGTCCCGGGGGGTCATTCCTCCTCCTCGCCCGAGGCCTCCTCCCGGAGCACCGGCTCCACCAGCACGGTCACGATCTTGTTCCGCCGTCCCGCGGGGGACTCGGCCGTCAGCCGCAGCGGACGCCCGTCCGGCAGCTCCACCACCGCCGACGCGCCCGCGATCGGCACCCGGCCCAGCGCCTTCGCCAGCAGCCCGCCGACCGTCTCCACGTCCTCGTCGTCGAAGGCCTCGACCTTGAACAGTTCGCCCAGGTCGGTGATGTCCAGCCGCGCCGTGACCCGGTAGCGGTTGCCGTCCAGGTCCTCCACCGGCGGGAGTTCCCGGTCGTACTCGTCGGTGATCTCGCCGACGATCTCCTCCAGGATGTCCTCGATGGTGACGATGCCGGCCGTGCCGCCGTACTCGTCGATGACGACCGCCACGTGATTGCGCACCTGCTGCATCTCACGCAGCAGATCGCCCGCGTTCTTGGTGTCCGGCACGAAGACGGCCGGCCGTATGGCCGTCGAGACCAGGTCGGACTCCGCCTCCCGGCTGACGTGGGTCTTGCGGACCAGGTCCTTGAGGTAGACGATCCCGACGATGTCGTCCTCGTTCTCCCCGGTCACCGGGATGCGCGAGAACCCCGACCGCAGCGCGAGCGTCGTCGCCTGCCGGACCGTCTTGTACCGCTCGATGCAGATCAGGTCGGTGCGCGGCACCATCACCTCGCGCACCAGCGTGTCGCCGAGCTCGAAGACCTGGTGCACCATCCGGCGCTCGTCGTCCTCGATCAGCGACTCCTTCTCCGCCAGGTCCACCATCGCGCGCAGCTCCGCCTCGGAGGCGAACGGCCCCTTCCGGAAGCCCTTCCCGGGGGTGAGCGCGTTGCCGATGAGGATCAGCAGCTGCGGGATCGGCCCCATGACCCGGGCGAGCGGTACCAGTACGTACGCGGCCGCGGTCGCCGTGTTCAGCGGGTGCTGGCGGCCGATCGTACGGGGGGACACCCCCACGGCGACGAAGGAGACGAGCACCATCACGGCGATCGCCACGAGCAGCGCGGTCCAGTTCTCGCCGAACTCGTCCAGGCAGACGTAGGTGACGAGCACGCCCGCCGCCATCTCGCACGCGACCCGCACCAGCAGGGCGACATTGAGGTAGCGGGTGGGGTCGGCGGCGACCTGCGCGAGCTTCGCGCTTCCGCGCCGGCCCGACCGTACGGCCTCCTCGGCGCGGAAGCTGGAGATGCGCGCGATCCCGGACTCGGCGCACGCCGCGAACCAGGCCACCACCACCAGCAGCACCGCCCCGGTGATCAGCTGGGGAGCGTTCACGAGACGGTGGGGGCCGGGGACGCACCGGTCATGCCGCGCTCACCGCGCCAGCCGTCGACGATGGCCGCCTGCAGGCCGAACATCTCGGCCTTCTCGTCGGCCTCCTCGTGGTCGTACCCGAGCAGGTGCAGCACCCCGTGGACGGTCAGGAGCTGGAGCTCCTCGTCCATGGAGTGCTGCGTGGGGGCTTCCTCGCCCTGCTTCTTCGCGACCTCGGGGCACAGCACGATGTCGCCGAGGAGCCCCTGCGGGGGCTCCTCGTCGTCCTTGGCCGGCGGACGGAGTTCGTCCATCGGGAAGGACATGACGTCGGTGGGTCCGGGCAGATCCATCCACTGCATGTGGAGCTGCTCCATCGCCTCCTCGTCGATGACGATGACGGAGAGCTCGGAGAGCGGGTGGATCCGCATCCGGGTGAGTGCGTAGCGGGCGATGTCGAGGATCGCCTGCTCGTCGACCTCGGTCCCGGACTCGTTGTTGACGTCGATCGACATGGTGCGCTGAGTTCTACTTCCCGTGTTGGCCGCTGCGGCCCTGCTGGCCGTCGTCGTACTTCTCGTACGCGTCGACGATACGGCCGACCAGCTTGTGCCGGACGACATCCTCGGACGTGAGCCGTGAGAAGTGGATGTCCGGGACCCCTTCGAGGATCGACTGGACCTGGCGCAGACCGCTCTTGGTGCCGCCGGGCAGCAGGTCGACCTGGGTGATGTCACCGGTGACGACGATCTTCGAGTCGAAGCCGAGCCGGGTCAGGAACATCTTCATCTGTTCCGGACTCGTGTTCTGCGCCTCGTCGAGGACGACGAACGCCTCGTTCAACGTCCTGCCGCGCATGTACGCCAGGGGGGCCACCTCGATGGTCCCGGCCGCCATGAGCCGCGGAATCGAATCCGGGTCGATCATGTCGTGGAGCGCGTCGTAGAGCGGGCGCAGGTACGGGTCGATCTTGTCGAAGAGCGTGCCCGGCAGGAAGCCCAGCCGCTCCCCCGCCTCGACGGCGGGCCGGGTCAGGATGATCCGGCTGACCTGCTTGGACTGCAGCGCCTGGACCGCCTTGGCCATGGCGAGGTAGGTCTTGCCGGTACCGGCGGGGCCGATGCCGAACACGATCGTGTTCTTGTCGATCGCGTCGACGTACCGCTTCTGGTTGAGGGTCTTGGGGCGGATGGTGCGGCCGCGGCTGGAGAGGATGTTCTGGGTGAGTACCTCGGCGGGCGTCTCGTCGGGCCCGTTGCCATTGCCGTCGGCGCTCGCCTTGAGCATGGCGATCGAGCGTTCCACTGCGTCCTCCGTCATCGGCTGCCCGGTGCGGAGCACCAGCATCATCTCGTCGAACAGGCGCTGGATCAGAGCGACTTCCGCCGCATCGCCGATCGCGCTGACCTGATTGCCCCGAACATGGATGTCGGCCCTCGGGAAGGCCTTCTCGATCACGCGCAACAGGGCGTCGCCCGAGCCGAGCACGGTCACCATCGGGTGCGTCGCCGGGACGGTGAAGTGGGCTCGCGCCTGCCCCGGCGCGGGGATGTGGGCTGTCGGTGTCTGAGTCATGGGCCGGCACTGTGGCCTGCACATACCTCCCGTTGAAGGGCCGCGCCGATCGACGACCTCCGGACTACCAAGCCTACGTCGCCGCCGCCCCATCCCCGAGAGGTTTTGCGAGCGAGCCCCTTTTCCCGCCGCCCCGGCCCGGAGGCCCCACGGGCGTACGGGTCCGCGCCCGGGCCACGGGCCACGGGCTACGCGGACTGGCGGAAGCCGATCGTCGGGACCGCCCTGCGGCGCGCGGCCGGGGTCGACCCCGGCGGGATCAGCGCGTCCAGGAAGCCGTACCGGCCGCGCAGCGCGTCCGGCGCCGACCGCCACCACAGGGCCACCTCGGGCCAGCCGGGCGCCGACAGGGAGCCCCCGAACTCCTGGACCGACAGCGCGGCCGTCAGGCCGGCGAAGGCCAGCCGGTCCGCCAGCGGCCAGCCCGCCAGGGTGCCGGTGAGGAACCCCGCCACGTACACGTCCCCCGCCCCCGTCGGGTCGAGCGCGTCGACCGCGATCCCGGGAACCTGCGCCGTCTCCCCGGTACGCCCGTCCACCGCGTACGAGCCCTCCGCCCCCATCGTCACCACCGCGATCGGCACCTTCTCGGCCAGCGCCCGGGCCGCCGCCCGCGGGCACTCCGTCCGGGTGTACCGCATCGCCTCGCCCGCGTTCGGCAGGAAGGCCTCGCAGTGCTCCAGGTCCGCCAGGGCCCCCAGGTCCCACCGCCCGCTCTCGTCCCACCCCACGTCCGCGAAGATCCGCGACCCGCGCCGCGCGGCGTGCCCGATCCACTCCTCGCCGCGCCCCGGCCCCAGCGAGGCCACGGCCGCCCGGGCCCGCGGCGGGCACTGCGGGAACGGCCCGGGGCCCGCGGGGGGCGGCGCCTCGTGGCCGTGCGAGACCATCGTGCGCTCGCCCTCGTAGGCCATCGAGACGGTGACGGGGCTGTGCCAGCCGGGGACCGTCCGGGACATGGACAGGTCGATGCCCTCACCCTGTTCGAGCGCGTCCCAGCAGTACTCGCCGTAGTGGTCGTCGCCGAAGGCCGCGGCCAGTGAGGTGCGCAGGCCGAGCCGGGCCAGGGCGGTGGCCATGTTGGCGACGCCGCCGGGGCTGGAGCCCATGCCGCGCGCCCAGGACTCCGTGCCGCGTACCGGAGCCGAGTCGAGGCCCGTGAAGATGATGTCGAGGAAGACCGTTCCGGTCAGGAAGACGTCGCAGCCCGGTTCCTGCGGGTCGCGCAGCGGACCGAGCGGGTCCACTGCTGCTGAGCGACTCGTGAAGCTCTCCCGACTGGTCACGGTGTACTCCCCGTTGTGTCGTGTGCGGATCGGTGAGGGGAAGGGTCGTTTCTGCCGGCAGGTCCTCAGCGGAAACTGCCGGCCCTGCCCGTTGGGCGCGGGAACAAACCCAGTGTGTCGCACATCACCCGCGACACGCTGACCGCCGCCGCTCGGGCCCTGGGGGCTCCGGGGCGCCACCACCCGCCCGCGAATCCCCGCGGGCGGGCCCGCGCCGGGTCGCGCCGCGACCTCCCCCGCCCGGCCTGGCCCTTGCCTAGCCCCGCTTGGGCAAGGGCACCCGTACCAGGTCCACCGCGATCGTGAGCTCGCCCCCGAAGCCCGCCGCGCGCGCCTGGCGTTCGAACGCCGTCGGGTCGGTGTAACGCTGCGAGAAGTGCGTCAGCACCAGGTGCCGTACGCCCGCGTCCCGCGCCACCCGGGCCGCCTGGCCGGCGGTGAGGTGGCCGTGGTCGGTGGCCAGCCGCTCCTCTTCGTCGAGGAAGGTCGACTCGATCACCAGCATGTCGCAGCCCTCCGCGAGCGCGATCGCCCCGGGGCAGAGCCGGGTGTCCATGACGAAGGCGAACCGCTGCCCGGGCTTGTGCTCGCTGACCTGCTCCAGCGTGACGTCGCCCAGCCGGCCCTCGCGCTGGATCCGGCCCACGTCCGGGCCCTTGATCCCGTGCCGCGCGAGCAGTTCTGGCACCATGCGCCGCCCGTCGGGCTCGGTCAGCCGGTAGCCGAAGGACTCCACCGGGTGGGAGAGGAGCCGAGCCTCCAGCACGTACGACGCCCCGCGCGCCAGCGTCCCGTCGCCGGCCACCGGTTCCTCGCGCAGCGGCACGGTCTCGCGGTAGGCGGTGGCGTAACGGAGCCGGTCGAAGTACTTCTGCCCCGAGGCCGGGTAGTGCGCGGTGACGGGGTGCGGGACCTGGTCGAGGTTGATGCGCTGGATCACCCCGGCGAGGCCGAGGCTGTGGTCGCCGTGGAAGTGGGTGACGCAGATCCGGTTGATGTCGTGCGCGGCCACACCCGCGCGCAGCATCTGGCGCTGGGTGCCCTCGCCCGGGTCGAAGAGGATGCCCTCGCCGTCCCAGCGCAGCAGGTAGCCGTTGTGGTTGCGGTGGCGGGTGGGGACCTGGCTGGCGGTGCCCAGCACCACGAACTCGCGTGCGGACACGGCTATCCGGGGGGCCACTGGAGGCCGCGGCCGCCGAGGACGTGCGCGTGGGCGTGGAAGACGGTCTGGCCGGCGCCGGCGCCGGTGTTGAACACGATCCGGTAGCCGTGGCCGTCCACGTCCTCGTCCGCGGCGATCTGCCCGGCCTCGCGCAGCACGTCGGCGGCGATGGTGGGCTCGGCGGCGGCGAGCGTGGCGGCGTCGGGGTAGTGGGCCTTGGGGATGATGAGCACGTGCGTGGGCGCCTGCGGGTTGATGTCCCGGAAGGCGACGGTCGTCTCGCTCTCGCGGACCACGGTCGCCGGGACTTCCCCTGTGACGATCTTGCAGAACAGGCAGTCGGCCTGCGGTTCCCCGGCCATTGCTTCGCCTCCCGTGACGGTGATCGGTCCGGGCATCGTATCCACCCCGGGGCCGGTCGGGAGGCGGCGCCCGGCCGCGCGCCGGTCAGCGTGCGCCCCCGCTCAGACCGCCGCCCGCTCAGACCGACGCCCGCTCAGGACCAGCGCCTGCTCAGGACCAACGCCCCGTCCGCGCCAGCAGGACCGCCACCGCGGCGGTGCCGGCCGTGGAGGTCCGGAGCACCGACGCCCCCAGCCGGTACGGGTGGGCGCCCGCCGCGGCGAAGACGGTGAGCTCCTCCGGGGAGACGCCGCCCTCCGGGCCGACCACCAGCACGATGGAGCCCGCGGCCGGGAGTGCGGCGGTGGCCAGGGCCTGCGACGGGGTGTCGCGGTCCTCGTGGAGGACCATCGCCAGGTCGGCGTGGGCCAGCAGCGCGGCCACCTGCTTCGTGGACATGGCCTCGGCCACCTCCGGGAAGCGGACCCGGCGGGACTGCTTTCCCGCCTCCCGGGCCGTGGCCCGCCACTTGGCCAGGGACTTCGCTCCGCGGTCGCCGCGCCACTGCGTGATGCAGCGCGAAGCCTGCCACGGCACGATCGCGTCCACGCCCGTCTCGGTCATCGTCTCGACGGCCAGCTCTCCGCGGTCCCCCTTGGGGAGCGCCTGTACCACCGTGATGCGGACCGGGGCTTCCGGTTCCCGCCCGGTCGAGGACACCGACACGGTCAGGCGGTCCTTGCCCTCCGCCGACTTCACCACCGCGTCCGCCCAGGCGCCCCGGCCGTCCGTCAGGACCAGCGCCTCACCCGGGTTCAGCCGCTTTACGGACACCGCGTGCCGGCCCTCGGGGCCGTCCAGGACGAACTCCGGCCCCGAGGGGACCTCTTCGACCACGAACACGGGGGCGGTCATGACGCACTCCTCATCTGCATTCCTTGCAACGCGCTCTGCGCCTGGGCCAGTTCCGCCGCCAGCACCTCGACCAGCTCCCCCGCCGGGAGCGTCCGCGCCAGCCGGTGCCCCTGGCCCGCCCACAGCGCCATCCCCTGCGGGTCCCCGGCCGCGGCGGCCGCCTTGCGCAGACCCGAGGTCAGATGGTGGACCTGCGGGTACGCGGCCGGGGCGTACGGCCCGTGCTCCCGCATGAAGCGGTTCACCAGGCCTCGTGCCGGCCGCCCGGAGAAGGCCCTGGTCAGTTCCGTGCGGACGAACAGCGGGTCCGTCAGCGCCTTCTTGTGCAGCGGGTCCGCCCCCGACTCCGGGCAGGCCAGGAAGGCCGTGCCGAGCTGCGCCGCCTCCGCGCCCGCGGCCAGCAGCGCCGCGATCTGGGATCCCCGCATCAGACCGCCCGCCGCGATGATCGGGAGGGCCACGGTCTCGCGTACCTGGGCCACGAGTGCGAGCAGCCCGATGGACGCCGTGCCGTCGGCCTGCGGGTCGTCGCGGTGGGTGCCCTGGTGGCCGCCCGCCTCCACACCCTGGACGCAGACCGCGTCGGCGCCCGCGTCCTGCACCGCCCGGGCCTCGTCGACGGAGGTCACGGTGACGACGGTGTACGTACCGGCCTTGCGCAGGCGGGCGAGCGCCTCGGGCGTGGGGCAGCCGAAGGTGAAGGAGACGACCGGGACCGGGTCCTCGGCGAGGATGGCGAGCTTGGCGTCGTAGCCGTCGTCGCAGGTGCCGATGATGTCGTCGGCGGCGAGGGAGACGTCGTACCAGCTCGCCTCGCCGGCCAGCTGCCCGCGGTACGCCTCGACGGCGGCCGGGTCGACGTAACCGGTCTGCGGCATGAAGAGGTTCACGCCGAAGGGGCGGCGGGTGAGCGCGCGCAACCGCTTGATCTCCTGGTACATGCCGTCGGCGGTCTTGTAGCCCCCGGCGAGGAAGCCCAGTCCGCCCGCCTCGCACACCGCGGCGGCGAGCGGCGGACAGGAGGCGCCGCCCGCCATGGGAGCCTGCACGATCGGGTACGGGGACAGACCGTTCGGTGCGGAGGACATGGACTGCATCGTGCCATGTCCCGCTCACGGGGCCGAATCATGGCATTCGCCTGGCATAGTCCGCTTCCGGGCGCGGCCGGGGCCCATGCGTCGAGCCCGGTCCGGGGCGTCCCCGGGCCGGGCTCGTACGGGTGATCGCGGGCCGGTCAGCGGCCGTTGAACGCGTCCTTCAGGCGGCTGAACAGACCCTGCTGCCCCGGCGCGAACTGGCCCAGGGGCCGCTCCTCACCGCGCAGCTTCGCGAGCTGGCGCAGCAGGTCCTCCTGCTGGGCGTCCAGCTTGCTCGGAGTGGTGACCTCGACGTGGACGATCAGGTCACCGCGCCCGCCACCGCGGAGGTGGGTGACGCCGCGCCCGTGCAGCGGGATCGACTGGCCGGACTGGGTGCCGGGCCGGATGTCGATCTCCTCCATGCCGTCCAGCGTCTCCAGCGGGCACTTGGTGCCCAGGGAGGCCGCCGTCATCGGGATGGTCACCGTGCAGTGCAGGTCGTCCCCGCGGCGCTGGAAGGTCGGGTGCGGCAGCTCGTGGATCTCCACGTACAGGTCGCCGGCGGGGCCGCCGCCGGGGCCGACCTCACCTTCGCCCGCGAGCTGGATCCGGGTGCCGTTCTCGACACCGGCCGGGATCTTGACCGTGAGGCTGCGGCGGGAGCGGACCCGGCCGTCGCCCGCGCACTCGGGGCACGGGGTCGGGACCACGGTGCCGAAGCCCTGGCACTGCGGGCAGGGGCGCGAGGTCATGACCTGGCCCAGGAAGGACCGGGTGACCTGCGAGACCTCACCGCGGCCACGGCACATGTCACACGTCTGCGCCGCGGTGCCGGGAGCGGCACCCTCACCGGAGCAGGTGGTGCAGACGATGGCCGTGTCGACCTGGATGTCCTTGGTCGTCCCGAAGGCCGCCTCGTCCAGTTCCAGGTCGAGGCGGATCATGGCGTCCTGGCCGCGCCGGGTCCGCGAGCGCGGGCCGCGCTGCGAGGCCTGGCCGAAGAAGGCGTCCATGATGTCGGAGAAGTTGCCGAAGCCACCCGCTCCGAAGCCACCCGCTCCGCCGCCGGCGCCGCCGCCGGAGGACAGCGGGTCGCCGCCGAGGTCGTAGACCTGCTTCTTCTGCGGGTCCGAGAGCACCTCGTACGCCGCGTTGATCTCCTTGAAACGCTCCTGCGTCTTCGGATCCGGATTCACATCCGGGTGAAGTTCACGCGCGAGGCGGCGGAAGGCCTTCTTGATCTCGTCCTGCGATGCGTCGCGGCGCACGCCGAGAACGGCGTAGTAGTCCGTGGCCACTTACGACTCCGCCAGGATCTGTCCGACGTAACGTGCCACTGCGCGTACCGCTCCCATCGTTCCGGGGTAGTCCATGCGTGTCGGTCCGACCACGCCGAGTTTGGCGACTGTTTCGCCGCCCGAACCGTAACCGACCGAGACGACCGACGTGGAGTTCAGCCCCTCGTAGGCGTTCTCATGCCCGATCCGTACGGCCATGCCCGACTCATTGGCCTCGCCGAGCAGCTTGAGGAGCACGACCTGCTCCTCCAGCGCTTCGAGCACCGGCCTGATCGTCAGGGGAAAATCGTGTCCGAAGCGGGTGAGATTGGCGGTACCGCCGATCATCAGCCGCTCTTCGGCTTCCTCGACCAGGGTTTCGAGGAGCGTCGCGAGCACCGTGGAGACGGTGCCGCGGTCCTCCGCCTCGAAGGATTCGGGGAGGTCCTGGACGAGCGGGGGCACATCGGTGAAACGGCGGCCGACGACCCGGCTGTTGAGCCGCGCCCGCAGGTCCGCGAGCGAGGTCTCCCCGAAGGGGCTCGGGCAGTCGATCAGCCGCTGCTCGACGCGCCCCGTGTCCGTGATCAGTACGAGCATCAGCCGGGCCGGGGCCAGCGACAGCAGCTCGACGTGGCGCACGGTGGAACGCGTCAGCGAGGGGTACTGGACGACCGCGACCTGCCGGGTGAGCTGCGCGAGCAGCCGCACCGTACGGCCGACCACGTCATCGAGGTCGACGGCGCCGTCGAGGAAGTTCTGGATGGCCCGGCGCTCGGGCGACGACAGCGGTTTGACCCCCGCCAGCTTGTCGACGAAGAGGCGGTAGCCCTTGTCGGTGGGGATCCGGCCGGCGCTGGTGTGGGGCTGGGCGATGTAGCCCTCCTCCTCCAGCACGGCCATGTCGTTGCGCACGGTGGCGGGCGAGACGCCGAGCCGGTGCCGCTCGGTGAGCGCCTTGGAGCCGACCGGCTCCTCCGTCCCGACGTAGTCCTGGACGATGGCGCGCAGCACTTCGAGTCTGCGTTCGCTGAGCATCGCGCGGCACCTCCACCTGTGTGCGGGTTTTCGTCGGCGGTCCTTCGGCTTCGTTGGCACTCTGAGCGTTCGAGTGCCAGCGATCCCCCGCTCAGTGTACGGCCGGGCGGTACGCCCCTAGCAAGGGAGGCCCGCCAAGGTAGCGTCGCCGCATGGACGTGCGTTGGGAAGAGGCGGGCTGGGAACGGCTGACCGGACGGGCCGGCCGACGCCGCCTGCCGGTGTGGGACTGCACTGTGGGGCTGGTGGTGGGGGACGAATCGGTCCTCCTGATCGATCCCGGCTCGTGCCTGCGGGAAGGGGCGCAGATCCGGGCCGAGGCGGAGCGGCTGACCGGGCGGCGCGTGACCCATATCGCATTCACGCACGGACATTTCGACCATGTGCTGGGTGCTGCCGCCTTTTCCGGGGCCGAGGTGTACGCGGCGGTCGGCCTGGACTCGCTGCTGGCGGCCGACCGGGACGCGCTGCGGGACTCCGCGGTACGGCACGGGCTGGCGGAGCCGGAGGCGGCCGAAGCCGTGGAAATGCTCGTGCTGCCCCGGCATCCGGTGTCGGGCGAGTGGACGCTGGAGCTGGGCGGGGTGCAGGTGCTCCTGGCCAATGTGGGGCCGGGCCACACCGGGCACGACCTGGCCGTCTTCGTGCCGGGTGAGCGGGAGGTGGTCTTCTGCGGGGACCTGGTCGAGGAGTCCGGGGAACCGCAGGCGGGGCGGGACGCGGTGCCCGGGCAGTGGCCCGCCGCTCTGGACCGGCTGCTGTCGCTGGGCGGCGACGACGCGCTGTACGTGCCGGGTCACGGAGCGGTGGTCCCGGCGGCCTTCGTGCGTGCGCAACGCGCCACACTCGCGGCCCGTTTCGGCGTGTCGGAGGCGTGAGCGGGCCGGCTCTCCTACTGTCGGCCGGATGCGCGAGTACTCCCCCGACCTGACCCCGCAGTGGAAGCGCCCCAAGGCCGTACCCGAGGTGGCGGCGGAACCCGACCTCGTGGTCGAGGTGGCGGGTACGGACTTCTGCGGCGCGGTGGTGGCCTGCGAGGCGGGCACGGTGACCCTGGAGGACCGCTTCGGCAAGCGGCGGGTCTTCCCGATGGAGCCGCGGGGGTTCCTGCTGGACGGGGCGGTGGTGACGCTGACCCGCCCGCCGCGCGGACCGGAGGCCGCGGCCCGTACGGCCTCCGGCTCGATCGCCGTCCCGGGCGCCAGGGCGCGGGTGGCGCGCGCGGGCCGGATCTACGTCGAGGGCCGCCACGACGCCGAGCTGGTGGAGCGGGTCTGGGGTGACGACCTGCGGATCGAGGGCGTGGTGGTGGAGTACCTGGAGGGCATCGACGACCTCCCGGCCATCGTGGCGGACTTCGCCCCGGCGCCGGACGCCCGCCTGGGGATCCTGGTGGACCACTTGGTGCCGGGCTCGAAGGAGTCCCGTATCGCGGCGTCGGTGATCTCGCCGGACGTCCTGATCGTGGGCCACCCGTACGTGGACGTGTGGCAGGCGGTGAAGCCGTCGGCGCTGGGCATCGCGGCATGGCCGGTGATCCCGCGCGGCCAGGACTGGAAGACGGGCGTCTGCCGGGCCCTGGGCTGGCCGGACCACACGGGAGCCGCCTGGCAGCACATCCTGTCGCGGGTGACCTCGTACCGGGACCTGGAACCGACCCTGCTGGGCGCGGTGGAACACTTGATCGACCACGTCACATCCAGCCCCGCCGACGTCTGAGGCACACACCCAGCGGGGCGCACACCCAGCCCCGCACACCCAGCCCCGCCAACGTTTGAGGCGCACACCCAGCCCCGCCGGCGTTTGAGGCGCGGGGGTCTGGGGGCAGTGCCCCCAGCAGCCGGCCCGCAGGGGCTAGTCCACCAGGTCGCGGACCACCGCGTCGGCCAGCAACCGCCCCCGCAGGGTCAGCACGGCCCGCCCGGCGGCGTACGGCCCCGCCTCCAGCAGCCCGTCCCCGAGGGCACGCCCCGCCGCGGCGAGACCGGCCGGCGCGAGCAACGACAGCGGCACGCCGTCCACCAGGCGCAGCTCCAGCAGGATCCGCTCCACCCGCCGGTCCTCCTCCGACAGGAGTTCCCTCCCGGCGCCGGGAGAACGCCCCTGCGCCAGCGCGGCGGCATACGCGCCCGGGTGCTTCACGTTCCACCACCGCACCCCGCCCACGTGCGAGTGCGCGCCCGGCCCCGCGCCCCACCAGTCGGCTCCGCGCCAGTACAGCTCGTTGTGCAGGCAGCGCCCGGCCTCCGAGGTGGCCCAGTTCGACACCTCGTACCAGGAGTACCCGGCCTGCGCCATCACCGAGTCGGCGATCAGGTACCGGTCGGCGTGCACGTCGTCGTCCGTCATCGGGACCTCGCCCCGGCGGATCCGCCGGGCCAGCTGGGTGCCCTCCTCGACGATCAGGGCGTACGCGCTTATGTGGTCCGGACCGGCCCCCAGCGCCGCCGAGAGCGAGGCCCGCCAGTCCTCGTCGGTCTCGCCCGGGGTCCCGTAGATCAGGTCCAGGTTGACGTGATCGAAGCCCGCCGCCCGTGCCTCCGCGACGCACGCCTCCGGGCGACCCGGCGTGTGCGTGCGGTCCAGCACCTTCAGGACGTGCTGCTTAGCGCTCTGCATGCCGAAGGAGACGCGGTTGAAGCCGCCGGCGCGCAGCTCGGCCAGGTACCGCGGGTCCACCGACTCCGGATTGGCCTCCGTCGTGATCTCGGCATCGTCCGCCAGGCCGAATTCGTCCCGGATCGCCGCGAGCATCCGTACGAGGTCCCCTGCGGGCAGCAGCGTCGGCGTGCCCCCGCCCACGAAGACGGTGCGCACGGCCCTCGGGTCGTCGCCCAGCACCTTGCGCGCCAGCCGCACCTCGTCGATCAGGGTGTCGGCGTAGTTCTCGCGCGAGGCGAGCACGCCGCCGGTACCGCGCAGCTCGGTCGCCGTGTAGGTGTTGAAGTCGCAGTACCCGCAGCGCGTGGCGCAGTACGGGACGTGCAGGTAGAAGCCGAGCGGCCGCTCGTCGGCACCCGCCAGGGCATGCGACGGCAGCGAGCCGTCTTCGGGCATGGGTTCACCGTCGGGCAGTGCGGAAGGCATGCACCCATTGTCCCGCACCCGCCGGGTCCCCGGGCCCTCCGCCTGCGGGGACACCCCGGGGATACGGCGGGGCGGGGACACGGCAGGGACACGGCGGGGACGGGCCCGGCTGCCCGCCCCGCCCGGCCGGCGGCAGGCGCTAGGCCTCCAGGGATCCCTCGTACATCTCGTCGATCAGGTACTTGAACTCCCGCTCGACCACGGGCCGCTTCAGCTTCAGGCTCGGCGTGAGGTCGCCGTGCTCGACGTCCAGGTCCCGCGGCAGCAGCCGGAACTTCTTCACCGTCTGCCACTTCTGCAGGCCCTCGTTCAGGGTCTGCACGTACGTCTCGATGAGCCGGACGGTCTCCGGCGCCGCCACGACCTCCGCGTACGTCTTGCCCTCCAGCCCGTGCTCGGCGGCCCAGCCCAGGATCGCCGGCCCGTCCAGCGCGATCAGCGCCGAGCAGAAGTTCCGGTCCGCGCCGTGCACCACGATGCTCGACACGTACGGGCAGATCGCCTTGAACCGTCCCTCGATCTCGGCCGGGGCGACGTACTTCCCGTTGGAGGTCTTGATCAGGTCCTTCTTGCGGTCGGTGATGCGCAGGTAGCCGTCGGCGGAGAGTTCGCCGATGTCACCGGTGTGCAGCCAGCCGTCCGGCTCCAGGACCTCGGCGGTCTTCTCGGGCAGGCCGTGGTAGCCCTGCATGATGCCGGGGCCGCGCAGCAGGATCTCGCCGTCGTCGGCGATCCGGACCTCGGTGCCGGGGAGCGGCTTGCCGACGGTGCCGGTGCGGTAGGCCTCGCCCGGGTTGACGAAGGAGGCCGCGCTGGACTCCGTCAGGCCGTAGCCCTCCAGGATGTGGATGCCGGCGCCGGCGAAGAAGTAGCCGATGTCGGGCGCCAGGGCGGCGGAGCCGGAGACGGCGGCGCGCAGGTTGCCGCCGAAGGCGTCGCGGAGCTTGGAGTAGACGAGCGCGTCGGCGATCTTGTGCTTGGTGGTGAGGCCGAAGGGCGCCGTGGCGTTGCCGGTGCGCCGGAAGTTGTCCTGGGTGACCTTGGCGTACTCGCGGGCGACGCCCGCGGCCCACTGGAAGATCTTGTACTTGGCGCCGCCGGCGGCCCGGGCCTTGGCCGCGACCCCGTTGTAGACCTTCTCGAAGATGCGCGGAACGGCCGCCATGTACGTCGGCTGGACGATCGGCAGGTTCTCGATGATCTTGTCGATGCGGCCGTCCACGGCGGTGACGTGACCGACCTCGATCTGGCCGGAGGTCAGCACCTTGCCGAAGACGTGGGCCAGCGGCAGCCACAGGTACTGAACGTCGTCCGCGTTGATCAGGCCGGTGGCCACCGTCGCCTTGGCCATGTACGACCAGCTGTCGTGCCGCAGCCGCACCCCCTTGGGACGGCCGGTGGTGCCGGAGGTGTAGATGAGGGTGGCGAGCTGGTCGGCGGTGATGGCCGAGATCCGCTCCTTCACCGCCCCGGGGTGCTTGGCGAGGTACTCCGTACCGCGCTTCTCCAGGTCGGCGAGGGAGAGCACCCAGCCCTCCGGGTCGCCCTCGGCGGACACCGCGTCGGCGGTGTTCATGACGACGACGTGCGCCAGCTCGGGAAGGTCGGCGCGGTGTGCGCGGGCCTTCGCCAGCTGCGTCGCGTCCTCGGCGATCAGGACCCGGCTGGCCGAGTCCGCGAGGATGTACGCCGACTCCTCCGCGTTGGTGCTCGGGTAGACGGTGGTGGTCGCGGCGCCCGCGCACATCACGCCGAGGTCGGCGAGGATCCACTCGACCCGGGTGTTGGAAGCGAGCGCGACGCGGTCCTCCGCTTGCAGGCCGAGGTCGGTCAGCCCGGCGGCGATGGCGAAGACCCGCTCGGCCGCCTGTCCCCAGCTGAGCGACTTCCAGTCGTCGGGAGCGCCCTCGCCGCCGGCGGCGGGCACCGGGAACCGGTACGCCTCCGCATTCGGCGTGGCGGCGACGCGCTCAAGGAAGAGTGCCGCCACGGTGGGCGGGCGGTTCTCGATCAAGGTCTGTGTGTCGCTCACGGACGTCCTCCGGGACCACGCGGGCTGGGCCTGTCGTGCACGGCTCATGCTCCGGTGCGCTGACTCAGGGCTTGTAACTGGCGAGTAACCATCGAGCAGTGATCAGACTAGGGGCCGACCGCCTGGTACGTAAGAGCCAGCGAGCGGCCGATTCATAACGAAACAAGCCCCCGCGCCGATGCGCGGGGGCCTGCTTCGCGTACAACGCCCTCGCGGCGCCTCACGCACTTCTCACTGGAGGCTCACACAGCGCTACTTCTTCTTGGCGCTGGACTCGTCGCTGGAGAGGACTGCGATGAACGCCTCCTGCGGGACCTCCACCGAGCCGACCATCTTCATCCGCTTCTTGCCTTCCTTCTGCTTCTCCAGCAGCTTCCGCTTACGGGAGATGTCACCGCCGTAGCACTTGGCGAGGACGTCCTTGCGGATGGCGCGGATGGTCTCGCGGGCGATGACCCGCGAGCCGACGGCAGCCTGGATCGGCACCTCGAAGGCCTGCCGCGGGATGAGCTCGCGCAGCTTGGCGACGAGGCGCACACCGTAGGCGTAGGCGGCGTCCTTGTGCGTGACGGCGGAGAAGGCGTCGACCTTGTCGCCGTGCAGCAGGATGTCGACCTTGACCAGGCTGGAGGCCTGCTCGCCGGTGGGCTCGTAGTCGAGGGAGGCGTATCCGCGCGTCTTGGACTTCAGCTGGTCGAAGAAGTCGAAGACGATCTCGGCGAGCGGGAGGGTGTAGCGGATCTCGACGCGGTCCTCGGAGAGGTAGTCCATGCCGAGGAGGGTGCCGCGACGGTTCTGGCACAGCTCCATGATCGCGCCGATGAACTCGGTCGGCGCGAGCACGGTGGCCCGGACGACCGGCTCGAACACGTCCGAGATCTTGCCCTCGGGGAACTCGCTCGGGTTGGTGACCGTGACCTCCTTGCCGTCCTCCAGGACCACGCGGTAGACCACGTTGGGGGCGGTGGCGATCAGGTCGAGGCCGAATTCGCGCTCCAGGCGCTCGCGGACCACGTCCAGGTGCAGCAGGCCGAGGAAGCCGACGCGGAAGCCGAAGCCGAGCGCCGCCGAGGTCTCCGGCTCGTAGACGAGCGCGGCGTCGTTGAGCTGCAGCTTGTCCAGGGCCTCGCGCAGGTCCGGGTAGTCCGAGCCGTCGAGCGGGTACAGGCCCGAGAAGACCATCGGCTTCGGGTCCTTGTAGCCGCCGAGCGCCTCGGTCGCGCCGCCGTGCAGGCTGGTGATGGTGTCACCGACCTTGGACTGCCGGACGTCCTTCACGCCGGTGATGATGTAGCCCACCTCACCGACGCCGATGCCGTCGGCCGGGGTCATCTCCGGGGAGGAGACACCGATCTCCAGCAGCTCGTGCGTGGCGCCGGTGGACATCATCCGGATGCGCTCGCGCTTGTTGAGCTGGCCGTCGACGACACGGACGTAGGTCACGACACCGCGGTACGAGTCGTAGACCGAGTCGAAGATCATCGCGCGGGCCGGGGCGTCCTTGGGGCCGACCGGGGCCGGGACCGTGGCGACGATCTTGTCGAGCAGCGCGTCCACGCCGAGACCGGTCTTCGCGGAGACCCGCAGGACGTCCTCGGGCTGGCAGCCGACCAGGTTCGCGAGCTCCTCCGCGAACTTCTCCGGCTGGGCGGCCGGCAGGTCGATCTTGTTCAGGACCGGGACGATCGCGAGGTCTTTCTCCATCGCCAGGTACAGGTTGGCGAGGGTCTGCGCCTCGATGCCCTGGGCGGCGTCCACCAGGAGGACCGTGCCCTCGCAGGCGGCCAGCGACCGGGAGACCTCGTAGGTGAAGTCGACGTGCCCGGGGGTGTCGATCATGTTGAGGATGTGGGTGCTGCCCTGGTCCTCGCCCGTCCTGGGCGCCCAGGGCAGCCGGACCGCCTGGGACTTGATGGTGATGCCGCGCTCACGCTCGATGTCCATGCGGTCGAGGTACTGGGCGCGCATCTGCCGCTGGTCGACCACACCGGTGAGCTGGAGCATCCGGTCGGCAAGGGTCGACTTGCCGTGGTCGATGTGCGCGATGATGCAGAAGTTGCGGATCAGCGCCGGGTCGGTACGGCTCGGCTCGGGCACGTGGCTGGGGATCGCGGGCACGCAGTGTCCTGATTCTCGGGTCGCAGTCGGAAGCGTTGGCGAAGCGTCGGTCTGAGCGAAAGTCCGCCTCCCGCCGCTGTCGTCGGCGCGATGTCGGATCTGTACGCAGACTCCCATGGTCCCATGGACGGGGCAGTGCGCTCGGTTTGGGCCGCCCGGAGCGTGCCTGGTAGCCTGGGCAGCTGTGTCTCGTATGCCCTCTCAGTCGGGGGTCCCCCCGGACTGAGTCTGGGGGAGGGACACAATCCGAAGATCAAACTCTGAACCTGCAAAGGCTCTTTCGTGGCGAACATCAAGTCCCAGATCAAGCGGAACAAGACGAACGAGAAGGCGCGCCTGCGTAACAAGGCCGTCAAGTCCTCGCTCAAGACCGCGATCCGCAAGGCCCGCGAGGCCGTCGTCGCGGGTGACGTCGAGAAGGCCGCTGTGGCCACTCGCGACGCCTCCCGTGCGCTCGACAAGGCTGTCTCGAAGGGTGTCATCCACAAGAACGCCGCCGCCAACAAGAAGTCGGCGCTGGCCTCCAAGGTTGCCTCCCTCCAGGGCTGAGCCCTCGATGTGAATCGCCGGTGAGGACCCAGCGGGCCCTCTCTTCCGCTCCTGACCGGCACACCGCGCCGCACGCGGCCTGCGTTCGCCACGCGGGTGCGGCGCACCTCATCAGTACGACGAAGGCCCCGGCCTCCACCCCTCCAGGGTGGCGGCCGGGGCCTTCTCGCTGCCACCGCCTCGCGCGTCGCCGCAGGCCCCGGCCCGACCGGGACCGGCCCCGCGCCCACCGAAGCCGGCAACCGGGCCGGATCTGAGGCGGGACCGGCCGCAGGGGCCCACGTCTGCCCGAGCCGGTACCGGGCGACGGCGCCGCGGTCGGGGCCAGGACAGGGTAAGAGCTGCGACCGGGACGGGGCCCGGCGGCAGCCGGCCGGGACGAACCCGGGCAGGGTCGGTGCGGGCTAGCGCCGCTGGGGGCGCGCCGCTCGGGCCACCGCCACGACCGCCTTCTCCAGCGCGTACTCGGGGTCGTCGCCACCGCCCTTGACTCCCGCGTCGGCCGCGGCCACCGCGCGCAGCGCGTCGGAGACGCCGTCCGCCGACCAGCCCCGCATCTGCTGGCGGACCCGGTCGATCTTCCAGGGCGGCATGCCCAGGTCCCGGGCCAGGTCGCCCGGGCGGGCCCCGCGCGGAGCGGAGGCCAGTTTGCCGATCGCGCGCACCGCCTGAGCCAGGGCGCTCGTGATCAGGACCGGCGCCACGCCGGTGGACAGCGACCAGCGCAGGGCTTCGAGGGCCTCCGCCGCGCGTCCCTCGACGGCCCGGTCGGCGACCGTGAAGCTGGAGGCCTCGGCCCGGCCCGTGTAGTAGCGGCCGACCACGGCCTCGTCGATGGTGCCCTCGACGTCCGCGCACAACTGGGCCGCCGCGCTGGCCAGCTCCCGCAGGTCGCTGCCGATCGCGTCGACCAGCGTCTGGCACGCCTCGGGCGTCGCCGAACGGCCCAGCGTGCGGAACTCGCCCCGCACGAACGCCAGCCGGTCCGTCGCCTTCGTCATCTTCGGGCAGGCGATCTCCCGCGCACCCGCCTTCCGCGCCGCGTCCAGCAGACCCTTGCCCTTGGCTCCGCCGGCGTGGAGGAGGACGAGGCTGATCTCCTCGAACGGCGCGTCGATGTACGCCTTGACCTCCTTCACCGTGTCCGCGGACAGGTCCTGCGCATTGCGCACGACCAGCACCTTGCGCTCGGAGAACAGCGAGGGGCTCGTCAGCTCGGCCAGCGTGCCGGGCTGGAGCTGCTCGGAGGAGAGGTCGCGCACGTCCGTGTCGGTGTCGGCGGCGCGTGCGGCGGCCACCACCTCCCGCACGGCACGGTCGAGCAGCAGGTCCTCCTGCCCCACCGCGAGGGTGAGCGGGGCGAGGGGATCGTCGGTGGAGTTCTTCCTGGTGGCCATCGCGTCCAGCATCCCACGCCGCACCGACAGCCCCCCGCTCCGCGTACCCGAGAATGGTCGCGTGAATGTGCGACACGTACTCGTCCTGCCCGACCGCGACACCGCCGAGGAGGTGGCGCGGGAAGCCGTCGACCGCTTCGGTCTCCCGGAGGAACCCCAGCTGTTCCGCGACGCCCTCGCCGGCGAGGACGACGCCGAGGACGCCCAGTGGCTGGTGGTCGTCGAGGACCCGCGGCAGCGGCTCGACGCCACCACGCTGGACGGCCTCGCCGCCGAGTACGAAGGCTGGCTGGAGGCCCCGTAGGGCCCGGGCCCTTACGCCTTGTGGACGATCTGGACGTCCAGCGTCACTTCCACGCTCGAACCGATGGCCGCGATCCCGTGCGCCAGCGTCGACTGCCAGTTCAGGGTGAAGTCCTCGCGGTTCAGTTCGGCGGTGGCCCGGCAGGCGGCCCGAGGTTCGCCCTCCATGCCCGTGCCCAGACCCAGGTACTGGGTGTCCAGGGTGACGGAGCGGCTGACCCCGTGGAGGGTGAGGGCGCCCGCCACGGCCCAGCGGCTGCCGCTGCGGTGGATGAACCGTTCGCTGTAGAACTCCACCGTGGGGTGCCGGGACGCGTCCAGGAAGTCGGCGGACCGCAGGTGGTCGTCCCGCAGCCGCACCCCCGTGTCGATGCTCGCCGCATCGATGATCACGTGCATGGAGGAGTCCTCCATGCGCTCGGCTATCCGCACCGCGCCGGCGAACGTGTTGAACCGGCCGCGGATCCGGGCGAAGCCGATGTGCCTGACGGTGAAACCGATGGACGAATGCGTCGGATCGAGCTCCCAGTGGCCGGGCTGCGGCAGCAGCGGCGGTTCCACCGCGTCGAGGATGATCTCGCCGGTGCCGGGCTCCCCCGGTTCCCCCACCAGCGTCGCCCCGTGGAACGGCGCGTACCCCTCGGCGGTGACGGAGAGCCGGTACTCGCCCTGCGGTACGGCGGCCGTGAACCCGCCGTACGGGTCGGTCTCCCCGCTGACGATCCGGCGTCCGATCGGGTCGGTCACCTCGAACGTGGCCTGTCGGACCGGCTGGTGGACCGTGTCGAGAACCCGGCAGCTGAGCAGGCCCGCCGTGGGCGGCAACGTCAGTGTCGCTGATGTGTGCGGGCTGGAAGTTCCGGCCGACTCCATACCCCGTCGGCGACCGAACATGGCTGATGCACCCCCGTGCTGTGTGGTCTTGGACCGTTCTGGCGAAGACGCATTCGATCATGCTGCCGGGTCGTGGGCAAACAGAATGGCCGCGCCCGGTATGCCCGCACCGGCTTCGCCGCCGGTTGGCTTTGAATGCTCGCACTCCCGAGCCCGTGCCCGTGACGGCGATCGAGCCGTCGGTGTCGGTGCGCAGTACGGTCGCCCCCATCGCCCGCAGCTGCGTGAGCGTACCCGGTGCGGGGTGTCCGTAGCGGTTTTCCGCGCCGACCGGGACGATCGCGAGCCGTGGCCGGATCCGGGCGTGCAGGGCGGGGTCCTGGCGTGCGGAGCCGTGATGGGCGACCTTGAGTACGTCCACCGGACCCAGCTCCGGATGCTCCTTCAAGAGGGCTTGCTGCGCGGGTGGTTCCATGTCGCCCAGCAGGAGCAGGGTCAGGCCTCCGGCGTGCACCAGCAGGGCCACACTCGCGTCGTTGGCCCCCTCCGGTGGCGGGCCGGCCGGCGGCGGCCACAGCACCTGCCATTCCAGCGGCCCGGCCCGCCGGCGCTCCCCCGGTACCGCCGCCACGACGGGCACGCCGGCGGCCGCCGCGGTCCGTCGAACGAACTCTGCCTGCCCGGGCGGCTCTTCCAGTGTCGTGGTCTGAATCACACCCACGGCCCGGCCGCGCAGCACCCCGGACAGGCCCGCCACGTGGTCGGCGTGAAAATGTGTCAGCAGGAGCAGCGGCACCCTGCGCACGCCCAGGGCCCGCAGGCAGGCGTCCACCGGGCCGGGGTCGGGGCCGGCGTCCACCACCACGGCCGTGCCCGGGGCGACGGCCAGCACGGCCGCGTCTCCCTGGCCCACCGCGCACTGCACATAGCTCCAGTCCGGCGGAGGCCAGCCGGTGAGCGTACGGGTGACCTGCGGCGGCCTCAGCACGGCGAGGAGCAGCAGCACGGCCAGGGCCGCGCTGACCCACCGCTTTCGGATCAGCCGGGCGCCGAGCCCTACGAGTACCAGGGTGGTGGCGGCCAGCAGAATGCCGCCGGTGATCCCGCCGGGCCAGGGCAGCTCCGCTCCCGGCAGCCGCGCCCCCGCCCGGGCCACAGCGGCGATCCACCCGGCCGGGACACCCGCGCACCAGGCGAGCGCTTCCGCGGCGGACATCCACAGCGGGGCCACCGCGAGCGCCGCGAAGCCGAGCACCGTCGCCGGACCCGCGGCCAGCTCGGCCAGCAGGTTGCACGGCACCGCCACCAGGCTGACCCGGGCCGAGAGCACGGCGACCACGGGCGCGCACACCGCCTGCGCGGCCGCGGCGGCTCCCACCGCCTCGGCAAGCCGGGGCCGCATCCCGCGCTGCCGCAGGGCTTCGCTCCACCGGGGGGCGAGCGTGAGCAGGGCCCCGGTGGCCAGGACGGACAGCAGGAAGCCGTAACTGCGGGCCAGCCACGGGTCGTAGAGCACGAGCAGCAGCACGGCGGCGGCCAGGGCGGGGATCAGGGACCTACGCCGCCCGGTGGCGATGGCCAGCAGGGTGATCGAGCCGCAGGCCGCGGCCCGCAGCACGCTCGGCTCCGGCCGGCACACCACCACGAAGGCCAGCGTCAGGGCGGCTCCGCACAGGGCGGTCGCCCGCAGCGACAGCCCGAGGCGAGGTGCCAGCCCCCGCCGCTCGGCCTGCTGCGCGCGGGCCGGGGGCCCGATGAGCAGGAACAGCACCACGGTCAGGTTCGACCCGGAGACGGCCAGCAGGTGCAGCAGGTCGGTGGCCCGGAACGCGTCGTGCAGGTCGGGCGGCACCCTGGAGGTGTCCCCGACCACCAGGCCGGGCAGCAGGGCCCTGGCATCCGACGCGAGCCCCTCGGTGGCCTCGCGGAGCCCGGCCCGCAACCGTCCGGCGAGCCGCTGCGCGGTATCCGGGCCGCCGGTCACCCTGGGCGGGGTGTCACCGGCCGGGCGCAGCAGTGCCACGGCCCGCTCCCCGTCCCGGGCCGGGGCCAGCCGGGCCACCACCGCCACCCGCGTCGACGGCTGCAGCCGCGCCCATTGCGGATGCCCCGCCAGCACCCGCACCGGGGTGGTGACCCTGGTACGCGCCCCGTCGGGCGCGGTCACACCGGTCACCACCGCGTCCAGCACCATCACGGGCGGCCCGTTCCCGCTCCGGGCGGCCCGCGGATCGGAGCCGACGGTGAACTCCACGAGGACGCGGGCGTGGTCCCGGGCCAGCCCCGCGACCGGCCCGGCCCGCGCCTCGGCCCGGTGGAGCCCCGCGACCCCGGCTCCGGCCGCCGCACACAGCAGGGCCGCGGCCGCCGAGGCGCCGACCTTCCACAGCGGCTCCGGGCGTCGCCCGCACCCGGCCCACGTCAACAGCCCCGCGGCGGCCACCGCGAGAGCGACCGCGGCTGCGGTCCAGCCGGCAGGCACGTTCAGGGCGACGGCCGCCGCCGCCCAGGCGGCCATGGCCGGCACCGCGAGGCGCAGGTCCACGGGACCCGGCCCCTCGGGCCGGTTCACGGCCGCACCAGCGTGCGCAGGTCGGCGAAGCGCCGCTCACCGATGCCGTTGACCTGCCGGAGCTCCTCCACGGAACGGAACCCCCCGCGGGCGGTGCGAAAGTCCACGATGTGCTGCGCCAGCACCGGCCCCACACCCGGCAGACCGTCCAACTGCGCGACCGTGGCGGAGCCGAGGCTGAGCGGGCCGGGACTCGGGCCCGGGCCACCCCCGGCCGCCGGCGGCTGCACCGGGGCTCCCACCAGCACCTGCTCGCCGTCCACCAGCACCCGGGCCCGGTTCAACCCGGTGGTGTCCGTGCCGGGCCGTACTCCCCCCGCGGCGGTCAACGCGTCCTCCACCCGCGAGCCGGCGGGCAGCCTCCGCACCCCGGGGTCCCGGACCTTGCCGCTGACGTCCACGACGATCCGCGTCCCGGTGCCGCCGGAGAGGAGGGGCGGAGCGGCGGGGCCTGCCGGAGCCGGGGTCATGGCCGTCGCCGTCCCCGGGGCGACCACGGCGGGCGCGGTCACCGGATGCGGCCGGGCCGACCAGTACTGCTGCGCGGCGAAGCCGACCGCCGCGACCAGGACCACCGCCACCGCGGCCACGGTGCGCGGCTCCACCCCGCAGCAGGCCTGGAGCCACACCGGCAACCGCTCCCGCACGGCCAGCCTCCGCATCGCCCCGGAAGCCGCCTCGGCCCCCTCATCGGGCGGGGTCCCGACCGCCGTCCGCGACCGGCCCCCGGGCCCGCTTCCGGGATCCACCGGCTCAGGCGCGGGCGGAACCAGCGGGGCCTGTGGGCCTTGCGAGACCTCCCGGCCTCGCAGGACCTGCGGGGCCTGTGGGGCCTGTGGGGCCTGTGGGCCTTGCGGGACCGGCGGGACCGGCGGCGGGCTGCTGCCACCCAGAAGGACCTCCGCCCGACGGTGCACCGCGTCGGGATCCGGGTGAGGGTGACGGCGCCGGTTGCCGCGGCGGTGCCGCAGACGGCTGTCGGAGTGGCTGGGGCGGCCCGGGCCACTGGTGGCGCCGGACGGATGCGACGTACGCGTTCGAAGAGTTCGAAGAGTCATGCCACGACGGTAGGGACGAATCCCGCCAGCCGTTCGGAACCGTCAATTCCTGTGGAAACCAGGCCGCTTGTGGATAATCCAGTCACCCGTTCCGGTGATCAGCGGGGCGAGACGACCGCTGCCAGCAGGCCCGGCCCCGTGTGCGCGCCGATCACCGCGCCGACCTCACTGACGTGCATCTCGACCAGCCCGGGGATGCGCTCGCGGAGCCGCTGCGCGAGCTTCTCGGCCCGCTCCGGCGCCGCCAGGTGGTGCACCGCCACGTCGACCTTGGCCGTCCCGGCGCGCTCGACGGCCAGTTCCTCCAGCCGGGCGATGGCCTTGGAGGCCGTGCGTACCTTCTCCAGCATCTCGATCCGCCCCCCGTCCAGCGTCAGCAGCGGCTTGACTGCCAGGGCCGAGCCGAGGAGCGCCTGCGCGGCCCCGATCCGGCCTCCCCGGCGAAGGTAGTCGAGGGTGTCGACGTAGAAGTACGCGGACATGTCCGACGCCCGCTTCTCGGCGGCGGCCACTGCCTCGTCGACGGAACCGTCCGCTTCGGCGGCCTCGGCGGCGGCCAGCGCGCAGAAACCGAGGGCCATCGCCACCATGCCGGTGTCGACGACGCGGACGGGGACGGGCGCGGTTCTGGAAGCGACGACCGCGGCGTCATAGGTACCGGAGAACTCGGCGGAGAGATGGAGGCTGACGATGCCGGTCGCGCCGGCGTCCGCAGCCGCCTGATAGGCCCGGACGAACTCCTCCGGGCTGGGGCGTGAGGTGGTGACCGAGCGGCGCTTCTGCAACGCCAGGGCGAGGCTGCGCGCCGAGATCTCGGTGCCCTCTTCGAGTGCCTCGCCGCCGAGCACCACGGTGAGCGGGACGGAGGTGATTCCGTGCCGCGCCATGGCCAGTGGGGGCAGGTAGGCCGTGGAATCAGTGACGATCGCGACATGGCGGGGCATGAGCCGGAGGGTACCGGCAGTGTGGGTGGGCCTGCAGCCTGGGGCCCTTCCCGGGGCTGTCGACCGGGTCGCCGCGCTGCGCCGCGCCCTGCGGTAGGACCGTGCCGGCGCGCCCCGTCCGCGATGACGACCACCACCGACACCGCGGCCCCCGCACCCGCGCGAGCCCCCGCCCCCGCGCGCACGACCGTGAGCAGGGGCGGAAACAGCAGAACAGCGGAACAGCGGAATCAGCGAGGACCGGGGACAGCAGGGGCAGCGGAGGCAGCGCAAGCAGCCCAAGCAGCCCAGGCAGCGGGAAACAGCGCGAAGCAGCGGCAGAAACGGGAGCCGAAGCAGGGCCCGCCGCGGCTCAGGTCGTGTTCTCCGGCCGCCGCGCCTTCTGCCACGGGTACGGGGCCGCCGGGGCAGCCGGATTCAGCGCCGCCGGCTGCGGCTGCGCGCCCCAGCCACCCTGAGCGGGAGACCCCGCCGAAGTAGGTGCCGAAGTCTGTGCCGACGTAGGTGCCGAGGCCGGTCCCGGCGTCGTACCCGCGGTGTCCGCCTGCGCCGCGTCCCAGGCCGCGGCCGCCGCCGAAAGCTCGTCCACCGACTCGCGGGACCAGTCCCGCAGCGCGCCGGACTCGAGCTCGATCTCGGACGAGAGCGCGGACAGGTCGTCGGCGGCGAAACGGCGGGCCCGGTCGCGCGCGGCCCAGCGCAGCGAGTCCGCGGCCTGTGTGATCTTGCCCGCCCGTTCCCGCAGGTCGGGCAGGCTGTCCGCGATCCGCTTGCGGTCCGGCTCCTGCTCCAGCCGCTTGAGCTCGTCGTCCAGTTCGTACCCGTGCGCGCTCAGCCGCTCGAACAGCCCGATCGATTCCTTCAGCGAGGCGTCCATCTGGACCCCCGCGTACAGCGCCTGCTGCGTGGCCCGCATCGATGTCCGCAGGTCGAGCCGCAGCTGCGCCAGCGCCCCCGAGACCCCGACCTGGCCGAAGCTCTTGGCCCGCAGGGTCGTGTCCTCCACCGTCCGGCGGGCCTGCGTGATCGTACGGTCCACCCCGCGCTTCGCCGCCCCCACCACCTTGACGGTCACGAACACGCCCAGGCCCAGGAAGGCGAAAAGCATCATCAGCGCGAAGACGATCAGCGCGGCCTCCATGAGTGTCCCTTCCCCAGTCCCCAGCAGCTCTTTGTTCTTACCCTCCACCGTAAACGCCGCGGGCAGGCTGGGGGTTCCAATCGAACCCCCAACCTGCCCGTACGGGATCTCCCCTATAGGACCTATAGGACCTGTAGGACCTGTAGGAGACGACACAGGGGACGACGTCCCCGGTCGGCATCCCCGGACGGCGTCAGATGACGATGTTGACCAGCTTCGGCGCGCGCACGATCACCTTGCGGATCTGCGCACCGCCCAGCGCCGCGACCACACCCTCATCGCTCACCGCCAGCCGCTCCAGCTCCGCCTCCGAGATCGTCGGCGAAACCTCCAGCCGCGCCTTGACCTTGCCCTTGACCTGCACCACGCACGTCACGCTCTCGTCCACGACGTACGCCGGGTCCGCGACCGGGAAGTCCTGGTGGACCACCGATTCGCTGTGCCCCAGGCGGTGCCACAGCTCCTCAGCGATGTGCGGGGCCAGCGGGGCGACCAGCAGCACCAGCCGTTCGGCGACCGAGCGCTCCAGCGGGCGGCCCGCCTTCGTCAGAGTGTTGTTCAGCTCCGTGATCTTCGCGATGGCGGTGTTGAAGCGCAGCCCCGTCAGGTCCGAGCCGGCCCCGTCGATCGCCTTGTGCAGCGCGCGCAGGGTGTCCTCGCCGGGCTCGGCGTCGACGACCGTCACCTCGCCCGTCTCCTCGTCGACGATGTTGCGCCACAGGCGCTGCAGCAGCCGGTACTGGCCGACCACGGCCCTGGTGTCCCACGGGCGCGAGACGTCCAGCGGCCCCATCGCCATCTCGTACAGGCGCAGCGTGTCCGCGCCGTACTCCTCGCAGATCTCGTCCGGGGTGACCGCGTTCTTCAGGGACTTGCCCATCTTGCCGTGCTCACGCTTGACCGGCTCGCCCTGGTAGAAGTAGCCGCCGTCGCGCTCCTCGACCTCGGCCGCCGGTACGTAGACACCGCGCGAGTCGGTGTAGGCGTACGCCTGGATCATGCCCTGGTTGAACAGTTTGTGGAACGGCTCGGCCGAGGAGACGTGTCCCAGGTCGAAGAGCACCTTCGACCAGAAGCGCGCGTACAGCAGGTGCAGCACCGCGTGCTCGGCGCCGCCCACGTACAGGTCCACGCCGCCGTGCGGCGCGCTCTCGCGCGGGCCCATCCAGTACTGCTCGATTGCCGGGTCGACCAGCGCCTCGGCGTTGTGCGGGTCCAGGTAACGCAGCTCGTACCAGCAGGAACCGGCCCAGTTGGGCATGGTGTTGGTCTCGCGGCGGTAGCGCTTGACCCCGGAGCCGTCGCCCAGGTCCAGCTCCACGTGCACCCACGCCTCGTTGCGCGACAGCGGCGTCTCGGGCTTCGACGTGGCGTCGTCCGGCTCGAAGGTGCGCGGCGAGTAGTCCTCGACCTCCGGCAGCTCCAGCGGCAGCATCGACTCGGGCAGCGCGTGTGCGACGCCGTCCTCGTCGTAGACGATCGGGAAGGGCTCGCCCCAGTACCGCTGACGGCTGAACAGCCAGTCGCGCAGCCGGAAGTTGACCGTCCCCTCGCCGATCCGCCGCGCCTCCAGCCACGCCGTGATGGCGGCCTTGGCCTCGCCCACGTCGAGGCCGTCCAGCGAGATGCCGTCCCCGATCGAGTTGACCAGGACGGCGTCGTGGGCGACGAACGCCGCGTCCCACGTGGCCGGGTCGGTGCCCCGGCCGTCGGTGGGGGCCACCACACACCGCATCGGCAGCTCGAAGGCGCGCGCGAACTCGAAGTCGCGGCTGTCGTGCGCCGGGACGGCCATGATCGCGCCGGTGCCGTAACCCATCAGCACGTAGTCGGCGATGAACACCGGCACCTGCTCGCCGCTGACCGGGTTGGTCGCGTACGCGCCGGTGAAGACACCGGTCTTGTCCTTGGCCTCGGCCTGCCGCTCGACGTCCGACTTCGAGGCTGCCTGCTTGCGGTACTCCTGCACGGCCTCGGCCGGGGTGGCGTGGCCTCCGGTCCACACGGCGTGGGTGCCCTCGGGCCATTCCGCCGGGACGATGGGGTCGACCAGCTCGTGCTCGGGCGCCAGCACCATGTAGGTGGCGCCGAACAGGGTGTCCGGGCGGGTGGTGAACACGGTGATCGCACCGGCGTCGCCGACCGCGAAGTCGACGCGCGCGCCCTCGCTGCGGCCGATCCAGTTCCGCTGCTGCAGCTTAATGGCCTCGGGCCAGTCCAGCGCGTCCAGGTCGTCCAGCAGCCGGTCGGCGTATGCGGTGATCCGCATGTTCCACTGGCTCAGCTTGGCCTTGAAGACCGGGAAGTTGCCGCGCTCGGACCGGCCGTCGGAGGTGACCTCTTCGTTGGCCAGTACGGTGCCCAGCCCCGGGCACCAGTTCACGGGCGCGTCCGAGGCGTACGCCAGCCGGACGCCGTTCAGCACGTCGGCGCGCTCCCCCGCGGTCAGCTCGCCCCACGGACGGCCTCCGGGCACCTCCCGCGAGCCGTCCTCGAAGGCGGCGACCAGCTCGGCGATCGGCCGGGCCTTCTGCGCGTCGGCGTCGTACCACGAGTTGTAGATCTGCAGGAAGATCCACTGGGTCCACTTGTAGTAGTCCGGGTCGATCGTCGCGAACGACCGGCGCCGGTCGTGGCCCAGACCCAGCCGGCGCAGCTGGACCTTCATGTTCTCGATGTTCGCCTCGGTCGATACGCGCGGGTGCGTGCCGGTCTGCACGGCGTACTGCTCGGCCGGCAGGCCGAAGGCGTCGAAGCCCAGGGTGTGCAGGACGTTGTGGCCGGTCATCCGCTGGTGACGGGCGTAGACGTCGGTGGCGATGTAGCCGAGCGGGTGGCCGACGTGCAGGCCCGCGCCGGACGGGTACGGGAACATGTCCATGATGAACTTCTTGGGGCGCGCGACCACGGCCGGGTCCCCGGCCAGGTCACCGGTGGGGTTCGGGGCCTCGTAGGTGCCCCGGGCGTCCCATACGTCCTGCCAGCGTGCCTCGATGTCGGCGGCCATGGCAGCCGTGTAACGGTGCGCCTCGGCCGCCTCGGGGGCCGAGGTGTTCGTCTCGCTCATGATTTCTGAAGCTCCATCGATCGTCTCTGCCGTCTCTGCCTGCCCAAACGAAAAAACCCCTCGCACAGGAGGGGACGCCGCGCCGATGCCGACCGTCTCGGGATCGGCACTGATCAGCGCGGCTCGGTAAGCAGAAGGCGTACGGCACGCATGGCGTCAGGGTACCGCAGCGGCCCCTACGGGCGCTCAGGCGTTCCGAACGGCGGGCACCCGGCGCCGGCCGGTGACGCGGAACCGGTGACGCGGCCCCGGACCGGACCACCGGCCCCGACCCACGCCCGACCCCCGCCCCGCCCACGCCCCGGACCACCGGCGCGCGCACGACGAGAAGCGGGCCACCCGATCCGGGTGGCCCGCCTCTTCACTGTGGAGCTAAGGAGAATTGAACTCCTGACCTCCTGCATGCCATGCAGGCGCTCTACCAACTGAGCTATAGCCCCTCGTCCTGCCTGCCGCCCCGGTTACCGTTTCCGGTTCCCCCTGGCGACGTCCCAAACATTACACGGTCATGGCCCTGGTCCAAAAATCGATTTCCGTCGACCGCGGGCCATGTCCGGTGTGATGCGATGTGACCGATCCGATGGGATCCGGCCCGCCTGGTCACGCCCTCGCGAACTGGTAGAACCGCTTGAGCGTGCAGTGCTCGTCGAGCAGCCGTCCGTAGATCGGCTCCCCCTCCAGCTCTCGGTACGTCTCGATCGGGTCGCCTTTTATGATCAGCGCCCGCGCGCATTCCTCGCACCAGTACTGGTAGTCGGGGTTGACGGGCTCCATGTCCCGCACGATCGGTGTCCCGTTGTTGCACCAGTCGCACCGTCGCCGGTGTGCACCCATCCGTCAGCGACTCCCTCCCGCGTCGGGCCGTCGACTCCCCCTCCGGCGGTTCGATTCTGCCATGCCGGTACCAGCCCGGTCAGCAAGCGCAAAGGGTACAAAAACAAGGACCCCGCCCCCTGTTGGGGACGGGATCCTGATTGTGGAGCTAAGGAGAATTGAACTCCTGACCTCCTGCATGCCATGCAGGCGCTCTACCAACTGAGCTATAGCCCCGCTCTCCGCCGCGCTCCCCCCGTTTCCGGTGTTCCGCGCTGCGAACAAGAAGAACTCTAGCCTGTGACCAGCCGGAAAGTGAAATCCGGGTCGGAGCCCCGGCAGGGGCCCGGCGGGTGCCCGGCGGGTGCGTGCTCAGTCGTCGTCGCCGAGCACCGGTTCCGGCAGCGTGCCGGCGTTGTGCTCCATCAGACGCCAGCCGCGTGCGCCCTCGCCGAGAACGGACCAGCAGCAGTTGGAGAGCCCGCCCAGGCCCTCCCAGTAGTACGAGTCCAGGCCCAGCAGCCGGCCGATGGTCGTACGGATGGTGCCGCCGTGGCTGACCACGACGAGCGTGCCGTCCCGCGGGAGGCGGCCGGCGTGCTCCAGCACCACCGGCGCGGCCCGGTCGGCGACTTCGGTCTCCAGCTCACCGCCGCCGCGGCGGACCGGCTCGCCGCGCTTCCACGCGGCGTACTGCTCTCCGTACTTCCCCAGGATCTCGTCGTGCGTGAGGCCCTGCCACTCACCCGCGTACGTCTCGCGCAGCGCCGGGTCGTGCCGCACGGACAGGCCCGTGATGGCGGCCAGCTCGGCGGCCGTGGCGGAGGCCCGCCGCAGGTCGGAGGCCACGATGGCGTCCGGCTTCAGCGAGGCGAGCAGCCGGGCGGCGCGGCGCGCCTGCGCCACACCGTTCTCGGTCAGCTCGATGTCCGTGGAGCCCTGGAAGCGTCGCTCCAGGTTCCACGAGGTCTGGCCGTGCCGCCAGAGGACGATCTTCCTGGAGGTCTTGCCCGTGTCGGTCGCGCTCAGAACAGATCACCGTCCAGCTCGTCGTCGCCCGCCGCCTCGCGCAGCTTGGCGTGCTCCTCTGCCTTGCCCCTGGTGAGCTTGGCGTCCTCGGGGAGGTCGATCTCGGGGCAGTCCTTCCACAGGCGCTCCAGCGCGTAGAAGACCCGCTCCTCGCTGTGCTGGACATGGACGACGATGTCGACGTAGTCGAGCAGGATCCAGCGGGCGTCGCGGTCGCCCTCGCGGCGCACCGGCTTGGTGCCGAGCTCCTTGAGGAGGCGCTCCTCGATCTCGTCGACGATCGACTTGACCTGACGGTCGTTGGGCGCCGAGGCGAGCAGGAAGGCATCGGTGATCGACAGCACGTCGCTGACGTCGTACGCGATGATGTCGTGCGCGAGCCGGTCGGCCGCGGCCTGGGCGGCGGCGGTGATGAGCTCGATGGAGCGGTCCGTGGCGGTCACTGGCCATGCTTTCGGGTTGGCGGGCAGATCCTTACAAGGGTCTCATGTACCGCCGACACCGCCCGCGCGGAACGTCCCGCGCGGGCGAAACCACCCCGCCGGGCCGAGTCCGGAACCGGTCCGGGCCTGGTCAGGGCCCGGATCCGGACCGGATCGCAGCCGGTTCAGGACGGTTTGTAGTCCTTGCCCAGGATCACCACGATGTCCGCGTTGACCGCGTTCTCGGCCTTCTTCACCACCGTCTCGGGCAGCCCCAGCGTCTTGGCGACCTCGACGGCCCTGTCCCGCTGGGCGTCGTCCTGGTAGGTGATCTGCGAGGCGGCGGCGGTCTTGTCGGCCTTGCCGCCGTCCACGAAGGTGTATCCGCCGTTGAGCAGCGCCGCCTTCGCCGCGACCTGCGTCTTCTCGTCGCCGGTGGCGTCCTTGAGCCCGACGCGCGGCATGGCACCGGCCTGCGCCGCCGTGGCGGAGCCGCCGAGCACCTCCTTGACGACCTTCTTGTTGGCGTCGTCCGTGAGGGTGCCGTCCGGCTTCACCGCGAGGACGTCGGTGCGGTACGCCCCCACCTTGGCGTGCTCGCCCAGCTTGGCCAGCAGGGAGCCGAGCGCCTGCGCGTTCAGGGCCGGGTCGAGGATCTGGCCCATGCTCTCGACCGTCATGGTCGCCGCCTTCGGATCGCCCGGAACCTTGCGCAGGACGGCGTGCAGGACCTTGCCCATGCGCTCCAGCTGCTTGGCCTCCGGCTCACCCTGGCCGCGGTGGGTGGCGTACGCGACGGCCATCGGGCCGCTGAGGCTCTGCTTCTGGCCCTGCGCCACCGCCGGGGCCTTCACCGCGTCGTCGGCCGGTACGGCGGTGTCGGTGTCGACCTCGATGCCGCCGACCAGCTCGACCAGGTTCTCCAGGAAGGGGGTGTCCAGGCGCCAGGTACCGCCGATGCGGGTGCCGAGCATCGAGTCCAGGGCTTCGCGGGTGCCGAGGCTGCCTTCCTCGACCGCCTTGCCGAGCGCCGTGGCGGTGCCGTCCGAGTTGGGGACGTTGAGGGTGTTCGGGAGCAGGACGGTGGCGCCCTGCCCGGCGGTGACGTTGTCGACGAGCAGCGCCGTGGAGGTGCCGCCCTTCTTTGTGTTGTGCACGTGGACGACGATCATGTCGCGCTTCTGTGCCCCGGTGGTGTCGGCCGCGGCGGCCTCCTTCTTCCCGGGACCTTCGAGGAAGGGCAGCTTGCCCGCGTACCAGAGGTAGCCGAGGCCGCCGACGGCGAGCAGGGCGAGGACGACGATCAGGGCCACCACGCGGCTGCGGCCGCGGCGGCGCGCCTCCTCGCGGCGCTCGGTCCGGCTCTCGGTGAACTTGAGCCAGTCGATGACGTCGTCGGAGTCCTCGTCCGGCTGGTCGATGAAGGCGAACTGCTCGGTGCGGTAGTCGGGGGCCGGCGGGGCACCGGTGTCGGCCCGGCGCGGCTCGGGGACGTGGGCCGCGGCCGCCCGCGGTTCGCGCTGCGGCTCCCGGGCGGGCGCGGGCGCCACCGGCTCGGGCGCCACCGGCTCGGGGGCCGTCTGCTGGGGGGCCGTCTGCTGGGGGATCCACTGCTGGGTCTGCTGCGTGTCGTACCCGTAGCCGGCGGGGGCCTGGGCGGCGGCCTGCGTGTACTCCTGCTGCCCGTACTCCTGCTGGCCGTACTCCTGGGGGGCCTTCTGCTGCGGGTAGTACTGCTGCTGGCCGTACGCCTGGTGGTCGTAGGCGTACTGCTGCTCGTACGGGGAGGGATGCGGGGCGGGCGGGGCCGGATGGCCGGGCTGCGCGGGCACCTGGCCGTACACCGGCCGCCCGTACTCGTCATAGCCGATGAGCTGCTGCTCGTGGGCGGCGTACGGGTCGTACGGCTCCTGTCGGTCGTTCACCGCGGGGGCCCCTCTCTCCGGAAGCTCAGGCTCCCCGGTACAGCTCACGCTTGTCGATGTAGCGCACCACGCCGTCCGGCACCAAGTACCAGACAGGATCCCCCTCGGCGACCCGCGCACGGCAGTCCGTGGACGAAATCGCCAGCGCGGGCACCTCGACCAGCGAGACACCGCCCTCGGGCAGCCCGTCGTCGGTGAGCACATGGCCCGGCCGGGTGACGCCGATGAAGTGGGCGAGCGAGAAGAGCTCGTCCGCGTTTCGCCAGGTCAGGATCTGTGCGAGGGCGTCAGCACCCGTGATGAAGAACAGGTCGGCGTCGTCGTTCAGCGCCTTCAGGTCCCGCAGGGTGTCGATCGTGTACGTCGGACCGCCGCGGTCGATGTCGATGCGGCTCACCGAGAACTGGGGGTTCGACGCCGTGGCGATGACCGTCATCAGGTAGCGGTCCTCGGCCGGTGACACGGCCCGCTGCGACTTCTGCCACGGCTCGCCGGTCGGCACGAACACCACCTCGTCGAGGTGGAAAAGGGCGGCCACTTCGCTGGCGGCCACCAGGTGTCCGTGGTGGATCGGGTCGAATGTCCCGCCCATCACGCCGAGCCGGCGCTTGACCGGGCCGGTAGGCATTTCCTGCTCTCCCATGAGCGCAGAGCCTACTGGCCCGGTCGAGCGGCCCGGACCCGCATTCGAGCGTGTGGTCGAGACCGGCACCGACGGAGAGTGCACTCTCTAGCGGTCGCGGTTCAGGCGCGTGGTCACCCACAGCATCAGCAGCAGAATGAAGAGCGCGGCGCCGCCCGTCAGGTACGGGTTGAGGCTGTCGTGGCTGCCGCCGTGCTGCCCGGCCCCCTCCGAGGCGAGGACGACCAGGTTGTGGGCGGTGGAGGAGAGGCTCATCAGGCAGGTACCTATCGAGTCGGGGAGCGGGCGGAGACTTCCCTCACATCGTATGCCGGGGCTCCGGGCACGCTCACGCCGACTCAGACGTTGGAGAGGATGGACGTGAAGCCAGTCAGGTCGATCAAGGGGGAGGCGCTATGACGGACACGGGATTCGAGAAGGCACCGGCGCGGGACCGCAGGAGGTTCCCCGGTATTTCCTCGCGGGCGTATGAGCATCCGGCGGACCGCTCGGCGCTCGTGGCACTGCGCAGACTGAGCGGGTTCGACACGGTCTTCAAGGCCCTGAGCGGACTGCTTCCGGAGCGCAGCCTGCGGCTGCTGTTCCTGTCGGACTCGGTGCGGGTGGGCGAGGCGCAGTTCCCCCATCTGTACGCGATGCTCCGCGACGCCTGTTACATCCTGGACCTGGAGAAGGTCCCGCAGATGTACGTGCAGCAGGACCCGAAGCCGAATGCCATGTGCATCGGGCTCGACGAGCCGATCATCGTCGTGACGACGGCCCTCGTGGAGCTGCTCGACGAGGAGGAGATGCGGGCGGTCGTCGGCCACGAGGTGGGTCACGCGCTGTCGGGGCACTCCGTGTACCGCACGATCCTGCTGTTCCTGACGAATCTCGCGCTGAAGGTGGCGTGGATCCCGCTGGGCAACATGGCGATCATGGCCATCGTGACAGCGCTGCGGGAGTGGTTCCGCAAGTCCGAGCTGTCGGCGGACCGGGCCGGGCTGCTGGTGGGGCAGGACGTGCACGCCTCGATGCGGGGGCTGATGAAGATCGCGGGCGGCAACCACCTCCACGAGATGAATGTGGACGCCTTCCTGGCCCAGGCGGAGGAGTACGAGTCGAGCGGCGATCTGCGCGACTCCGTACTGAAGATCATGAACATCCTGCCGCGTACGCACCCCTTCACCACGGTGCGGGCGGCCGAGCTGAAGCAGTGGTCGGAGAGCCGCGACTTCCAGCGGATCATGGACGGCCACTACCCGCGGCGGGACGAGGACAAGGACACCTCGGTGTCCGACTCCTTCCGGCAGTCCGCCGCGCACTACGCCGACTCGGTGCGCACCAGCAAGGATCCCCTGATGAAGCTGGTCGGAGACATCGCCGGCGGCGCCGGGGACCTGGGCGGCAAGCTCCGCGACAAGTTCACCGGAGCGGCGGGCACGGGCGGCAGCGGGAGTGGGAGCGGTGGGGCGGGCAACGGGAAGGGCGCCGGCGCCGAGGGCAAGGGAGGGGCTACGGACCAGGGCTGACGGGAGCGCCGTCCTGCCCCGGGGTGGCCGCCGGTGTCGCGGGCGGTGCCAGTACGCCGCACAGTCCGGCGGTGCGCCGCGGGGGGCCTGCGGCGTACGGGTCGCTCGCGGCCGGGCCGACCGTGGTCGGAGCGGCGCCGGCCAGGAGCGGGCGGAAGCCTTCGGCGGGGTCGGCGGAGCAGGCCTGCGGCCCGGCCATGACGTGGGCCGAGGCCAGTTCCGCCCGCCGGGCACCCAGGTCCTCCCGGTCGAAGCGCAGCCGCAGCTCGCGCCGCACGGTGAAGAGCGAGGCGCCGTCGACGGCGGCCGGGGCTCCGGTCGCCGGGCGCACGGCGTACACGAAGGTGTGGTCGGTGGTGACCTCCAGCACGTCCCGGGCCACCTCCTCGAAGGCGAGGGTTCCGTTCACCCGGACCCGGGAGTCGGCCACGACGGCGACGCCCGGGTCGAAGCGGACCAGCCAGCCGGTGGCCGCGTGCCGGCCGTCGCCCGAGGGCGAGGCCACGCTGCGGTCGAACTGCGCCAGCTGGTCGGGATCGAGCAGGACCCGCACCGGCCTGGAGGCCGAGCCGGCCAGGACGTCCGGGTCCAGCGAGGACTGGACCAGGTAGTCCTTGGCGACGGACAGCGCGGTGACGACCTGGCCGTCGGTGAAGTGGTGGGTGCGGCGCACCGCGGGCAGGGTGATTCCGGCCGCCCCGACCCGGTACTCGGCGGCGGGGCTGTTCGCGTACAGCTCCGCGGGCCGTCCGCCCGGCACGGTGGCGGTGGGCGCGAGCGGGACGACCGTGCTCACCAGCGGCTCGGTGTGGCCGCTGGGCGGGGGAAGGTAGGGGTTGCGCATCCCCATGTAGACGACGGCGGCGAAGGCCGTGGCGATGAGCAGCACGAGCAGCATGCCCTGCCGGGCGCCCCGGCCGGGAGTGCCGGTGCGGGGTCCGGAGCCGCCGGCGCCCGACCAGATCGAGCGGCTGCGCACGGCCGGGGCGTGTTCGCCCATGCGCTCCTCGGCGGAGAACTCCTGGAGCCGGGCAGCCCGGACGAAGTCGTCGTCGAACACCACCGACCGGTACTCGTCCGACCGGAATTCGTCGTCGCCCCCACCGATGCCGTCGGGGGTGCCGTTGGGTGGATCTCCTGGCACGGCCATCGCTTCTCCCCGCTGTCCCCGCTTCAGAGAAGCCCCCAGCTCGGGCGTATGCGAGTGGGGTCGTACCTTCAGGGTTGGCGGCCGACGGGGTACGTAAACGCGTCCGCGCCGGTGACTTCCCGCAGGGGTGTACTGGCGGGCGCCGGGGCGGGGCCGCCGCCGCCCGAGGCGCTGCGGTAGACGGCGCTGAAGGCGAGCGCGACCATGCCGAGGCCCATCACGAAGGCGAGCACCCAGGCGACGGGCCGCAGCCAGGGTGAGCGGCCCCGGTAGGGGCGCATGCTGCCGCCGTAGGCCCCGTACGGGCCGTCGGCGTAGCCGTGGCCGCGGGCGTACTCCCGGCCCTGGTCGTCGAGGTTGTACCCGTACCCGTCGTAGTCCTCGTCGGTCGTCCAGCCGCCGGCGACGGCGGCGCGGGCGGCTTCGGCCTCCGCACGTGCCCGGTCGGCCGCCCGCTGGCGCTCGGCGGCGCTCGGTTCATGAATCTCGGCATTCCGGACGAAGGCCTCATCGAACACCACGGGGGCGAAGTCGTGCTCCGCGCCTCCGCGGTCGTCGTCGGGCTCCCCGTCGTCCGGGAACGGCTTGCCCCCCACGTCGTCCGGCACAAGACCAGCGTAGACCTGGGGGGCTGCTTTGGGCAGGGTGTGAGCCGAAATCCGGCCACACGGTGTCCAGGCTCCGGTTACCGGATGTGACCGTCGCCGGTGACGATGTACTTGGTGGAGGTCAGCTCGGGAAGGCCCATGGGGCCCCGGGCGTGCAGCTTCTGCGTCGAAATCCCGATCTCCGCACCGAAGCCGAACTGGCCACCGTCCGTGAACCGGGTGGAGGCATTCACGGCAACCGTGGTCGAGTCGACCAGCTGGGTGAAGCGGCGGGCGGCGGCCTGCGAGGTGGTGACGATCGCCTCGGTGTGGCCGGAGGTCCAGCGGCGGATGTGGCTGACGGCGTCGTCGAGGGAGTCCACGACGGCCGCGGCGATGTCGTAGGAGAGGTACTCGGCGGCCCAGTCCTCGTCCGTGGCGGGCACGGCGGTGGCCTTGGTGCCTTCGGCGGCGGCCAGTACGAGAGCGTCGCCGTGGACGGTCACACCGGCGTCGGCGAGGGCCGCCAGGGCGCGCGGCAGGAAGGCGTCGGCGATGTCTCGGTGGACGAGGAGGGTCTCGGCGGCGTTGCAGACGGAGGGCCGCTGCGCCTTGGAGTTGACGAGGATGTCCACGGCCATGTCCAGGTCGGCCTGGGCGTCGACGTAGACGTGGCAGTTGCCGGTACCGGTCTCGATGACCGGGACGATGGACTCCTCGACCACGGTCTTGATGAGGGCGGCGCCACCGCGCGGGATGAGCACGTCGACGAGGCCCCGCGCGCGCATCAGCTCGCGGACGGAGTCGCGGGACTCGCCGGGGACGAGCTGGATGGCGTCGGCGGGCAGGCCGGCACTCTCGACGGCGTCACGCAGGATGGCGACCAGCGCGGTGTTCGAGGAGTAGGCGGAGGAACTGCCGCGCAGCAGGACCGCGTTGCCGGACTTGAGGCAGAGCGCGGCGGCGTCGACGGTGACGTTGGGACGGGCCTCGTAGATGATGCCCACGACGCCGAGCGGGACGCGGATCTGACGCAGGTCGATGCCGTTGGGGAGGGTGCTGCCGCGGACCACCTCACCCACGGGGTCGGGGAGGGCGGCGACGTCCCGTACGTCGGAGGCGATGGCCGCGACCCGCTCCGGGGTCAGGGTGAGGCGGTCGATGACGGTCTCGCTGGTGCCGGCGGCGCGGGCCTTGTCCGTGTCCACGGCGTTGGCCGCGATGATCTCGGCCGTACGGGACTCCAGCGCGTCGGCGATCGCCAGCAGGGCCGTGTCCTTCGCGGACCGCGGGAGTGGGGCGATGGCGGCGGCGGCCGTGCGGGCGGCTCGCGCCGTGGCGAGGACGGGGGAAACGGCGGTGGCGTCGTCGAGCGAGGTCATGCGGCCAGGGTAATCCCCGGCCGCGCCCTCGCCGACGGGGTTCCACCCCGCGAGACGGCCTGGGGAGGCCGCCGGTGGGCGGGGGCGTTCCCGGCCCGCGCCGGGGAGCGGGCTCCGCACCGCGCGCTACCCGGGGCTGCGTCCCGGACTCCGCGCCTCCCTCACCGGCGGGCCGGCCGCGAGCGGAAGGATTCAGTACGGGTGGACGCCCACCGGGTGGGCCGGGGGTGGGCCGTAGCCCTCCGCCACGCGCTGGTGGTAGGTGGCGCGGTCGATGACCTCCAGGCCGACGATCTCCCACGGCGGGAGCTGCGCCGAGGAACGGTGTTCGCCCCACAGGCGCAGGGCGACGGCCGCGGCGTCGTGGAGGTCCCTGGCCTCTTCCCAGTAGCGGATCTCCGCGTGGTCGTCGGCGTACCGGCTGGTCAGGAGGAAGGGATGGTCGTGGGCCAGTTGCTCCAGCCCGCGGCGGACCTCCGACAACGGCGCTGGCTTGCCGGAGACGCTCAGGGTCACGTGCCAGAGTCGGGAGGCGTCCCGGTCCTCTCCGTGCCCGTGGCCGTGCTCGTGACCGTGCTCGTGACGGTGCGCGGTCCCGTTCCCGCTGCCGTGCACGGTCCGGCTGTCGCCGCCGTCACCGTCCCCCGTACCGACGCTGGTCAGCGCTCGTCTCACCAGCCGCCTCCTGTCTCGCTGCGCGTGCCCGCCCCTCACAGTTGACCAGTCCCCGGCCCACTGCGCGGTGGTTTTACCGAACCTCAGCCCTCCAGCAGGACCAGATCGTCCCGGTGGACGACCTCCCGCTCGTACGCGGGTCCGAGTTCCCGCGCGAGCTCGCGAGTGGAGCGGCCGAGGAGCTGCGGAAGCTCCTTGGCGTCGAAGTTGACCAGGCCCCGGGCGATCGCGCGGCCGGAGGTGTCGCGCAGCTCCACCGGGTCGCCCGCCGTGAACTCGCCCTCGACCGCGGCGATGCCCGCCGGGAGCAGCGAGCTGCCCCGCTCGGTGATCGCGCGCACCGCGCCGTCGTCCAGCACCAGGTGTCCCTGCGGGGTCGACGCGTGCTGGAGCCAGAGCAGCCGGTCCCCGGAGCGGCGGCCCGTCGCGTGGAAGTGCGTGCCCGTGGGGCGGCCGGCCAGCGCGTCGGCGGCCTGGCTCGCCGAGGTGAGCACCACCGGGATGCCGGCCGCGGCCGCGATCCGCGCCGCCTCGACCTTGGTGACCATGCCGCCGGTGCCCACGCCCGCCTTGCCGGCGCTGCCGATGGAGACGTGCGCGATGTCCTCGGGGCCGCGGACCTCGTCGATGCGGGTGGTGCCGGGCAGGGACGGGTCGCCGTCGTAGAGGCCGTCCACATCGGACAGCAGCACCAGCAGATCGGCCCGGACCAGGTGGGCGACGAGGGCGGCCAGGCGGTCGTTGTCGCCGAAGCGGATCTCGTCGGTGGCGACGGTGTCGTTCTCGTTGACGACGGGCAGGGCGCCCATCAGCAGCAGTTGGTCCAGGGTCCGGTAGGCGTTGCGGTAGTGCGCCCGCCGGCTGGTGTCGTCGGTGGTGAGCAGCACCTGGCCCACGCGTACGCCGTACCGGGCGAAGGAGGCGGTGTAGCGGGCGACGAGCAGTCCCTGGCCGACGCTGGCGGCGGCCTGCTGGCGGGCCAGGTCCTTGGGGCGCCGGCGCAGGCCGAGGGGGGAGAGCCCGGCGGCGATGGCTCCGCTGGAGACGAGGACGATGTCCTTCTCCCCGCCGCTGCGGGCCTTGGCCAGTACGTCGACCAGAGCGTCCACCCGGTCGGCGTCGAGCCCGCCGGCCGCGGTGGTCAAGGAGGAGGAGCCGACCTTGACCACGATCCTGCGGGCGTCCACGACACCTTGCCTAGCCGCTGACACGTCTGTCCCCTTGCCCCTTGCCGGAATTGCCGCAATGCCTGCCACCTCAATCTACGGGGTCGCCCGCGACAGCCGCTCGGGGGTTTCAGGGCGTGGGACTCACCCGGTGGAGGAGGTGCGCGCCGGCTCCGCTGCCGCGGCGCGGGCGACGCCGGGTACGAGGATCTTGCGGGACAGCAGGAAGGTGAACGGGATGGCCACGACGGCCGCGACCAGCGGGGCGATCCGGGTGTCCATCCCGGCCCAGGTCACCAGGGCGTAGAGGCCGGCCGACTGGATCACGTAGTTCGTGACGTTCGTCAGCGGGAAGAGCAGGAACTTCTTCCACGTCGGCCGGGTCCGGTAGGTGAAGTAGGTGTTCATGAAGAAGGAGCCGACCATCGCCAGTACGAAGGCGAGCGTGTAGGCGGCGAAGTAGGGCATCCACGGGTGCAGCAGCAGGTAGATCGCGAAGAAGGTGCCTGTGTTGACTCCGCCGACGAGGGCGAAGCGGAAGATCTGGCCGAGCTGCTCTCTCCTGCTCATCGCGCGGTTCGCCCCGAGCTGCGCTCCGGGCCCCGGTCGGGGCCCCGACCGGAGCCACGCTCGGGGCTGCGCTCGGCGCCGCGCTCCGGGTTGCGCTCCAGGCTGCGCTCCGTGATCGTCGCCTCCGCCGTCCGCGGCAGCGGGCCCGAGCCGTGGGCTTCCTTCACCAGGAAGTGCGGCCGGCGCTTGGTCTCGTAGTAGGTCCGGCCGATGTACTCCCCGATGAGACCCAGCATGATCATCTGAACGCCGCCGATGCCCGCGATCATCGCCACGAGGGTGACGTAACCCGGCGAGTCGACGCCGTGGGTCATCGCCATGATCGTGATCCACAGCGCGTACAGGCCGGTCAGGGCGACGAGGGACACGCCGAGCCAGATCCCGATGCGCAGCGGCCGGTTGTTGAAGGAGATCAGGCCGTCCATGCCGTAGTTGAGCAAAGAGCCGAACTTCCACTTCGTCTCGCCCGCCTCGCGCTGGGCGTTCCGGTAGTCGAAGTGGACGGTGTCGAAGCCGATCCAGGAGAAGAGGCCCTTGGAGAAGCGGTTGTACTCAGGCAGCGACAGCAGGGCGTCCACGGCCGGGCGCGAGAGCATGCGGAAGTCGCCGACGCCGTCGGCGAGTTCCACGTCGACCCACCGGTTGACGCCACGGTAGTAGAGGCGGCTGAGCGCCGAGCGGAGCTTCTTGTCGCCCTCGCGCGTGCGCCGGGCGATGATCTGGTCGTGGCCCTGCCGGTAGTGGTCGAGCATGGTGGCGATGAGCTCCGGCGGGTGCTGAAGGTCCGCGTCCATGATCACGACCGCGTCGCCGGTGGCCTCGCGCAGGCCGGCGAGCATGCCGGCCTCCTTGCCGAAATTGCGGCTGAAGGAGACGTACCGGGTCTGCCGGCCGTACTCGGAGGCGATCTTGCGAAGTCTTTCGAGGGTGCCGTCGCGGCTGCCGTCGTCGACGTAGCAGACCTCGTACTCGACGGGGAGGGCGTCCAGAGCCCTGCGGATCTCCACGTCGAAACTATCGATGACGGCCTCTTCGTTGTAGCAAGGAACAACTACGGACAGCTTCGTCATAAACACTTCCTGCTGGGTCCGAACGGGTGATTGTCGGCGACCGGACCCGCCCCTCACCTCTTCCTTAGAAGTATGCAGACCGAGAGTCGGCCTGCCTGAGGTGCGCGCGGCACACGGTAGCTTTGACGGGATAAGCGGAATGAAGAAACGAAGGGATCGAGGTGCACGTGCCCGACGTCTCCGTGGTCGTCATCGTCTACAACGACGCAGAGCGTCTGTCGACAGCAGTCCAGTCGGTTTTGGACCAGACCCTGCACGGGGTCGAAGTCGTGATCGTCGACGACTGCAGCAAGGACCGGTCCTACGCTGTCGCCAAGGAACTGGAAGCAGCGCATCCGGGGAGAGTGCGCGCCTTCCAGCTGCCGGAGAACAGTGGCGGCTGCGGCGCGCCGCGCAACCACGGCATCCAGCAGGCCACCGGCACCTACGTCATGTTCCTGGACAGCGACGACGTGCTGGAACGCAACGCCTGCCGGAACATGCTGGCCGCCGCCGAGCGGACCGGCTCCGACCTGGTCTCGGGCATGTGCGTACGCGTGCACCTCGACAACCGGTGGGGCAAGACCACCGAGTGGTACCCGTGGATCTACTCCCGCACGCGCACGCTGGAGTCGATCACCGAGTTCCCCGACCTGCTGGTCTACGACACCCTCTCCACGAACAAGTGCTACCGGCGCGCGTTCCTGCTTGAGCAGGGCCTGGAGTTCCCGGTCGGCATCCACTACGAGGACCTGCTGTTCTCCGCGCAGGCGTACGTGGCCGCCCGCCGCATCACGCTGATCCCGAACCACGTCTACTTCTGGAACGTGGTCGAGAAGGCCGCGGCGAAGTCGATCAGCAACCGGCGCCACGAGATCGCGAACTTCGTCCACCGGATGGAGATCCACCGCCGCGTCGACCAGCTGCTGGCCTCCAAGGGCCACACGGACATCAAGTCCGCGAAGGACGCCAAGTTCCTCAAGCACGATCTGGTGCTGCACCTTCGTGACCTGCCCCTTCTGGGCGACGCGTACCGCCAGCAGTTCGCCCGTCTCGCCAACGGCTACCTCGCCGGAATCGATCCGGCCGCCTACGAGAACGTGACGTACCTCCAGGCGATCTGCGCCTACCTGCTGGGCAAGGAGGACTGGGAGAACCTCCTCCCGGCCGCCGACGCCATGACGAACAAGGGCCGGCTCTCCTCCCCCCTCGCGGAGCGCGACGGCCGCGTCTACTGGTGCGCCGCGCACATCGACGACGCCGCCGATGCCCACGGCGCCGAGGCCCGCCGGATACTGGACGTCACCGAGCAGGGGTTCCACACCGCCCCGCTCTCCTCCCTCCAGCTGGGCAACCGCCTCACCTCCTACGCCGACGACGGGCGCGGCACCGTCACGATGTCGGGCGCCGTCGTGAACCCGCTGGGCCGGATCCGGCCGGAGGCGGAGCTGAAGGCCTCGCTCGAATTCCGGGCCCGCCGGCAGATCGGTGTGCGTTCCTTCAGCTTCCCGGTGGCAAGCGTGCGCCACGCCGGTGACACGATCGAGTGGTCTGCCACGGCCGACATCGCAGGCACCGTCCGTCCCCTCGGCATCATCGACGCCGTCTGGGACGTCCGGCTGAAGCTGACGGCCGGCGACGACCGGATCACCACCCGCGTCTCGGTCGGCGGGGTCGACCTGGAGTCGGCGGCCCGCCTGCGCGTACGGCCGCGGCTGACCCGGCTGGTCTCCGACCGCTTCCAGCCGGAGGTGACCAAGAAGGGCAACCTCTCCTACGTCCTGACCGCCGAGGGCGCGGCCGCCGTACGCACCCGGACGCTGCTCGACAACGCCATACAGGGCAAGACCGCCGGCGTCGTCAAGCGGGGCCTGCGCAAGGCTCTGCGGGCCCGCCGCAACATGGGGTCCGGCGAACAGAAGGTGAAGCTCTACCACGAGGTCTTCTCGAAGCTGCCGATCAAGAAGGGCACGGTCGTCTTCGAGAGCCACATGGGCAAGCAGTACAGCGACAGCCCCAAGGCGATCTACGAGGAGATGGTCCGCCAGGGCGCGCCCTTCGAGGCGATCTGGTCGTACGCGGGCGGCAAGCCCACCGGCTTCCCCAAGGAGGCCACGCTGGTGCGCCGCTGGAGCTGGCCGTACCTGCGGGCGCTGGCCCAGGCCGAGTACTGGGTCGACAACCAGGGCTTCCCGCTGGCGCTCGCCAAGCGCCCGGGGACCACGTACATCCAGACCTGGCACGGCTCCGCGCTCAAGCGGATGGGCTTCCACGAGCCCCGCACCAAGGCGCAGGGCCGCGCGGCCCAGGACCGCTTCCAGGCGGCCGTCGACCGCTTCGACCACTTCCTGATCCGCTCCGAGCACGACACCCGCACCCTCGCCAAGAGCTTCCGGCTGCGAGACGAGGTGCTGCTGCGCACGGGCTACCCGCGCAACGACGCCCTGGTCGATGCGCAGCAGGCGGAGGCGCAGAGCGGTGAGCGGGTCCGCGGCCCCCTCGCGACCGAGCTGGGCATCGACCCGGACAAGAAGGTGCTGCTGTACGCGCCGACCTTCCGAGCGGGTGCGGACGGCACCGTGGAAGGCTTCGCATTCCCCTTCGACATCGAGGAGTTCGCGGACCGGCTCGGCGACCGCTTCACGCTGCTGGTACGGACCCACTACCTCAACAGCGTCTCGCTCCCGCCGTCGGTCGCGGGCCGGGTCATCGACGTGTCCCGGCACCACGACATCACGCCGCTGCTGGCCCTCGCCGACGGACTGATCACCGACTATTCGTCCGTCATGTTCGACTACGCGGTCCTGGACCGGCCGATGGTGTTCTTCGCGTACGACTACGAGAAGTACGCGACCGACATCCGCGGTACGTACTTCGACCTGAAGGAGAAGGCTCCGGGCCCGGTGGTGGCCACGGCGGACGAACTCCTGCAGGCCCTCGCCGCCTTCGAGGAGGCGGACGCCAAGTACGCGGAGGCGCGGCAGCGCTTCCTCACCGAGTTCGGCGAGTACGACCGCGGGGACGCCGCCCGCCAGATCGTCGACAAGTTCTTCACCAGGAGCGGCAAGTGAGCCAGCAGACCGCCACCCCGGGCGGCCGTGACATCTTCATCGTCTCCAACAACGTCGACGAGCTCGGCGGCGTGACGACCTGGTCGCACCAGATGGCCCGGCTGTTCACCGACCGCGGCCACAAGGTGCACATCGTGGGCATCGCCCCGGTCGCGGAGGAGATCCGGCAGAAGCTGCCGCAGGACCTGCCGTACGAGATGACCACCCTGTACGAGGCCCACCCGCCGGCGGCGCGCCGGCTGCGCGGGATCAAGGGACGGCTGAACGCCCCCGAACGGCGCCGCCAGGCGGCCCGGCGGGCGAAGATGCGGGCCAAGGCGGAGAAGCTGAACGAGCTGCTGCGCGCGGCCCGACCCGGCGGCGTGGTCATCGTCACCCAGGTCTGGGCGATGGAGTGGGTGGCGCTCGCCGACACCAAGGGGCTCAGCCTCATCGGCATGAGCCACGAGTCCTTCGAGGCCAGCCAGAAGTCCACCCGCGGAGAGCGCGTCAGGCGCTTCTACCAGGACGTCGACCGGATGCTGGTGCTCACCGCCGAGGACGCGGACCTCTGGATCCGGGCGGGCATGCAGAACGTCGCCAGCATGCCCAACCCGCTTCCCTTCATGCCGGAGTTCCCCGCTCCGCGCACGGAGAAGGTCGTGGCGAGCGTCGGCCGCCTCGCCTTCGAGAAGGGCGTGGACCTGCTGCTCGACGCATGGGCGGACGTCGCCCCGCACCACCCCGAGTGGGTCCTGCGGATCTACGGGGCGGGCGTGGAGGAGCCGGCGCTGCGCGCACACTGCACCGCGCTGGGGCTGGACGACTCCGTGGAGTGGATGGGCAGCACCGATGACGTGCTGGGCGCGCTGCGCGGAGCCTCGGTCTTCGCCCAGGCCTCCCGGGCCGAGGGTTTCCCGATCACGCTGCTGGAGGCCATGGCGGCGGGCGTGCCCGCGGCCGCGTTCGACTGCGCGCCAGGCGTGCGGGAGATCGTCGAGCACGGCGAAGACGGGCTGCTGGCCAGGCTCGGCAACACCATGGAGCTGGCCGGGCACCTGAACGCGCTGATGTCGGACCGTGAGCTGCGCGACCGGCTCGGGGACAAGGCCTTCCGCGAGGTGAAGCGATACTCCAGCGCCGAGATCACCGACCGGTGGGAAGAGCTGTTCGCCTTCCTGACCCGCTGACCACTCTCGTCCGCGTACGAAGCCGCCCGCCCCGGACACCTCCGGGGCGGGCGGCTTCGTACGTACGCGGTCCGCGCGGTCAGCGCGAGCGGCGCGGTCAGCTCTTGCGGTTGGCTTCCCAGCCCGCCCAGGCGGAGATCACCATCTCGCGGACGTCGTGCCGGGCCTTCCAGCCCAGCTCGCTCGCGATCCGGTCGGCCGAGGCCACGACCTTCGCCGGGTCGCCGGGGCGCCGCGGGGTGACCTCGGGGGCGTAGGTGTGCCCGGTGTTCTCGTTCAGGAGCTCGACCATCTCGCGCACGGAGACGCCCTCACCGCGGCCGATGTTGACGGTGAGGTCCTTGTACTCCCGCGCCCCGGCCCACTCGGCGAGCTTGCGGGCCGCCACGACATGGGCGTCCGCGAGGTCCTCGACGTGGATGTAGTCGCGGATGCAGGTGCCGTCCGGGGTGGGGTAGTCATCGCCGAAGATCCGGGCGCCCTGGCCGGCGTCGTAGCGCTCGAAGACCATCGGCACCAGGTTGTAGACGGCGGTGTCGGCGAGCTCGGGGGTCGCGGCGCCCGCCACGTTGAAGTAGCGCAGGCAGGCGGTCGAGATCCCGTGCGCCTTGCCGGCGGCGCGGACCAGCCACTCGCCGGCCAGCTTGGTCTCGCCGTACGGGCTCAGCGGCGCGCAGGGGGTGTCCTCGGTGACCAGGTCCACATCGGGCATGCCGTAGACGGAAGCGGAGGAGGAGAAGAGGAAGTTGCGCACGCCCGCGGCGGCCACGGCCTGGAGCAGCACCGTGAGGCCCTGCACGTTCTCGTGGTAGTAGTACAGCGGCTTGTCCACGGACTCGCCGACCTGCTTCTTGCCCGCGAGGTGCACCACGCCGGTGATCTTGTGCTGGGCGATGGTCTCGTCCAGGACCAGCCGGTCCAGGACGGAGCCGACCACCAGCGGTACGCCCTCCGGGACACGGTCGGCGTTGCCCGTGGACAGGTCGTCGATGACGACGACCTTCTCACCCGCGAGCAGCATCGCGCGGACGACGTGTGCGCCGATGTAGCCGGCGCCACCGGTGATCAAAAACGTCATGCGTATCTCCCGAGTTCTGTCCGAGTCATCTGTGTCAGCTGGGTCATGCGTGTGCGTGTCATCTGAGTCAGCTGAGTCATCTGTCGATGGGGTCATCAGCCCCGCCTGCGGCCCGCCCGGGCCCGGTAGAGGCGGTTGCGTACGAGGTACAGGGCGCCCTCGGCTCCCGGAGCCAGGCGCAGGGCCAGCGAATCGGCGGCCGTGCAGTAGGGCTGCGACAGCAGAACACCGTACCTGCCGCTCGGCAGGGCGCGGCGGCGGAGCAGATCCCCGAGGGGGCGCAGGGAGGTGAGCACGGAGCTCCCGTCCGCGCACCGCACGCTCACCCGGACATCCCACGCCTGCATCCTGCGCAGCCCCCGGCGGCGCCCGTCGGCGGCCAGGTCACCGAGTCGGAACGGCAGTTCCGCGCTCCAGCCGCCGTCCGCGCGGGGCAGCAGCTCCACCGGCCGGGCCAGGACGGGTTCGCCGCCCGCGCGGGGAAGGAAGCGCAGCTGAACGGTCCGCGGCCCGACCTCGGCGAGGCGCCCGTACAGGTCGTGCAGGTGGATCCGCAGTGCGCTGCTTCCCGCCGGTTCGGCATCGACGGTGACGGGCAGTTCGGCTGTCGCCAGGTCCGCCAGACCGTCGAGTTCGACCGGGAGCGCCTCGCTCCACACCGGTACCCCGTCGGCGGTGGCCGCGTACGGCGGAAGCAGGCGCGGTGGTTCGGCGGCGAAGCGGGTGAACCGCCGGATGTCGGCGGGCGGGGTCGCGGTGGCGCGCAGCACCCGTACGATCCAGCGGGCCCGCGCCCCGGCGGCCTCGATGTCGGCCTCCGCGAAGGTGTCGAGGTACTCGCGGGTGAGGCCCCACCAGGCGGCCTGGTATTGCGGGTCCTGGCCCAGTTCGCGCAGGTACATCCGCAGGTCGTACTCGAGGAACTTGACCTGGCAGGCCCGGCCCAGCTCCGGGGAGGACGCGGTAAGGATCCGGGCGGCCGTGCGGTGGGCCTCGATACGGGCGCGCCAGTTGCCCACGTCCTTGCGGTCCAGGGAGATCGACACCTGGGCGGCGCCGCGGCGCACGTGCCAGACGTACACGAGGTCACCGATGACCGCGATGCGCGGGGCGGCGGCCAGTACGCGGGCGGTGAAGACGAAGTCCTCGTAGATGAACCGGCCGTCGGGAAAGCGGATGCGGTGCTCGTCCAGGAAGGAACGCTCGTACAGCTTGTTGACGCACAGCGTGTCCCGGACCAGCTCGGGCCGGTCCGCGGGCCGCTCGATCACCTCACCGGGCGTGTGGAGCCCGGGCATCCACGGCACGTCGTGGCCCTGCGGCAGCTCACGCCGTACGCACGCGCCGACGGTGACGGGCGCGCGGTGCTCCTCGGCGGCGCGCACCAGGGCGTCGGCCGCCCCCGGCGGCAGGACGTCGTCGCTGTCGAGGAAGAGCAGGTACGGGGCGGTCGCGACCGCGATCCCGTCGTTGCGCGGGGTACCGCATCCCCCGCTGTTCTCCGTCCGGTGCACCACCTTCAGGCGGGGATGGGCGGCGGCCAGCTCGTCCAGCACCCGCGCGGTGCCGTCGGACGAGGCATCGTTCACGGCGATGACCTCGCCGACCACCGGGCCCTGGGCGAGAGCCGAAAGGACGGCCTCGCCCACGAGCCCGGCGTCGTTGTACGCGATCACCACGACGGACACGGTGGGTGGATTGCTGCTGCTCACTCGGTGGATCCTAAGCGACCTGCGTAAAGGTGACTTCAAGGCCGCCCGGGACTAGAACGGGCGGAACTCGTCGTATTCCTTCTGCGCGTCGTCCCCGCGATGGGCGTCCTTCTCCTTGCGGCGCTGCGTGGCCGGGCGCGGAGCCTCCAGACGGTGGTCCTCACCGCGGCGGCCCAGCATCTCGGCGCCGGCCATCATGGTCGGCTCCCAGTCGAAGACGACCGCGTTCTCGTCGGAACCGATGGCGACGCCGTCACCCGCACGGGCACCGGCCTTGCGCAGCGCCTCCTCGACACCGAGGCGGTTGAGGCGGTCCGCGAGGTAGCCGACGGCCTCATCGATGTTGAAGTCGGTCTGGCGGACCCAGCGCTCCGGCTTTTCACCGCGCACCCGGTAGACCTCCTCGGCCTCGTCGTAGGCGATGGTGAAACCGCTGTCGTCCACGGCCTTCGGGCGGATGACGATACGGGTCGCCTCCTCCTTCGGCTTGCGGGCGCGGGCCTTGGCGATGACCTCGGCCAGGAAGAAGGAGAGCTCCTTCAGGCCGGTACGGGCGACCGCGGAGACCTCGAAGACCTTGTAGCCGCGCGCCTCCAGGTCGGGGCGGACCATGTCGGCGAGCTCCTGGCCGTCCGGGATGTCGACCTTGTTGAGGACGACGAGGCGCGGACGCTTCTCCAGACCGCCGCCGTAGATCTTGAGCTCCTCCTCGATGACGTCGAGGTCGGCCACCGGGTCACGGTCGGACTCCAGGGTGGCGGTGTCCAGGACGTGCACGATCACCGAGCAGCGCTCGACGTGGCGCAGGAACTCCAGACCGAGGCCCTTGCCCTGGCTGGCGCCCGGGATCAGGCCCGGTACGTCGGCGATCGTGTAGACCGTCGAACCGGCCGTGACGACGCCCAGGTTCGGGACGAGGGTGGTGAAGGGGTAGTCGGCGATCTTCGGCTTGGCGGCGGAGAGCACCGAGATCAGCGAGGACTTGCCGGCGCTCGGGAAACCGACCAGCGCGACGTCGGCGACGGTCTTGAGCTCCAGGACGATGTCGCCGGTGGTGCCGGGGACACCCAGGAGCGCGAAGCCGGGCGCCTTGCGGCGGGCCGAGGCCAGCGCGGCGTTGCCGAGGCCGCCGCGGCCGCCCTCGGCGGCGACGTAGGTGGTGCCCTGGCCGACGAGGTCGGCGAGGACGTTGCCCTCCTTGTCGAGGACGACGGTGCCGTCCGGGACCGGCAGGATCAGGTCCTGGCCGTCCTTGCCGGAGCGGTTGCCGCCCTCGCCGGGCTTGCCGTTGGTGGCCTTGCGGTGCGGGCTGTGGTGGTAGTCCAGCAGGGTGGTGATCGCCTGCTCCACCACCAGGATCACGTCGCCGCCACGGCCGCCGTTGCCGCCGTCGGGGCCGCCGAGCGGCTTGAACTTCTCCCGGTGAACGGAGGCGCAGCCGTGGCCCCCGTTACCCGCGGCGACGTGCAGCTCGACGCGGTCCACGAAGGTGGTCATGGTTGTTCCTCCAGATACATACGGGAATGTCCCGGGCAGGCCTTGCTGCCGTTAAACGTGTGTACGTGTAAACGCGCCGAGGGCGGACCTCTCTTCCCGACTTGCGCCGGAAAGAGATGAGATCCGCCCTCGAAAGCTACGAACGCCTCAGATCAAGAAGATCAGGCGGCCGGAACGATGTTCACGACCTTGCGCCCACGGTGCGTGCCGAACTCGACAGCACCGGCCTGCAGCGCGAACAGCGTGTCGTCGCCGCCACGGCCGACACCCGCACCGGGGTGGAAGTGCGTGCCGCGCTGGCGGACGAGGATCTCACCAGCGGAGACGACCTGACCGCCGAAGCGCTTCACGCCGAGCCGCTGGGCATTGGAGTCGCGCCCGTTCCGGGTGGACGATGCGCCCTTCTTGTGTGCCATGTCTCAGTCCCTCTTACTTCGCAGCCGTGGGGATACCGGTGACCTTGATCGCCGTGTACTGCTGGCGGTGACCCTGGCGACGGCGGTAGCCGGTCTTGTTCTTGTAGCGCAGGATGTCGATCTTGGCGCCCTTGTGGTGATCCACGATCTCGGCCTGGACCTTGATCCCGGCCAGCACCCACGGGTCGCTGGTCACGGCGTCGCCGTCGACAACGAGCAGGGTCGAGAGCTCGACCGTGTCGCCAACCTTGGCAGTGGAAATCTTGTCAACCTCAACGATGTCACCAACAGCAACCTTGTGCTGGCGACCACCGCTGCGCACGATGGCGTACACGCGGATCTCTCTCTCACTCGGGACGGATGCTCCTGAAGCCAGCCGCTCAGGCGGGCCTGGGGCCCACACTGATCCGGAATTGGACGAGCGGCCTCTCCCGGCGAAGCGGGAGGGAGGTGCTCAGGAGCGCGGCGCGCGCTAGGCGTATCGCCTAAGACATGCCGACGGTCTAGGTTACGGGCCCGGTTCCGGAGGGTCAAACCGGGCCCCCTCGTGACCGTGGGCCCGCCTCTCGGCGGTGCCCACGGTCACGAGGGGAGGCGGATCAGGCTTCGGTCGGAGCCGAGACGGACGGGAGCGTCTGCTGCTCCGCCGCCGCGGTCTTCTTCGTCGCCCGCTTCGCCACGGTCTTCTTGGTGGTCGTGGCCGCCTTCTTGGCCACGGTCTTCTTGGCGGCCGCCGCCTTCTTGGCCGGGGCCTTCTTCGCCGCGGTCGCCTTCTTGGCCGGAGCCTTCTTGGCGGCCTTCTTGGCCGTGGGAGCCTCCTCGGCCGGGGCGGCTTCCTCGGCCGGGGCCGCGGGCTCCGCGACCGCCGTCTCGACGACCGGGGTCTCCACGACGAGTACCGCGGCCTCCGCCGCTCCTGCCGGGGAACCGGCGGGTGCGGTGGCCTTACGGGTGGCACGCCGGCGCGGACGGGCCGGCGCGGCCTGCGCCACGGGGGCCTCCGCGACCGGGGCGACGGGCTCGGGCTCGACGACCGGCTCGGGCGCGGGCTCGGGCTCGACGACCGGCTCCGGTACGGCGACCGGCTCCGGGGCCACCTCGGCCGCGGAGGCCGGGGCGCCCGCCGGCGCGGTGGCCTTACGGGTCGCCCGGCGGCGGGTACGGCCCTTCGGCGCGGCCTCCTCCACCACTGCGGCCTCGACCGTCTCCGCGGCCTCCACAGCCTCGGCGACGACCTCGGCGGCCGGCTCCAGGACCGTCTCGGCCGGCTCGGTGACCGGCTCGTCGACGACCACCGGGGTCACCTCGGCCGGAGCCTGGGCCACGGGGGCCGTCGCTCCGCGCGGGGCGCCCGCCGGAGCGGTCGCCTTGCGGGTGGCGCGGCGGCGGTTGCGACGGCCGCTCAGGCCTGCCGCCGCCTCGGCCTCGGCCGGGCTGCTGTACAGCTCCTCGTCCACGACGAACTCCGGCTCGGGCAGCGCCCGCGGCGCGGCGGCCTCGGCGGCCACCTCCGCCTCGGTTTCAAAGCCCTCCGTGTCGACCGTCTCGATCTCGTGGTCGTGCTGGTCGAAGTCACCCCGGCCACCGCGGCGCTTCGCGCGCTTGCCGTTGCCGCCGCCACCGATCACGGTCGGCGTCTCCATGTGCACGATGACACCGCGGCCGTTGCAGTGGACGCAGGTCTCGGAGAAGGACTCCAGCAGACCCTGGCCCACCCGCTTGCGGGTCATCTGGACCAGGCCCAGCGAGGTGACCTCGGCCACCTGGTGCTTCGTACGGTCGCGGCCCAGGCACTCCAGCATGCGCCGCAGGACGAGGTCGCGGTTGGACTCCAGGACCATGTCGATGAAGTCGATGACGACGATGCCGCCGAGGTCGCGCAGCCGCAGCTGACGGACGATCTCCTCGGCCGCCTCCAGGTTGTTCCTGGTGACGGTCTCTTCGAGGTTGCCGCCCTGACCGGTGAACTTGCCGGTGTTGACGTCGATGACGATCATCGCCTCGGTCTTGTCGATCACAAGCGAGCCGCCCGAGGGCAGCCACACCTTGCGGTCGAGCGCCTTGGCGAGCTGCTCGTCGATCCGGTACGTCGCGAAGACGTCGACCTCGGAGGTCCAGCGCGACAGCCGGTCGGCGAGGTCCGGGGCCACGTGCGAGACGTAGCCGTGGATGGTCTCCCACGCCTGGTCGCCGCTGACGATGACCTTCGAGAAGTCCTCGTCGAAGATGTCGCGCACGACGCGGACGGTCATGTCCGGCTCGCCGTACAGCAGGCTCGGCGAAGAGGTCGAGATCTGCTTCGCCTTCTTCTGGATGTCCTCCCACTGCGCCTGCAGACGCTCGACGTCGCGGCGCAGCTCGTCCTCGCTCGCACCCTCGGCGGCGGTGCGCACGATGACGCCCGCGTCCTCGGGGACGATCTTCTTGAGGATCGTCTTCAGACGCGCGCGCTCGGTGTCGGGCAGCTTGCGGCTGATTCCCGTCATCGAGCCCTCGGGCACGTAGACCAGGTAGCGGCCGGGCAGCGAGACCTGGCTGGTCAGGCGGGCGCCCTTGTGGCCGATCGGGTCCTTGGTGACCTGCACGAGGACCGACTGGCCGGACTTCAGGGCGGACTCGATGCGGCGCGGCCCGTTGGCCATGCCGAGCGCCTCGAAGTTGACCTCACCGGCGTACAGGACGGCGTTGCGCCCCTTGCCGATGTCGATGAAGGCGGCCTCCATCGACGGCAGCACGTTCTGGACCTTGCCCAGGTAGACGTTGCCGACGTACGAGGTGGCTTCCTCCTTGTTGACGTAGTGCTCGACGAGCACGTCGTCCTCAAGGACGCCGATCTGGGTGCGCTCGCCGGCCTGGCGGACGACCATCACGCGCTCGACGGCCTCACGGCGGGCCAGGAACTCGGCCTCCGTGATGATCGGCACGCGGCGGCGGCCCTGCTCGCGACCCTCGCGGCGGCGCTGCTTCTTCGCCTCCAGACGGGTCGAGCCCTTGATGGACTGCACCTCGTCGGAGGAGATGGACTCGAGGCGCTCGCGCGCCGGGCGCGGCTCGCGGACCTTGACGACGGTGCGTACGCCGTCCTCCTCGCCCGCTTCGACGGCTTCCGCGCCGGTGTCACCGCTGCGACGACGACGGCGACGGCGACGACGGCTGGAGCTGGAACCGAGGGCGCCGCCCTCTTCGGCTTCTTCGTCCTCGTCCTCTTCGGCCTCCTGCTCGGCGGCCGCGGCCTCGGTGTCCTCCTCGGAGGACTCGTCGAGGTCGGCGGCCTCGCCCCGGCGGCGGCGACGGCCACCGCGACGGCGGCGGCGGGAGGGGCGCTCGTCCGACTCGTCGCCCTCTTCGAATTCGGCGCCCTCTTCGAATGTGGCGGCCTCGTCGAGCTCGGCGGCCTCGGCCTCCGGCTCCTCCTCGGCGAGCACCTCGGGCAGGGAGACCGGGGCGGACTCGGCGACCGGCGCGTGCTCCGCGGCGCCACGGCGGCGACGGCGGCGGCCCGACGGCTGCGGGGCGGGGGCCTGCACGGCCTCGGCCTCGACCGTCTCCTCCTCCTCGACCTCTTCGGCCGGGGCGGCGGCGGCAGCGGCCGCGGCGGCCATGGCGGCGGTCTCGGGGGTCTGGAACATCGGCTCGGCGAAGACCGGGGCCTGGAAGACGGCCACGGCGGGACGCCCGGCGCGGCGGCCACGACCCGGGGCGGCGGGCGCCTCGGCCTCGGCGGCGGGCTGGGCGGGGGCGGACGGGGCGCCGGAGCGCGTGGCGCGACGGCGGCCGCCGCGCTTCGGGGAGTCCACGGCGTCGGCGACGGTGATCGGGCGCGAGGCGGCCTTGGGGGCCTCCTCCACGGCCGGAGCCGGAGCGGTCTCGGCGGCCGGAGCGGCCGGGGCGGCGACGGCGCGGGTGGCACGACGACGGGCACGCGGAGCCGCGGCGGCCGGGGCCTCCTCCTCGACCGCAGGCGCGGCCTCGGCGACCGGAGCCTCAGCGGCCTCGGCAGCCGGAGCCTCAGGAGCCGTCACAGCGCGGGTCGCACGACGACGGGCACGCGGAGCGGAAACGGCCGGGGCCTCCTCCTCGACCGCAGGCGCGGCCTCGGCGACCGGAGCCACAGCGGCCTCGGCAGCCGGAGCCTCAGGAGCCGTCACAGCGCGGGTCGCACGACGACGGGCACGCGGAGCCGGAGCGGCGGGAGCCTCTTCCTCGACCACGGGCGCGGCCTCGGCGACCGGAGCCACAGCGGCCTCGGCAGCCAGAGCCTCAGGAGCCGTCACAGCGCGGGTCGCACGACGACGGGCACGCGGAGCCGGAGCGGCGGGAGCCTCTTCCTCGACCACGGGCGCGGCCTCGGC